>NZ_CP051481.1:346557-693115 GCF_012934855.1 Mycoplasma phocoenae
TCAAACTTCTTAGGAAAAATGATAGTAATAATAAGAACATACATTCCTAAATTATCTAAAAAAGAAAAAAAAGAGATTTTAGAAGTATTATCAAGCACCAAAGATAAAACTTTTGACAAATGAAAAACGGATGTTCAAAAAGGATAAATTTTCCTTTTAAAAAACGCTATTTATATTTAGCGTTTTTTAATTTGAATTTAATATCAGTGATTTTTTGAAATTTTTAGCTAAGCATTGTGATGTTAATAAGTTTTTTTGTCAAGTTTTAATAAATAAAAAAAACTTAAATTTATATTTAGTTTTTATCGACTTTTTCATATATTGATTTATTTGTATTTATCAAGGTAATAATATGTTGTATTTTGCCAAAAATTCAACTTTTTTATTTATAATAAATTTTATTATGAGTGCTGAAAATCGAAAAAAATATTGACAAGGTTATCGTATAAATTTAAAATCACGTAATGCAATTTCCAAACAAATTGAAAGGAACAAAAAAAACTTTAAAAAATCATTTTTTTATATTGAAAAAAATGTTCCTGAATTTGAAAAAAAACTTGAAAATTTAGAAAAAGAATTTTGTTTTGAACAAGGACTTGATATTAACCAGTCACAAAAAAATATAAAAAAAGAACACGATTTTCAATTAAAACAAGCAATAGAAAAAATCAATAATTTAATGAGCGAAATTTCTATTGATGATAAAGAATATAATGAACTCTTAAAAAGAACAAAACTAAGAATAGAAAAAGAATTTTTAGAAGATGAAGAAATTAATGATTTAAAAAAACGAGTTTCATCAAACAAATTATCAATATAAGGGAGTATTTATGAAGAAAAGAATTAATATCGCAATAGATGGGCCAAGTGGAGTTGGAAAATCTAGTGTTGCACAACTTTTGGCCAAACATTTTGGATATTTTTTCATTTCAAGTGGATCACTATATCGTTTAACAGCGTTATTAGCCTTAAGAAATAATATTGATACAAAAAATGAAGAAGCAGTTTCTAAATTGTGACGATTTGAAGATGTTAAAATTGATGAAAAAGAAAATTGATATTTCAAAGAGGAAAATGTTACAAAACAATTAAGACTTGACGAAGTGTCACAAGAAGCTTCTAATGTAGCGGTTCATCCTAAAATCAGAAAAAGAGTTGTGAATTTTTTACAATGATATTCAAAATCTTATCCCGGCCTAATCATTGATGGACGCGATGCGACGTATAAAATTTTACCTGATGCTGAATTGAAAATATTTTTATGAGCTGACGCTAATATAAGGGCACAAAGAAGAGTGGAACAAAACAAAGAATTAGGTTTAATTTCTGATTATGATATTGTTTTAAAACAAATAAAAGAACGTGATGAACAAGATATGAATAGAGAAAAAGACCCATTGATATGTTCAGAAGGTTCAATCAAAATAGATTCTTCTAATTTGACAATCGAGCAAGTTTATGAAGTTATTAAAAAATTAGCTCAAGAAAGGATTGGTTAATTATGAAAGATTTAGTTGCTATTGTAGGAAAACCAAATGTTGGTAAGTCAACATTATTCAATAAATTGATTAACAAAAGAAAAGCCATTGTACACGACACACCCGGAGTTACTCGTGATCGTATTTATGATGAAGCATCATGAGCGGGCGTAGATTTCAAAATTGTGGATACTGGTGGTATTACTGTATTTACTGATGATAAAATGCAAGATCAAATAACTATTCAAGCGCAAATTGCTATTGAAGAAGCAAGTATTATAGTATTTATGTTAGACGGAACACAAGATTTAACTAAAGAAGATTATTACGTTGCAAATTTATTGCGTAAAAGTAATAAAAAATGCCTTTTAGCAGTCAATAAATTAGAGGGACAAAGAGGAATATTTGACCCAATATTTTATTCACTTGGGTTTGATGAAATATTTGCAATCAGTTCAATACATGGAGAAGGTCTTGGGGAATTACTGGATTCAATCGTTGAGAAGGTGGATAAAAATAATCAAGATGAAGATAAGAAATTCAAATTGAGTATTCTTGGAAAACCAAATGTTGGTAAATCATCTTTACTGAATGCGATAGCTGGTTCATATCGTTCAATTGTGAGTGATGTAAGTGGAACAACGAGAGATTCAGTTAGTGAAATTATTTCAATCAAAGGTGAAGAATTCGAAATCATTGATACAGCCGGTATAAAAAGAAAATCAAAACTTGTAGAAAGTGTTGAACATTATGCTTTAATGAGAGCTTTAAACTCTTTAGAAGAATCAGACTTAACGTTATTAGTGCTTGATGCTACTGAAAATATGAGTCACTTTCACAAACGTATTATTGGATTTGCTTATGAACAAAGAAAACCATTGATTATAGTGGTTAATAAATGAGATCTGATTGAAAAAGATACATATACAATGAGCAAGTTTAAAGAAATCCTTAAAGAAGAACTGAAATTTGTTGATTGAGCACCGATAGTATTTATAAGTGCTAAATACAATCAACGTTTAGATAAATTAAAAGATACCATTGTTAAAGTAAAAGTAAACATGGAAAGAAAAATCCCTACTCACAAATTAAACGAAGTATTAGTTATGATGCAAATTGTTAATCCTGCATCATCGATTAAAGGTAAACGTTTGAACATAAAATTTATGCAACAAGTAGAAGCTAAAATACCTACTTTTGTACTGCATGTTAATAATAGAGATTATGCACACTTTAGTTATTTACGTTATGTCGAAAATCAAATAAGAATGAATTTTGATTTTGAAGGAACACCGATTAATATCTTATTAAGAAGTAAAAACGAGGATAAAGATGAGTAGAGTTACAATAATTGGTTCCGGATCAATGGGAAGTGCAGTCGCTAAAATTCTGCACACTAATGGACATTCGGTCGTAATTTACGGTATTGACGAACAAGAAATTACTGAGTTAAAAGTAGGTAAAAATACAAAATACTTTCCAGAGGAAATAATGTTACCTAATTTCGAAACCACAAACATACTAAAAGATTCACTTCATAATACTGAATATATAGTACTAGCTGTTCCTTCGAAGTTTATGGATAGTGTATTAAATGATGTAATACAAAATTTAAATTCCAAAGTAGTTCTTATTAATATTGCTAAAGGATTTTATCCAGGTACTATAATCCCCTTGCATACTGCAATAAAAGACAAAACTTCGGATAATACATGTGTGAGAGGTGTTGTTTCATTAATAGGACCAAGCCATGCAGAAGAAATTGTTAAAAATTCAATAACAGTCGTAGACGCAGTTGAGGAAAACATTGAATTAGCAAAAGAAATTCAAAAACTATTTTCTAATCATTACTTCAGGGTGTATACACAAACAGATGTAATTGGTGCTGAAATAGGTTCGATATATAAAAATATATTAGCTATTGCTTCAGGGATTTTGTATCAAAAAAAATATGGAATAAATACAAGAGCTGCTTTAATAACAAGGGGTCTTGTCGAGATGAAAAAATATGCTGAATATAACGGGGGAAAATTAGAAACCTTATTTGGACTTACTGGTATAGGTGATCTTATCGTTACTGCCTTCAGCGAATTTTCTAGAAACTTCAGTTTCGGTGTTTTATTTGCTAAACAAGGTCAAAAAGCACTTGAAACTAACATGACAGTTGAGGGTTTAACTGCTTTAAATGCAATATACAATAACGTCATTAAAGCAAACAAAATGGAATTGCCAATAACTCACGGGCTTTACAAAGTCATTTATGAACAAGTTGATATAGAAAATATGTTAAAACAATTAATACAACGAGATTTAAAAAGCGAAGAATAGAGGAATCATGAATAAAAAAGAATTAATAGTTACAGTCGCAGAAAGACTGGGTTATACAAATGTTGAGACAATGAGAATTTATGACACTATTGAAAGCGTTATATTTGAAGAATTAAAAAAAGGTAATAAAGTCTCAATATCTGGTTTTGGAACATTTGTGATTCAAAGTAAACCAGAAAAAGAAACAATCAATACATTTAGCAAGGAAAAATTAATCATTCCAGCAAAAAATGAACCTAAGTTCAAATTTTCTAAAAATGCTAAAGCAAAATTTAATTAATTAAATAATCTATATAATTTAAAATTCCGGGAAAAATTAAATCGATTTGTTGACCAATTTCAACACAATCTTCAATTTTGAGGGATTTTTTATTTTGAAAAAATTTATGTAAATCAGTTGCTTTTATTAAAAAGAATAAGCTTTCTTTTTTAAATAAAATAATATAAAATGCAAATCCTCCAAAATATTCAATAAGCTCCAAATATCGCATTTGGTGTTTTTTTAAATTTTGAAATAATAACGGACTTTCATTACATTCTTTTGCTTCGAACGCTAAAAATTTCCCATTGTATATACCATAATAATCTACAGTTGATTTGCTAAATATATTTGCGCCTTCCAATGTTAAATTACCACTGTTTTTGAGTACTTTTTTGAATTTTATGTCTAAATTTTTTTTCTGCACATAAGCAATTTGATTTCTAAAATAATTATCGTTAGATTTATTTATTATCGACTCTAAGAGCATTCCTTTATTTTTCATTTTTACCTTTCTTTATTTATAAAAGTAAAAAAATCAATTGATTTCTAAAATATAAAAGTTTTTTGTTAAACTATGGTTTTTCTATAGAAAAACACCAATTCCCTTTAAATGCTTATTTTTAATCTATAATTTTTAATTATGATTAAACACGGAATTGACATTGCACTTGTAAAAAGATTTAAAAAAATCAATCGGAAAACAATAGAGAGATTTTTATCGCCAAATGAAGCTGAAATTTTTAAAAAACTTCGTAACGAGAAATTTTTAAAAGAAAATACAAAAACTTTATTTTTAGCAACGAGGTGAGCTATTAAAGAAGCCTTATTTAAAGCAGACAATCAAAATTACAAGTACTCTGAAATTGATATTAAGAAAATAAACGACGTGTATACTTATGAAAATTATTCAATTTCAGTTAGTCATGATGGAGAATATGTAATTGCAAGTGCAATTAAAATAAAGGAGTAACTATGAATTTAAAAACAAAAATGATTTTATTAAGCCCTTATTTAGGTCTTAAATTACTGGGAATCATGAGAAGATCTAAACAATATCAAAAATCACCAGCAATGTTTTCTGCACAAGATAGACATGATTGATTATTGGCGAGAGCAAAAAAATTTTTAAAAATTATGAAAATAAACGTTGTTGTTAAAGGATATGAAAATTTACCAAAAAATACAGCGATACTATATCCGAACCATGTTAGCGATTTAGACCCAGTCATAATGATGGCCGCACTAGCTAAACAAACTAAAGATAAAAACGTTAATAACAAAATGACAACATTTTTAGCTAAACAAGAATTACAAGATCATAAAACAACAAGAAGAATTTTAGATTTGATTGATACATTTTTTATCAATCGTAAAAGTTTAAGAAAAACACTTATCACCATGGACTCATTAGGTACATTTGCTAAAGAAAACAAATCTTATGCAGTAATATTCCCTGAGGGAACAAGAAGCAAAACAAGCGAATTGTTAGACTTTAAACCAGGAGCGTTTAAAATTGCAAAATCTAAGTTTTACAAAATTGTGCCTGTAACAATTAATAACTCAGGATTGGCAGCCGATCCAAAACGTTGCAATAGTATAGATGTTGAGGTTATTTTCCATAAACCAATCAATGATTTATCAGTACAAAGAAGTAACACAATTGAGATTGCTCAATACGTTCAAAGAACTGTTGAATCTCAATATTTAAAACAAGACGTTTATGTAAGCGAAAAAGTTAAAAAAGAAAATCCTAATAAATTATCATACGCAGAAAAACAAGAAAGAAAAGAAGCTAAAAAACAAGCTAAACTTGAAAAGAAAGGTCTATAAATAATGACTCAAGAAAAGCCACAAGAAACAAGTTTATATAGCGAAAATTTAGTTTTTAATATAGGTGACTTTAACGGCCCCTTGGATTTGTTAGTCAGTTTAATCAAAAACAAAGATACTAATATTTTTGACATTGATTTAAATGAATTGGCAACTCAATATTTACAAATTATTCAAAATTTATCTGATAGCGATTTTGACACTGCTAGCGAGTACTTAGTGATGGCCGCTAATTTAATTCATTTAAAAGCAAGAATGATATTAAAAGATCCTGAAGAAGAAGAACAAGTTAAGGAAGAGAAAAAACGTCTTCTTCAACAAATAGCCGAATATCAAAGTTTTAAAAAAATTTCGCAAACCTTGAGAGAACAAGAGATTGCTCGGAAACAATTATTTCAAAAACAACCCAGTGATTTAACTGATTTTGTTAGACCTATAGATGATTCAGTATTGGATGGGCATTCTTCCCCAACTAGATTGACAATTATTTTAAGAAGAATGTTTGAAAGAACTTATGCTGAGTCTTTAAAACAAATCTCGCTAAAAACACAAAACGTATCACCTGAAGAACAAAAACAAAGAATTATAAACTTATTAAAAACTAAAGACGAATTAACATTTGAAGATATATTCACAGTGCCTTCTACTGGACATTTTGTAATTAGTTTAATTGCGTTGTTAGATCTTTCTAGACAACAACAAGTCGTTATCGAACAAAACGATGATATTGAAATCATAAACGTAAGAAAAGGAAAAGAATATGGAACACTATACTAAAATAATTGAAGCCTTAATTTATGTTCAAGGAGATGATGGGTTAAGTGCTAGTCAATTAAAAGAAGTTTTAAAACTTGAATCTATAACTATTTCAAGAAAACTTTTAAAAGAATTTAAAGAAGAATTTAATAAACAAGATAGAGGTATTAATGTTTATGAATTCAATGATATTTTTAAATTTTTAACTACTGAAGAAGCTAAAGAAGTCATCAGCGATTTGGTAACAATTGTTAAAAGACAAAATTTGTCACAAGCTGCTATTGAAACAGCTGGAATTATTGCTTATAAACAACCAGTAACTCGTTCTATGATAAACAATATCAGGGGCGTGGTAAGTGATGGTATTGTTATAAATTTATTAACTAAAGGAATCATTGAAGAAGTTGGTGTAGCTCCTACGCCGGGAAGCCCTATTTTGTATGGTATCACTGATAAATTTTATGATTATTTTAAAATCCAATCTTTATCAGAATTGCCTCCCTTCCCTGAGTTCAACAATTACAACGAAGAAGGAAATTTAGAGGAAGATGAATTTGACTTATTTAACTCTCAACGTCAATCTGAAGAATTAAATCAAATTGAAAATACTGAAGAAAAAGAAATGATAGAGGTTGAATATGTTGAAAATTAAAGCTACTAAAAATGATGAAGGAAGAACATTACTTTCGTTTGTTAAAAAATCAGCTAACAATGTTCCAATCTCGCGTATTGAAAAAATATTTCGTAACAAAGATATTAGAGTTAATGGTGAAAAAACAAACGATAAACAATACAAACTGAAAGCCAATGATTTGATTGTAATTTATTCAATTGAAGATGCTCAAAAGAAAGAACATATCCAAAAAACCAATGTTACTTTTAAAAAAATATATGAAGATGATGATATCTTGATTGTCGACAAAAAAGCTGGAGTGGCTATGTCAGGCGAAGATGATTCATTAAATAATCAAGTTTTAACATATTTAAAATTTGTGAAAACTGATACTTTTACTCCGTCATCAATAGGCCGTTTAGACAAAGTTACATCTGGATTAGTTATATATGCTAAAAATTACGCAACATTAGTCGAATTTAATAAAAAAATCAATGATTTTGAAAAAATATATCAATTCCAAAGTGATTTTGAAGGTGATGAAACATTGACAGTAAGATTGAAAAAAGATATTGAAAAACAAAAAATGAAAGTAGATCGAGAAAACAAATTCGGCGTGCGCGCACAAACAAGATTATGAGTTGAAAACGGTAAGAAATATGCACAAATATTTACAGGTAAAAAGCATCAAATTCGAGCAACATTGGAATATTTACAAAAACCTATCCTAGGAGATAGAAAATACGGCGGAAAACGTTCACACAGAGTCTTTTTACATGCATATAGCATTACATTACATAATTTAGATAAAAAATGAGATCACTTAAACGATCAACAATTCATTTCATTCCCTAAATGATAGAAAAGGAGAAAAATGACCAAATCAAAAATGACTGAATTAGCCAAATTATTATTATTTGAGCCTAAAGAAGAAGTGTTTCAAATGCTTGAAAAAGAACACGAAAACATTAAATCCCATTTAGAATTATTGTCTAAATTTGATCTAGATAATATCGAACCTATGACGCACATTAATAGTGAATTAATTTCTTTCGATTTACTTCGTGATGATATTGTTGGTACAACTATTGAAAAAGAAAATATATTAAACAACGCAAAAAAACATGACAATGATTTTGTAACAATGAAAAGAGTAGTCAATGAATAATTTAGGTAATTTAGAAAAAGCTATTGAACAAGCTAAAAATGACAAAAACAATGCTGTTGCGTTTGTTTACGAAAATCAAAAACTTAACAAAAATGGTTCATTAGCCAATGCAGTATATTCATTAAAAAATAATTATGCAACAGCTGATGCAGTTACCCACGGTTCAAGCAAAATATTAGAAAATTTTATACCTTATTACGATGCAACAGTAGTTAATTTATTGAATAACGCTGGAGCTGTTTGTGCTTTTAAAACAAACTTGGATGAGTTTGGACTAGGTGGCACAGGTGAATATTCAGCATACGGACTTGTAAAAAACCCATTAAACAAAGAATACCTAGTGGGTGGATCATCTTCAGGTTCTGCAGCAACCTTAACTGAAAATATTTCTTTTGCAATTGGTTCAGATACAGGGGACTCAGTTCGTGTACCTGCTTCTTTTGTTGGTAAGGTAGGATTTAAACCTTCATACGGAGCTGTTTCGCGTTTTGGGTTATTTGCTTTTGCTTCATCTTTAGATACTGTCGGGTGATTGACTCACGATGTATATGATTCATTTAAAATAGCAAACGTATTATTTCAACCAGATTTTAAAAACGATAACTCTTCTCAAGATTTAAGATTCGAGTCAAAAAACATTAAACCAGTCAAACCAAGAAAAGTTGCATATTTACAAGTCAGTGAGTATTTAGATAATGAAGTAAAAGAAGAGTATCAAAAAACTATCGCAAAATTAAAAGCCGAAAATATTGAAATGGTGGAAATCAAGATTGATGAAGACCTATTGAATTCTATTAATGTTGTTTACCAAATAATTGCATTTACTGAAGCTAGTTCTAATTTAGCTAATTTAACCGGAGTTCATTTTGGGGAACAAATTGAAGGAAAAGATTGAGAAGATACTTTTATTAAAACAAGACAACATGGTTTTGGTCCTATGGTTCAACGAAGATTAATTTTAGGTTCATATTATTTAGAAAAAGAAAACCAACAAAAGTATTTACTAAAAGCTCAAAAAATGCGTCATTACATTAGTGATTATTTTACTAGCATTCATAAAAATCATGACGTGTTTATTTACCCGGCAAGCAAATCTTCGGCACCTAAATTCAATACACAAAGTACTGAATGTTTTTTTGATTTCATATTAACGAATTCAAATTTAACGGGTAATCCATCAATGACTTTGCCAATGGGTATTTGTAATAATAATATGCCATTTTCTTTGGCTATTGATGCTGAAAAATTTAATGATGTTAAAATGCTTCAAAATGCTTTATATCTTGAACAAATATTGAAGGAGAAATAATGTTTAAAAAAGATTGAGAACCAGTTATAGGTATTGAAATTCACTTAGAATTAAACACAAAAACTAAAATGTTTTCTTCTGCACCGAATGTTTTTTCATTAGAACCAAATAAAGGTGTTAACGTAATAGATTTGGCATATCCAGGAACATTACCATTATTGAATAAACAAGCAGTTATATTCGGAATCAAATTGGCAAAAGCATTAAAAATGAAAGTTGATAACGAATTACATTTTGATAGAAAAAATTACTTTTATACAGATTTACCAAAAGGTTATCAAATAACTCAACAATTTAGACCAATAGGTTCAGATGGTGTTTTACCCATTGAAATTAATAATAAAATAAAAAATATTGATATCGAAAGAATACATTTAGAAGAGGATACAGCTAAACAAATACATGAAGGTGATACCACTTTCATTAATTACAACCGTGCCGGAGTACCATTGATTGAAATTGTTTCAAAACCAGTTATCAAAAGTGCTAAAGAAGCTGTAGAATACATCAATAATATAAGATTAATAGCGTTGTCGTTAGGGATATCGGATGCTAAAATGAGTGAAGGTTCTTTAAGAGCTGACGTTAATATATCAGTAAGAGAAAAAGGTACAGAACAATTCAATACTCGTGTTGAAATCAAAAACTTGAATTCATTATCAAATGTTGAAAAAGCTATTGAATACGAAATGCAATGACAAATTGAACAGCATGAAAAAGGTATTGAATTTGAACAACAAACAAAAAGATTTGACGAAGCATCACAAACAAATAAAATGATGCGTTCAAAATCTTCAGCAGTTGATTATAAATATTTTCCAGAACCAAACATTCCCATTATTCAATTAACTGATGAATTAATAAATTCAGTAAATGTTGATGAATTACCATGAGAAAGAAAACAAAGATATATTGAAAATAATTTAAACAATGTTCAGTATGAACAATTGATACAAAATATGGAGTATGCTAATTTCATTGATAGATTATGTAATATTTCAAACATAAGTTTAAAGAAAATAACCAATATATTTTTCAGTCAAATTGTTTCATTTTTGAATGAAAAATCAATTCAAATATCTGAATTACCTTTATCTTATGAAGAATTCGTTTTTATAATTGAACAAATGGAAGAAAACAAATTGCTAAAACATTCATTGAATGTAATTATGAATTCTAGAATGCTTGAAGAAAACATAAACATTGAAGAAATCATTAAATCTAATGATTTAAAAGCAAAGGATTTATCATTAGAAATAACAAGTATGATAAATGAAATTTTAAACTCGAATAAAGATTTAATGGAAGAATACACAACAAGACCAGACAGAGTAGTTAAATTTGTTGTTGGACAAGTTATGAAATTGTCAAAAGGTCAAGCAAACCCAGTACAAACAAAAGAAATTTTATTGAAAGCATTGGAAAAATAATGCAAAGAAAACCAAATTCAGGATGAGCTAAGAAGAGAAGACATAAAACACGAAGTCGTTATGGTAAATACGCTCACGGACATTCAATAAAATTTTCAGCGGGTACAGCCTTAATCGAAAGGATTATTAAATTATTTATTTATGGCATTTTAAGAATTGCGATTCCGAATTATATTAAATCATCAAAATTAAAATCAAAAAATATTGTTAATGATACTTATAAAAAATTAAATAGTCCCGAATTTGCATTTATTCCCTCAGGATTCGCGTTGTATTTATTTATGTCATTCATACCTGTATTGGCAATTGTTTCGTCGATTGGTAATATCAATGATGAATTCGGTGAAATATTGCGTTATGTTCAAAGTAGAATTATCCCGGGTATTGATAAGCTGATTCCTAATTTTTTAAATATTAGTAACGGTGTAAAAAGCGCTGAATTATATGTGGCTATATTATTTGTGATTTCAGCATTGTGAATATCAAGTAGTGGATATGCAAAATTTGTGCAATCAAATTCTATACTTTATGAGCATAATGATTTAGGAAATATTATTAAAAACAGAATAAAAGGTATTTGAATTGTTATTTGCTTAACCATTATTCTTACAATTGGATTTTTAATAATTACATCCTTTTTATATTTTTTAAAAACTAAAGCCGGATATCACATTGATTCTTGACAATTCAAAATGGTATTTTATGTAACTATACCGTTTTTGATCATGATGTTTTTAACGATGTCTTATATGTTGCTATATCATCATGCTCCTTTATTTAAGGTGAAATATTCACAAGTTATGCCTGGAGTGTTAATAAGTTCTATTCCGATAACAATATTTGTTGTTTCATTTGGTTTTTTAATTTCATTAATTAATTACGAAAAATTTGGTATCTTATCATCATTTATGTATATACAATTTTTCTTAATGAACATGTCTTACTTTACATACATGGGTGTATTAATTAATGCAAGTTTTTTTAAAACATTTGTTTCATCGCAAACAATTTCTAAAAAAACACGTCGTATTTAAAATATAAATATATTAATATAAGCATATAAATCTATCAATAAACTATAATTGTTATGAAAGGAAAAAATATGGAAAAAGTACCTGGAGGAATTAAACATTATTTAGATTGGTTGCGCAAACAAACTGATATAAACTTCACAAGATGAAGTGTTAAAAAAATAGCGTTTGTCGGCGTTTTAATTGCTATTAGTGTTGTATTCTTTATCATATCAGTGCGTATATTGCCAATTAATGCATTACCGAGTTTTAAATTTTCATTTATTGGTTTACCAGTTAAAATTACTGGGTTCATATTTGGTCCGTTCATCGGGGCTATTACCGGTATTTTAGCAGATTTAATTTCTTTTGCTTTAGTTCCTACTTATTATAATTTTCTTTATACATTAGCAGTAGCAACAGCCGGAATTATACCTGGGTTAATTGCTTGATATTTCTTTAATCTAGGTGGAATATTATTCTCGTATCGTTACAAAAAATATAAATTAAAAGCAATTATCGACTACTACAATAATTTGCAAAAAATAGCCATTAATGAAGCTGATTTTGATCAAGCCCAAATATTATCAGAAAAAATTGGTTATTATGAAGTTAAGTTAATTTTGATTGAATCAAAAGCTAAACCCACTGAGTTAATAAATTTTGCATTTATTTCTACGGTGACATTGTTGTTATTGCAAGTTTTAATTATAATTTCAATATTGAGTTTTATTCCCGAAACAGTATTTACAAACAATCGTTTTATTAAAAGTAAATGATTCTATATGGTTATTACAACGAGTGGTTTTGCTACAATGGCTTTAGGTGTAGTTATTTATAGAATCTTTTTAAGAAGAAAATATCAAAGATTCATCGAAATTATGGCGGCAATTTCATTTTGCGCCTTATTAGAGTTTATAAATGTCGTACTACTATCATTAGGAGATACACTATCATTAAAAACTGATTTTTGAGTAAATATCACGGGGCACACATTATTGAGCCCGGTAAAAATTTGATTCAACTTAATTGTTATATATACAGCATATAGAATAATAAAACCATTAATATCAAAAAAAAGCGTTGCTGGTTATTAAAATATGCCAAAAAATAAATTAAAACTAGAATCAATAGGTATTACTAAAACCGATAAAATTCTATACTTTGATAATGTAAATTTCTCATTAACTCAAAACAAAATTTTATCAATTGTTTCAGATAACAAAAGCATCGAAGATTCTCTCTTTACCATAATGATAGGTCAAAATAGAAAAAGTATCCCTTATCAGGGATTTTTGGCTTTTAATGATATATTAGTTGACGACAATATTAATACAAAAATAAATAATATTTTTCATTATTACAATTCAGTAAATTTTGCATTTAAAAAACCATTGACAATTCAGCAAAAATCATTAAGATTGAGACAATTTTTAATGAGTAGATTCATAGTTAATTACCGTAATGAAAATTTATCTGTTGATTTTTTAAATAAATATTGAAAAGTTATTAAAGAATACAATCCGATTCTTCGCAAACGAAAAGTTGATTTTGAAAATAAAACATATTCATGTTTGAATGACGAAATTGAAAAATTATTTAGTGGTTTTGAAGTTTTAATAAAAAATAACGAACACAATAAAATCACAAATTTAGATAAAAGGCTTGAGTATTTAAATACTCTATTCAGCACTTTAATAATGAAAGTACACCAAGCAAAATACGATATTATTTTGGAATATCGTAAATACGAAAAGAAAATCGAAAAACATAAACTTTTTTTACAAAAAGATCAATTGATCCATTTATCAAACAATATGTTTAAACCTTTTGGATCTGAAAACAAAAATGTAGAATATACAAATAATACTGTTAAAAGGGATGAAAATCAAGAATTAATAATGAATACAATATTACTTAAAAGGTGCTTATTAAGCGTTAATGGTCGTTTGAATGCGTTTAAGCAAAAAAACAAAATAACAAAAGAAAAAACGGCTTTTATTGACACGTTTAAAAGATACTCAGTATACAATTGTATTTACAAATTTGTTTTAAATCACTCAAAAACATTGGTGAATTTAAAACATACCGAATTATTATTTTTTGTAAAAGAAATCAATAACATTGCAGACGACTATATTAAAACATTTTTTATACCTAAAAATAAATACAGTAGACCATCAATTACTCAACAAATAAAAAATGAAGCAAAAATTTATGTTTATGAATCATTAAATAAATTTATAATTAACGCTTCTGCAAAATCTAATGTTGTTTTAAAACAATCAACTTATTTAAACACAATAATAAAATCCTTATTATCTTATTTTAATAAGACAGAGGTTCCTTATTGACTGAAAAACTCAGAAATATATAAAAATAATCAGTTACTCCTTAAGGAAATGAAACTAAATTATGAATGAAATTATAAGGCAGTAACTAACCAATTAAAAAGTGAAATTAACACAATAAGTAAATCACTGAAAGTAAATGAACTTGACTTAGAAAGATGAATAAACACTTTAAAAGTTGCAATGTTTAATACTCGTGACGAAGTAGATAATTTGAAGCATTCAAAAAATTACAATGAATGTGATGTGAAAAATTTAATGTTTAAATTCAAGTATATTGTTAGACAGTATGAATATTTTTCAGAACATTTAAAAGATTTTCGAGATTTATTAAGGATTTTTACGGCTCAAGATATAACGGAAGAAACTGTTAAAAAATTTTTATTTACTGAGTATGTAAATAAGGTTTGTGAACAAGCAAACATTAACAAGATATTACTTGAAAAAAAATTAATTGGTATTGAATACAATACTATAATAGACATTGAATTAGCTTGCTTATTTTTAACAAATCCTAATATTGTTGTGCTAGGCCCTGAAATTAATGCATTAAGCGTCGAGACAATTAAATATGTTTTAAGTAAAACGAACAATTACGTATTCAAAAATAACAGTATAGGTATTTATTTTATTCGTGATGTTAATACGGCGCTAAACTACGGTACTGACGCAATTATATTTAATAACAATAAGATTGTTGAACAAGGTAAAACAAGTTGCATATTGAATAATCCCGTGCATCCTTATATTAAAAGAGCATTAGGTCAGAAAGTTGTTTTACAAGAAAGTGCTAAAAATTTATTGTATAACCCAGCAAATTTTACTGATGATTTTTACGAAGTGGAACCAGGTCATATTGTACAATGTAATTTGTATGAGTTAATGTTGTGAATAGATAAATCAAAAGTTAAAAATGATAACTTGAGTAAATTAATTGAATACGAGAAAATAACACAAAACAACACCATTAGAAACATAAATGATTCAATTAACTTTGAAGACGTACAAATATCTAATTTTGTTATCAAGAAAGGAAAATAATGGAAAAGAATTTTAACCATAAAATAATTGAAGAAGGTCGTTACGATAAATGAGTTAATTCAAAAGTTTTTGAACAACATGATAAAACCAAAAGACCGTTTACAATCATATTACCTCCTCCTAATGTAACGGGAATATTACATATTGGTCATGCCTTGGATACTTATTTGCAAGATACAATGATTCGTTATAAAAAAATTAGGGGTTTTGACACACTATTTTTACCGGGAAAAGACCACGCTGGAATTGCTACTCAATCAAAAGTAGAAAAATTGTTGCAGGAGCAAGGTGTTTCCAAACATGAAATAGGTAGAGATAAATTTATTGAAAAAGTATGAGAGTGAAAAAATAAATATGGATCAATAATTGATTCTCAGTGAAAATCATTAGGTTTGGCATTAGATTACTCGCATGAAAGATTTACCTTAGATCAGAATGCTAATGAAGCTGTTTTAAAAGTTTTCGTGGACTTGTATAACAAAGGAATAATATACCGTGGAACGAGAGCTATATCATGAGATCCTGTTTTAGAAACTGCTCTTTCAAATATCGAAGTTATTTCAAATCCAATTGAACAAGAAATGTATTACATTAAATATCCAATAAAAGGTACTGAGGAATTTTTAGAAGTAGCAACAACACGTATTGAAACTATCCCATCAGATGTTGCCATTGCTTTTCACCCATCAGATGAGCGTTATAAAAAATACCTTTCATCAGTAGTTGTACATCCATTCACAAATAAAGAAATACCTATTATTACCGATGATTATATAGATCCTGAGTTCGGTTCAGGACTAATGAAAGTTAGTGCTCACGCTACTAACGATATTGATATAATCACCAAAAACAATTTGGAAATTAATGAATGTATCGACTCGAAAGGTAATATGAACTCATTAGCAAATGAGTTTGAAGGAATTAACAGATTCGAAGCTCGTAAATTAATTGCTCAAAAAATGCAGGAGTCAGGATACTTGCTCAAAGTTGAAAAAACAATATCGAATGTTGGCATATCAGAAAGAAGCGGTGAAGTAATTGAAATATTAGTTCAACCACAATGATTCATGAAGATGGACAAAATGTCTAAAATGATTTTAGATAATTTAAATACTGAAGAAAAAGTTAAATTCTTTCCCACTCGTTTTGAAGATGTTATTAAAACATGAATGGAAAATGTTTATGATTGAACCATATCGCGTCAATTATGATGAGGACATAGAATTCCTGCATATTATAAAGGCGAAGAAGTTAAAGTTCAATTAACAAGCCCTGGTGATGAATGAATACAAGATGAAGATGTACTGGACACATGATTTAGTAGTGGGTTGGCTCCATTTGTATTTTTAGGTTGACCACAAAGTAATGCTGAAGTCGAACATTATTATCCAACATCATTATTAGTCACGGGATATGACATTATTTTCTTCTGAGTAGCTCGTATGTACTTCATGGGACTCGAATTTCAACATAAAATCCCCTTTAAAGATGTTTTAATACATGGTTTAGTGCGTGATGAAAATGGTCGTAAAATGTCCAAATCATTGGGCAATGGTATTGACCCAATGAAAGTCATTGACGAGTATGGTTCGGATGTATTGAGAATTGCTTTATTGTTCAATTCAACACCTGGACAAGATATTAATTTCAGTACACAAAAATTAGAAGCTGCTAAATTATTTATAAACAAATTCTGAAACATTGCAAGATACGTAAATTCATTGGAAACAATTGAAAATGATACTCAAAGTTTTGATAATTATGATTTATGAATACTTGAAAAATTAAATGAATTCGAAACTCAATTAGATATTAATATGAATAAATATGAATTCACAGTTGTATATAAAATTATTCAAAAATTCATCGCAAATGAATTTAGTGGATGATACTTAGAGTTTGCTAAATTCAAAAAGAATAATGCACTCATAAAAAACATTTTCAAAAAAATATTATTTTTGATGCATGCATTTTTACCATTCACCACAGATTACTTATTTGAATTAATGTATAATAAAAACTTATTAGAACAACAAGAATTCATCATTGAACAACCAATTTCATTAGAAAATAAAACAGATACAGTTGTTGAATTAATTTCTGAATTACGTAAATACCGTGAATCAAAAAATATTTCAAAATCAAAAGAACTATTGTTCCAAACATCATTAACAAACTTAAGTGAACAAGATTATTTAATAATTTCGAAATTAACTAATTGCACAATGAAAGAAAACAACGATAACTTGATTCAATGTTCAAATTTCACAATTAACATTGTTATGGATCAAGAAACTAAAGATTTAGAAATTGAACGCTTAACTAAATTATTAGAAGATATTCAGATTGACATTGACTTTGTTTCAAAAATGTTGAATAATCCAAAATTTGTAGAAAAAGCAAACCCTGAAAAAGTTACCCAAACAAAAGAAAAACTGAATTTATTCAATACTCAAAAAGCAACATACATCGAAGAGTTGAACAAATTAAAATAATAAAAAACTGACTTAAATTAGATTAACTCTAATTAAACAAGTCAGTTTTTTAGTATAAAATTTATTTAATTTCAATTGTGGAAGGTCATATTCCATGTGGATTCAGTTCTTCTAAAGTAGTTACTGAATAGTTTTCTCCAGTTGAATCGTAACAATACACTAATGAGTCTGGCTTCATAAATTCTAGCATAACTTGTCTACATCCTGAACATGGATAAATTACTGTTTTGCCTGATGATATAATATGGATTTCTTTAAATGTCCCCACTTTAGCTCCATAAGCTACAGAACCAAACAATGCACTTCTTTCAGCACAAAGACCACTTGGAAACGCTATATTTTCCGCGTTAACTCCGTAATATTTATTGTCATTTTCGTCAATAGCAACAGCTGCAACTCTAAATTTTGAATAAGGACAATATGAATACTGTAGTTTTTCTTTTAATTCGTTTATATTTATTTTCATAGTATTATTTTAGCAAATACATATTTATTAAAAACAATTAAACAATAATATTGTCATCGTTTATATATTCATAAAAACCCTTACATAGTTCAATAATGTTATAAAATATAAATACTAATATAAAGGAGAAAGCAAAATATGAAAAAAGACATTTATTCAACAAAAGAATATTTTGATAAATTAGACGGATGATTTAGAGCTGCAAACTTTTTATCTGCTGGTCAAATTTATTTAAGAAATAATCCATTATTAAGAGAAGAATTAACTGCGGATGATATTAAAATTTATCCAATAGGTCACTGAGGAACAATACCAGGTCAAAACTTTATTTATGCTCATTTAAACCGTGTTATAAACAAATATGATTTAGATATGTTTTACATTGAAGGGCCAGGACATGGTGGGCAAGTTATGGTTTCTAACTCATATCTTGACGGTAGTTACTCAGATTTATTTCCTGAAATTACTCAAGATCAAAAAGGAATGCAAAAGTTATTTAAAAACTTTTCATTCCCAGGCGGAATTGCTTCTCATGCAGCACCAGAAACACCGGGGTCAATTCATGAAGGTGGGGAATTAGGTTATTCAATTTCTCATGCGGTTGGGGCTATTTTAGATAATCCTAATGTTATTGCAGCAACCGTTATTGGGGATGGAGAGGCTGAAACAGGGCCATTGTCAGCCGGATGATTCTCTAACTCATTTATTAACCCAGTTACTGATGGAGCCATGTTACCTATTCTTTATTTAAATGGTGGGAAAATTTCTAATCCAACAATTCTTTCGCGTAAAACTGATGAAGAATTAACCCAATTTTTTAATGGTTTGGGTTGAGATCCGATATTTATTGAGGGTAATGATCCTATTAAAATGCACCCAATTATGGCTCAAAAAATGGATGAAGCTATTGAAAAAATAATTAGTATCCAAACTAAAGCCAGAACTAAAAAACCAGAAGAAGCAACAAGACCAAATTGACCAGTTATTGTCGCTCGTTTACCAAAGGGATGAACAGGGCCTGCTGAATGAAATAATGAAGTATTAGAAGGTAGTTTCCGTTCACACCAAGTACCAGTCCCAGTATCGAGTGCAAATTTTCAATATGCTGATAAATTAAAAAACTGATTACTTTCATATAGACCTAATGAATTATTTGATGAAAATGGTACATTCAAAGATGAATATCGTCAAATTAGTCCAAAAGGATTAAAAAGAATGAGCGTTCACCCAATAACAAACGGTGGAATAAATCCTCAAAATTTAGTATTGAATAACTGAAAAGATTTTGCATTAAAATTTGAAACACCAGGCGAGTTAAAAGCACAAGATATGATTGAATTTGGTGGATATATTGCTCAAATTATTAAAGACAACCCAAATAATTTCCGTGTTTTTGGTCCTGATGAAACAAAATCAAATAGATTGAATAAAATTTTTGCAGTTACAAAACGCCAATGATTAGAAAGAATTGATTCAAAACTAGATGAATTTATGTCGCCATACGGTAGAATCATTGATTCGCAATTATCAGAACATCAAGCTGAAGGATTTTTAGAAGGTTATGTATTAACAGGTCGTCATGGATTTTTCGCAAGCTATGAAGCATTTTTAAGGGTTGTTGACTCAATGATTACTCAACATCAAAAATGATTGAAAAAAGCTGACGAATATTCATGAAGAAATGATTATCCATCATTAAACATTATGGCGGTTTCTACGGCATTTCAACAAGATCATAACGGATATACACATCAAGACCCAGGTATTTTAGGTCATTTAGCAGACAAAGATCCTAAATACATTCGTGAATACTTACCTGCGGATACTAACTGTTTATTAGCAACAGCTTCTAAAGCGTTTGCCGATAGAAATGTTATTAACTTAATAGTTGCGTCAAAACAAGTAAGAGATCAATTCTTTTCTGTTGAAGAAGCAGAAGAATTAGTTGAAAAAGGATTGAAAGTTATTGACTGAGCATCAAATACAAAACCAAATGAAGAACCAGATTTAATATTTGTTTCTGCAGGTACTGAACCAACAATTGAAGCACTAGCTTCAATTAATCTAATTAACGCTTGAGATAAAAACTTAAAAATTAGATATGTTAACGTTTTAGATTTATTAAAATTACGCCACCCATCAGTTGATCCAAGAGGATTATCTGACGAAGAATTTAATAAAATATTTACTAAAAACAAACCAATTGTATTCGCATTTCACGGATACGAAGCATTAATTAGAGATATTTTCTTTTTACGTGAAAACCATAATATTAAAATCCACGGATATCGTGAAAATGGAGATATCACAACAACATTTGACATTCGTGTAATGTCTGAAATGGACCGTTTCCATATGGCGGTTACTGCAGCAAAAGAAGTTGCTTTAAAAAACAAAGAAGCTTTTATTGAACAGATGACTGACAAAATTAAATACCACAACGAATATATTCTTGAATACGGTACCGACATTGATGAAGTTAAAAATTGAAAATGAACCCCGTTAAAATAGAATAATAAAACAAGCTGTTGTACTACGCAGCTTGTTTTTTATTTTATAAATCTAACACAAATTCGTTATTTGATATTTTTAATTTCACTTTTTCTTCAGGATGGATTTCATTTTTTAATATAGCTACAGCTAAAAGATTTTCTATATGTTCTTTAATGTATCTTTTTATAACTCTTGCGCCATCGTCATAATTGTATCCATCATTCGCAATTTTGTCGATAACATCATTTGTAAATTCAATGTAGTAATTGTTATGTTTTTTTAATCTTTTTGCTAAATTATTTAGCTCTAATTCAACAATTTGGTGAATGCTTTCTTTTGTTAGTGCATCAAATGCTATTAAATTGTCAATTCTATTTAAAAATTCAGGTCTTAAATGTTTTAATAATTCCTTTTTTATTATCTCCATATTATGTTTTTTATTAGCTATTAATGTTGATGCAATATTAGAAGTCATTATTATAATTGTATTTCTAAAGTTTATAAATTTTCCTCTCGAATCAGTAAGATTACCATTATCCATAATTTGCAATAAAATATTTAAAACATCCGGATGAGCTTTTTCAATTTCATCAAATAAAACTATTGAATAAGGATTTCTTCTTATTAATTCTGTCAAATGTCCCCCTTCATTAAAACCAATGTAACCGGGAGGCGATCCAATTAATTTAGACACAGTGTGTTTTTCCATGTATTCTGACATGTCTAATCTAATTAATTTATTTTCATCATCAAATAAAGCTGAAGCTAATTTTCTTGAAAGTTCAGTTTTACCTACCCCAGTGGGTCCTAAAAATAAGAATGTACCTAGCGGTTGTCTAGGATCATTTACTCCAGCTTTTGATCTTAAAATTGATTGCGACACTAAATGACAAGCATTATCTTGTCCTTTGATATTTTCTTTTAATTCACTTTCTAAATTTAATATTTTATTAATTTCGGTTTTTAATAATTTAGCTACAGGTATTTTTGTTCATTTGGCCACAATTTCTGCAACCTCATCTTCATCAACACTTTCTTTTACTAATTTAGAATTTAAGTTATTAATTTTCAATTCATTTTCTTCGAGTTTTTTTTCTAATGAAGGTAATGTACCATACATTATTTTGGAAGCTTCCGTGTATTTACCTTCTCCTAAAAGTAATTGTTGTTTGTTTTTTAAATAATCTATTTCGTCTTTTATATTTGACATTGTGTTAAATAATTCTTTTTCATTGTTTCATTGTTTTGTTAAACGTTTTACTTCAGTATCTAATTCAGTAATTTCCTTATTTAATTCAATTAATTTATTGTTTTTTTCTTGAGGATTACTATCATCAGATTCAATAGCAAGTTTAGCCATTTTTGCTCTTGCTAAATGCTGACTTGCAATCTCTAATTCCTCAGGTTGTGAATTCATTTCTGTTTTTATTGTTGCTGCCGCTTCATCAATTAAATCAATAGCTTTATCTGGTAAAAAACGCTCAGTAATATATCTATCACTTAATTGTGCGGCCACAACTAAAGCTTGGTCCGTAATTTTAACGCCATGGTATGCTTCAAAACGTTCTTTAATACCTCTTAATATTGTTATGGTGTCTTCAACAGTCGGTTCATTAACATAAATTTTTTGCATTCTACGTTCTAATGCTGCATCAGTTTCAATATATTGTCTATATTCATCATTAGTAGTTGCACCAATTAAATGTAATATACCTCTAGCCATTAATGGTTTAAAAATATTCGCAGCATCCATTGCGCTTTGATTGTTTTTACCAGCTCCAACTAGCATATGTATTTCGTCAATGAATAATAAAATATTACCTTCACTTTTTTCAACAACATCAATTAATTTTTTAAGCCTTTCTTCGAATTGGCCTTGATACATAGCTCCAGCTATCATAGCACTTAAATCTATTTCTCATAATTCTTTATTCAATAAATCATTAGGAACTTGTTTTTCCACAATTTTACGAGCCAACCCTTCAACAATAGCGGTTTTACCAGTGCCTGGTTCACCAACGAGAACTGGATTATTTTTAGTTTTTCTAGATAGTATTCTAATTAATCTTCTTATTTCTTCATCACGATTAATAACAGGTTCTAATTTGTTTTCCTTGGCAAGAGCAATTAAGTCTCTACCGTATTCCCTTAATACTTCTTTACCTTCTAAATTTGTTTGTCATTTTGCGTTCATTTTGCCTCCTTAAATTTAATGATATATCTATATTTTAGCACTCTAAATCAAAGAGTGCCAAATAATAATTAATTTTTTTATTACAGGTTTTAGCAAATTAAATTGCATTTTGTAGTTTAACCTTTAATTACTAATATATGGTGGTAAAATTAAAATAAGGTTTTTAACCTTGTAAAAATATGTTAAATAAGACTTTGAATATTAAAAAAACATTTATATATTCTCAAATAGTGATAATCACTATTCTTTTAGTGTTTTTTTCTATTTATTCGATATGAGATTATTCGTATTACTGAGGATTTATCGTTGGTTTGATCAACTATGTTACTATTCAAATATGACACATAATTGTTGTGAGAACATCTTTAAAACCCAATAAGCAACCAAAAACAATCAAAATAATTATGATGTTTTGATGTGAATTGGCAATTACGATTATTTGCTGCTTATACATATTTTTAATAAACAAAGTATTCGCAAAATATGGATTTCCCAATAGTAATTTAGCTACATATCCAGTCAATATTTATGGTTATATAACCGCATTTAGTACCGTGATATTTAGTTTATTAATTACCGGGATAACAATGTATATATTTTCAAAAAGAAAGGAGAAAAATGGATAAATTATTTGGGCATTGAGCTTTGAATGATGATTCAGCTTGAGGAAATGATTTACCGCAAAACAACCCATTAATTAGTTTGATATTTTTAACAATTCTAATTGTTGCATTTTCAATATTAGTGTTTGTTTATGCGAAGCGTTCCAAAGTTGAAAGAGCACCTTCAAAGTTAATTATTGTTGTTGAACAGTACATTATGTTCATTGATGATATGACGGACCAAGGATCTCAAGGACGACTTACAAAAACCGCTCCTTATTTCTTTAGTTTATTCACTTTCTTAGCAATTGGAAATATGCTTTCAATTTTTGGGTTAGCGCCTATTGCAATGTCGATTACAGCTGTATTCACGTTGTCTGCGATAACATGAATAGGAACTATTATTCTAGGAGCTTGCACTCACAAATTGAAATATTGAAAAGAATGAATAAATCCTTTAGACTGAATCGGAAAAGTAACTCCGATATTAAGTTTAACATTCCGTATGTTTGGTAACATTTCCGGTGGAGCTTTATTAGTTATCTTGCTCGAAGCATTTTTAACATGAATATGAAGTTCTATATTCGGATTTACAAGTGGATCAACCGGGGAACAAATAAACTTGATATCAATACTTATTATTCCTTGATTAAGTTTATATTTCGATTTATTTGATTCAATTCTGCAGGCTTTTGTGTTTGTTGTTTTATCGATAAGTTATTGAACGTTATCGATGGCGCAGACTGAGCAAAATGAGTCAAAAAAACAAGTTAGAAACAAAATGAAAAACATTATAAAAACAAGTCAAAACAATTAACTTTAAAGGAGATAAAATGAATGATATTATTGTAAACGCATTTGATGCGTCAAAAGCGAAAGAAGTTGGAAGCAACGGGCTTTCATATGGATTAGCACTAGTTGGTGCAGGACTAGCAATGTTAGGAGCTGGAGGAGCAGGTATTGGTCAAGGTATTGCAGTTGCTAAAGTTGCGGAAGCAATTGGACGTAACCCTGAAGCTAAATCAAAACTTAACTCTACAATGTTCATCGGGCTTTCAATCATTGAAACATGTGCTATTTATTGTTTCGTTATCGCATTGCTAATTATTTTCGTATAGAAATATATTAAAAATGACACATATTCAATTAATGAGTGAAGGCGGAGTTAATGAAGAATTAAAAAATGTCTTCACAAACTTTGCATTTCAATTACCTTATTTTATTTTTACAATTATTTCTTTTGTTGTAACAATTCTAGTTTTAACTTTTTTAGTATATAAACCAGTTAAAAAAGCTTTGAAAAAAAGACAAGAATTTATACAAAAAAATATTGATGATTCAGTGCAAGCTAAAACAGCAGCTATTGAACTTCAAAACGAAGCAAACGAATCATTAATCGAAACATATAGAAAAGCAGATATGATCATCCATGATGCTAAAATTGATGGAGAAAAAATCGTTGACGTCTTAACAAAAGATGCAAAGGCTAAAGCAGAACACATGATTCAACAAACAAATATTTCAATCAATAAAGGTTGACGTGATTTTGAAAAAGAAGAAAAACGTATTATCACTGAAAACGCTATTGAAATTGCTAAAAAAATTATCGGTCGCGAAATAAAGGACGAAGAAAATAAAAAAATGATTCAACAATTATTAGATGAGGCATCATAAAACATGTTAGAAAAAGAAAAAATCCAAAATTACGCAATCGCTCTTTTTGAACTATCCACAGAGCAAAACAAAACTGATGAGTTTTATATTCAATTCAAAAAGATTACATCAGCATTTAGAGATGAACCTGATTTTGCTAAAGTTTTGAACTCTTATTCAATACCAAATGAAGACAAATATAAAATGATTGACAATGTTTTCAGTGGTAATGATCAATTGATTATTAATTTTATTAAGATACTATCAAAAGAGCATATGATAACTAAAATTGTGTACATTTACGAAGTTTTCAGAAACTTTTATTATGAAGCTAAAAAAATCAAAAGAGGAACTATTTTCTCTACAACGCCACTTACTGAAAAAGAAATTGAGCAATTTACTCAAAAATATTCAATTATGTTTAATTTCAATCTAATTCTAAAAAACAGAATAGATAAAAGTATTATAGGTGGAGTAAAAATCGTAATTGATGATATTGTGATTGATAACACAATACTAAATCAATTAAATAAATTAAAAGACTCAATATTAAAATAAAGGAGGACAAATGCCATTAAAACCAAATGACCTTAGTGCAATAATTAAAAAACAAATTAAAAACTTTGCAAAAGTTATTTCAACTGAAGAAATCGGTGAGATTGTAACATTGGGAGACGGTATTGCATTGGTTTCAGGTCTTGATAATGCCAAATTGGGTGAATTATTAGACATGGGTAACGATGTGTATGGAATGGTTCTAAACTTAGAAGAAGAACTTGTTGGTGTTGTTATTATGGGTGATACTAACAAGTTAACTGAAGGTTCAGAAGTTAAAAGAACAAACAAAGTCATATCTACAACAGTTGGTGATGAATTACTTGGTCGCGTTGTTGACGCGTTAGCAAATCCTATTGATGGACAAGGAAAAATTGATGCTGAGTTAACAAGTGAAATTTTTAAAGTAGCGCCAGGAATAATGACACGTCAATCTGTTGACCAACCTTTGGAAACTGGAATTATTGCTATTGATTCAATGGTGCCAATTGGTAGAGGACAACGTGAGCTTATTATCGGTGATCGTCAAACAGGTAAAACATCAATAGCGATTGACGCGATACTAAATCAAAAAGGTAAAAACATACATTGTATTTATGTTGCAATAGGTCAAAAAAATTCAACAGTTTCTCAAATTGTTGAACAACTAAAAAAAGATGATGCATTGGAATATACAACAATTATTAATGCGTCAGCATCTGAAAGCGCACCACTTCAATATATTGCTCCTTATACTGGAGTAACTATTGCTGAGTACTGAATGTCAAAAGGGAAGGATGTTTTAATAGTTTATGACGATTTAACTAAACATGCAGTTGCATATCGTACATTGTCATTATTATTACGTAGACCTCCAGGTAGAGAAGCTTACCCAGGGGACGTATTTTACTTACATTCACAATTATTAGAACGTTCAGCACGTTTAAATAGCGAAAATGGTGGTGGATCATGTACAGCCTTACCAATCATTGAAACACAAGTTGGAGATATTTCAGCTTATATACCTACCAACGTTATTTCAATTACAGATGGTCAAATTTTTACTAAAGAAGATTTATTTAACTCAGGGCAACGTCCGGCAGTTGATGTTGGCTTCAGTGTTAGCCGGGTTGGTGGAGCAGCACAAATTAAAGCCATGAAACAAGTATCAAGTTCATTAAAACTAGAATTGGCTCAATATAATGAAATGCAAGCTTTTGCTCAGTTCGGTTCTGACTTAGATGAAAGTACAAGATCAATACTTGATCACGGTGCAAAAGTTTATGAATTCTTAAAACAACCACAAGGTCAACCAATAAATCAAATTGATCAATCGCTATTATTGTTCTGTATTAAATATCGTTTAACAAACCCTATACCTAAAGAAAACATAAATGAATTTAAAAATCAATTCTTATCGTTCTTTAAACAAGACAAAACAGCAAAATCATTGAGATTGAAATTAATAAACAAAAAAGCATTTGATGATGAAATAATTAGTTCATTAAAAGAAGTTATTAAAAACTTTATTCAAACTTATATTAATAAAATACCAAATTATGATAAAAATGCTCATCCAAGCATACCGAAAGATTAATTGTGGCAGATTTATTAAATATTAAACACCGTATTGATTCAGTAACGACAACTAAAAAAATAACTAAAGCAATGGAATTAGTTGCAACAGCCAAATTAGGTAGAACGAAAAACGATTACGATAAAATAAAAATTTATTATGATCGTGTACAAAGCATTTTTGATAATTTAATGGTTCATAGTGAAGAAATTGAAAAAACTATTAATGTTGAAGGAAGTAAAAACGGAGTACCCAAATCTTTATATATCATAATTGGATCCGATTTAGGTTTGTGCGGTGCTTATAATGCGAACTTGGTTAAATTAGTTAAAGAAAATATTAATAAAGATTCATTAATGATTGTTATTGGCTCAAAAATGTTAAATGCTTTTAAAAAATACGATAATCAAATTATTCAATCATTTATTAAAATAGGCGATACATTAGAATATTCATTAGCTCAAGTTATTTCAAAAAAAATATACGACACTATTCAGGAGATCTATGTAAAAGATGTAAATATTATTTATACTGAGTATATTAATAGCATCACAACTAATCCTGTTATAAAACAAATATATCCAATAAAAGAAAAAACTCAAACTAGCGAAGTTCCTAAAATTGATTTGTCGATTTATGAACCGAGCCCAAGTTATATTCTAGCTAGTTCATTTGGTATGTATTTTGAAGCTGAAATGTATTTAGCTTTAGGAAGTTCAAAATTATCAGAAATGTCTTCACGGCGTACAGCAATGGAAAGCGCTACTGATAATGCAGAAGAATTAATCAAAAAACTTCAATTAAGCTACAACCGTACTCGTCAAGCCAAAATTACTGAAGAACTTACTGAAATCATTAGTGGTTCATCATCATAGAAAGGAATAAAATGGATAAAAAAGAACAAAATAATTCAGTATTATTATCTGATAATGTTGAAATAAATACAGGACATATTGTTCAAATTTTAGGACCTGTTGTAGACATTAGATTCGAACCAGGTCATATGCCTTTTATCAACAATGCTTTAGTTTTAAATCACGAAGGTAAGAAATATGTTTTCGAAGTATCTCAACACATTGGTAACGACACAGTAAGGGCGATATCAATGGATTTAACATTCGGATTGAGAAGAGGTATGAAAGTTTATGATACTCATGCACCAATTTCTGTGCCAGTAGGTAAAGCGGTATTATCAAGAATTTTTAACGTTTTAGGGGATCCTATTGATTTAAAACCTTGAGATGGTTCAGATGTTGATTATATGCCTATACATGCTGCAGCGCCTTCATATGAAGATCAAAAATCAGCTGTAGAGATACTGGAAACAGGTATAAAAGTCATTGACCTATTAATGCCTTATGTTAAAGGTGGAAAAATTGGTTTATTCGGTGGAGCCGGAGTTGGTAAAACAGTTTTAATTCAAGAATTAATTAATAATATTGCAACTCAGCACGGTGGTATTTCAGTCTTTGCTGGAGTTGGCGAACGTACACGTGAAGGGAATGATCTATATCACGAAATGAAAGCCAGTGGAGTATTAGATAAAACCGCTTTGGTATTTGGACAAATGAATGAGCCCCCTGGAGCTCGTATGCGTGTTGCCTTTACAGCATTAACAATGGCTGAGCATTTTAGAGATCGTGAAAATCAAGATGTATTGTTATTTATTGATAACATATTCAGATTTACTCAAGCAGGTTCAGAAGTTTCAGCGTTGTTAGGACGTATGCCATCAGCTGTAGGTTACCAACCAACATTAGCTACTGAAATGGGTTCTTTACAAGAACGTATTACATCAACTAAACGTGGCTCAATTACTTCAGTACAAGCCGTTTATGTTCCAGCTGATGATCTAACCGATCCAGCTCCTGCAACAACATTCAACCACTTAGATGCTAAGACAGTTTTAGACCGTAACATTGCTGCTTTAGGAATTTATCCTGCAATCGATCCTCTAGCCTCTAACTCAAGATTATTAGATCCAAAAATAATTGGATTAGAACATTACACATGTGCACGAGGAGTGCAAAGTATATTACAACGTTTTAAAGAATTACAAGATATTATCGCCATATTGGGTATGGATGAATTATCAGAAGAAGATAAAAAAGTTGTAGCAAGAGCAAGAAGAATTAGAAACTTCTTATCGCAACCATTTTTTGTTGCGGAAAAATTTTCTGGATATCCAGGGAAATTCATAAAATTAAGCGAAACTATTCACTCATTCCAAGAAATATTAGATGGTAAACACGATAATTTGCCTGAAGAACATTTCTTATATGCGGGTTCAATTGAAGAAGTAGTTGCTAGAAGCAAAAAATAATGGCTAATAAAGTTTATTTAACGATAACGACTCCAACAGGAAGTTATTTAGAAACAGAAACAAACATTGTAACAGTAAAAACTACTGAAGGTTATATAGGATTACAAGCTAATGGCACTGAATTTATGGCTGCTTTAGTAGCGTCTAAAATGTTTGTAACTTCAGAAAATAATAACCAAAAAACTTATTATATAAATCAAGGAATTGTTCACGCTAAAGACGATAAAATCGACATTATCGTAAATAACATTAGTGACAAGGCTCTTGAAGAAATCAAATTTAAACCTTCAGATAATAGCAACTTTAGTTTTATTGAAGAAACAAAACTGAAACGTTCAATTGCGAAAAAATAATTTAATCGGGTTTTTCCCGATTTTTTTTTATTTATGTTCTGTTTTTTTACTTTTATTAACAAAGGAGAAGAATGAATAAATTTATTATTTACTTTACATTTAAACACAACGGCGATTGACGTAAAATATTTCAAGATTTTCACTCGAAGGAAATAATAGAACAAAAAGAAATTGTAAAATATGACAAAATATTGAAACAAATGGGCCTACAGCATTTAACAATTCTTGATAATCAATATCCAAACAAATTAAAAAATGTTTATCAACCTCCATTTACTTTGTTTTATAAAGGTGATTTAAATTTACTTAATGATTCGATATTTTTATCCATAGCAGGAGATTTAAAGGATGATCAAAACAATGATTACATTATTAAAACACTAAGCCAAATCAATAAAGATAACAACATAACATTAGTTACTTTTTCGTCAAATTATACTAACAAAACAGTATTGGATTATTTTATAAAAAATAACATGAAAATAATTATGATTCATCCTTCCGGGATAAATGAAAATGACAAATATTTTCAGTTTAATTCAGTAAATATACTACATATTACTGAAGTTCCCATAGCAGTAAAAAGCAACAAAAAATATACCGAAATGGCTAATAGATTAATTAGTGCCATTAGCGACAAATTAATTATTTATTCAATAACGAAAAATAGTAATTTAAATAAAATGATCAATGATTTTTTAGACATAGGTAAAGACATTTATGCATTTCCAAATGTATTTAATGACTATCAAAACTGAACAAATTACTTAATTGAACAAGGGGCTAAAATCATTACCGGATTTGCTTAATTTGCATTGGTAATAAAGCGTTTTTTGAATTGAAAAAATCCAGTAAATTCATTAATATCCCTAATAGATTTTTTAATGTGCTAAAATTTATTAAAATAAATTACTTAAGGAGAATAAATGACACCACATATAAATGCAAAAGAAGGATCAATAGCTAAACTAGTTTTAATGCCAGGAGATCCATTACGTGCAAAATTTATTGCAGAAAAATTTTTAGAAAACCCAGAACTTGTTTCAAACGTTAGAAACGTGTTAATGTATACGGGAACATATAAAGGGGAAAGAGTTACAGTGGCAGCATCGGGAATGGGTGTACCATCAATCGGTATTTATGCCTACGAATTATTCAACTTTTATGGAGTTGAAGCAATAGTAAGAATTGGTTCGACAGGAGCATATGTTAAAGAATTAAACTTATACGATGTTGTATTAGCTGAAAGTTGTTACGGAGAAAATACTTCATTCCGTAAAGCATTTTTAAATGATGAATCAAACATTATTTATCCAACTAAAGATTTAAACGAGTTAATCTTAAAAAACGCAAAAGAATTAAACATTCCAGTTAGCTTAGAACGTGTACACTCAGAAGATGCATTCTATACAACTGAAAGTGCAGAACAAAGAAGAAAACGTTCAGGTAATTCAGCTTGTGTAGAAATGGAAAGTTATGGATTATTCACAGTAGCTGAAAAATTAAATAAAAAAGCCGCTTGCTTATTAACTGTTAGCGATAATTTAGTAACTCAAGAATTTACATCAAGCGAAGAAAGAGAAAAAGCGTTTGAAAAAATGATGGAACTTTCACTTTCACTTGCTAAGGGTTTTTAATAATGAGAATGACAGATTTGATTGAATTAAAAGCAAATAAAGGAGAATTGTCCAAAGAGCAAATTCAATTTATAGTTTCAAATTTTACAAACAAAAATATTCCAGATTATCAAATGGCAGCTTTTTTAATGGCAGTTAGATTAAACGGCATGAATTCAAAAGAAACAGCTTATTTAACTGAATCGATGATGAATTCAGGAAAAGTACTAGACTGAAGTTTTTTAAATACAACTATTGTTGATAAACATTCGACAGGTGGTGTTGGTGATAAGGTCTCAATAGTTTTGGGCCCATTATTAGCGGCTGTTGGTTTAACCATGGCTAAAATGAGTGGTAGAGGCTTGGCTCAAACAGGTGGCACTATTGATAAACTAGAAACAATCAAAGGTTTTAATGTTGTTTTATCTGAAGAAAAATTTAAAGATGTGGTTAAAAAACACAAAATAGCAATAGTGGGGCAGGATAAAGAGTTAGTTCCAGCGGATAAATTGATTTATGCGTTAAGAGATGTTACTGGAACAGTTCAATCAATACCTTTAATTGCATCAAGTATAATGTCAAAAAAATTAGCAACAGGTTCAAATGTGATTTTATTAGATGTTAAATGCGGTTCAGGAGCATTTATGAAAACCGTTGAAGAAGCAACAGCACTTGGTAAAGAAATGATTGAAATTGGTAAAAATTTAGGTAGAAAAGTTATAGTTGAAATAACAAACATGCAACAACCATTAGGTAGAGCGATCGGGAATAAAAATGAAGTTTTGGAAGCTATTCAAACATTAAAAGGCGAAGGACCTAAAGAATTTACAAAATTAATTTATTCATCAGGTTCAGAATTAATTAAAGGTTCGAATCTTGCGTCTACGATTGAAGAAGCCAACGAATTAATTGATCAAGCAATATCATCAGGAGCTGCTTTCAAAAAATTCTGCGAATGAGTAACCGCACAAGGCGGCGATATTGAAGACACTTTGAAAAGCGATTGATGAAAACCTGCTTACTCAATAGAAATTCAATCAGACAAAACAGGTTATTTAGAAATCACAAGCGCACTTGAGTTTGGTCTTTGTGCAATGAAATTAGGTGCCGGTAGAGCAACTAAAGAAGATTTGATTGATAACGAAGCAGGTATTTATTTAAATAAAATTACAAATGAGTTTGTAAACAAAGGTGATATATTATTCACTTTATATTCTTCAAAAGAAATTGATAAAAATATAATTAAAGATTTAAAAAATGCTTATCAAATAAATCAAGAAACTATTGAAAATCCAGTAGTTTTAAAGAAAATTAATTAGGAGTAACTATGCAATATAATAGAATGGTAGATCATACCTTATTGAAACCAGAAGCAACACAAAAAGATATTGATAATTTAATTAAAGAAGCTAAAGAATATAACTTTAAAAGTGTCTGCATAAACCCATCATGAATAAAACACGCTGTGGAAAAATTAAAAAACACTGATACAATCGTTTGTACAGTTGTTGGATTTCCATTGGGTTCAATGTCAACTCAAGCTAAAGTTTTTGAAACAAAATTAGCAATAAGTCACGGTGCTGAAGAAGTTGATATGGTCATCAACATAGGACGTTTTAAAGACGGCCAATATGACTATGTTTTAAACGAAATTAAAGCATTGAAATCTGAATGCGGTAAAAAAGTATTGAAAGTAATTATTGAAACAGCATTATTAACAAATTGAGAAATTGAAAAAGCTACTGAAATAGTTATGCAATCAGGAGCGGATTTTATTAAAACATCAACTGGATTTTCTTACCGTGGAGCATCATTTGAAGACATTGAAATAATGAAAAAAGTAGCTGGAGATAAACTTTTAATCAAAGCTGCTGGTGGTATTAAATCATATGCAGATATGGAAAAAATGGCAAAACTTGGAGCAAATAGATTTGGAATGAGTAAGTCAGTGCAAATATTTTCAAATCCAACTGAAAAAACAGAATCAAATTATTAAAAAATAAGGACAAACATGATACAAATTTTCGATCACCCATTAATTAAAACTAAATTAACAACAATGCGAGATAAAGAAACAAATCATTATGTATTTCGTAAAAATTTAAATGAAATTGCCTCTTTGATGGTATTTGAAGTCTTGAGAGATTATAAACCGAAAGAAATTGAAGTTATTACTCCCATAGAAGTTAAAACTACTGGATATACATACGACAAAGAAATTGTAATAATCCCAATTTTAAGAGCTGGTCTAGGAATGGTTCAAGGTATCTTGGACTTAGTACCACAAGCCAGAGTGGGTCATATTGGTATACAAAGAAATGAACAAACGTTCGAGGCGAATGATTATTATTACAAAGTACCCAACGTTGACAAGGATAGTTACGTGTTGGTTGTAGACCCAATGTTGGCAACAGGAGTTAGCGCTACTGATGCTATTCGTAAATTAAAAAACGAAGGATTTACAAATATAAAATTAGTATGTTTGGTTGGCGTACAAAAAGGAATTGATAAAGTTATGGAAGAATTTCCAGAAGTTGATATTTATCTTGCAACAAAAGATGAAAAGTTAAACGGTAAAAAATACATCGTCCCAGGTTTAGGTGATGCAGGTGATAGATTGTTTGGCACAAAATAATTATAAAAAGGACCGCCTTTTTTATTTTTAGCACTTTGCTATTTAGAGTGCTAATTATGTTATAATTTCGTATAATAAGTTTGAAAGGACATACATGGAGAATAAAAAATATTTATATATACCAATTAAAAATGACATTGTTTTCGCAGATACAAATCATGATATTTTAATTGGAAAAACTGAAAGTTTACAAATTATTGATTTTTCACAAAATTCAAATATTGAAATTGTATTACTACCAAAAATCGAAAACACTGACAATAAGAGCGTTAAATTTCATCAATATGGTACATTAGTAAAAATTGCTAATGTCAAAAACAGTCTCAAATTAGCTAAAACTAAAGTTGTTACATTTGAAGGATTGCAACAAGTAGAAATTATAGAAAGAGATGTGGAAGGAACCGATTTAAACGCAGTTGGCTCAGTAGTAATTGCTAAGCCTGTAGATTTTTACTACTCTGATTTTGAAAAATCAAAAAAAATCTTTGAAAAAATTATAAAAGTAACAAACCAAAACATTTCACGTAAAAATAGTGATTTTGATAGCTCGGTAGAAAATTTAGATTTATCGTTAACCAGTCAACAATTTTTAACATCTTTAGCTTCGAAAGTTCTTGATAGTTTCGACGCCACAATTGAAGAAAAGGATGAAATATTCAGTACTACAGATATTAGTGAACGTATTGAATTAATATACAAATTATTAATTAAAAACATTGAACTACAAGTTGTTGATGAGGAAATTGATAAAGTATTACGCGGAGAGCTAGAAGATCAACATAGAGAATACTTGTTACGTGAAAGAATGAGAGTAATTCAAAAATCGCTTGGTGAAGAAGAAAGTGATTTGGATTTTGAAAAAAAATCTAAAGATCCACAATTTAAAAAAATATTCCCAGATGCAGTTATTAAAACAATAGCAAAAGAAAAATCAAAAATAAAAAACATGATGCCTTCAAGTCCTGAAGCTAATATCAGCAAAAACTATGTAGACTTAATGCAAATTCTTCCATGAAGAAAAGTAGTCGCAGAAAACTTAGATTTAGAAAACGCAAAAAATGTTTTAGATAAACACCATTATGGATTAAACAAACCAAAAGAAAGAATACTTGAATTTATCGCAGTTATGACACATAACAAAATTCAAGATAAAAACAAGAATGATTTATCTTCTATTCCGAATGATCCAAATCACTTTATTGACAATAATTTGTTCGTTTCTAAAGAGGGAAGCCTAGTTAATGAATCGTTAAGACCTATGCCAATTCTAACTTTAATAGGTCCTCCAGGTGTTGGTAAAACTACTTTAGTAAGATCTATTGCCAACGCTCTTGAAAGACCATATATTAAAGTTAGCTTAGGTGGGGTTAAAGACGAATCAGAAATTCGTGGTCACCGTCGTACATATGTTGGAGCCATGCCGGGTAAAATTATTAATGCTATTAAAAAAGCGGGAGTTTCAAACCCGGTAATTTTACTTGATGAAATAGACAAAATGTCAGCGGATTATCGTGGCGATCCAACTTCGGCATTATTAGAAGTTTTAGATCCAGAACAAAATGTTAACTTTCAAGATCATTATTTAGAAGTTGAATATGATTTATCAAAAGTTATGTTCATAGCGACAGCAAACTATTTCGAAAATATTCCCGAAGCCTTAGTTGATCGTGTTGAAATGATTGAATTAAGTTCTTATACTTTTATTGAAAAATTAGAAATCGCTAAAAAACATTTGATTCCTAAAACATTAGAATTTAATTCATTGAACGAATCACAATATGTGATTTCTGATGATGTTTTAAGTTTTGTAATCAAAAATTACACTCGTGAAAGCGGAGTTCGTGAGTTGAGCCGTATTTTAGATAAAATTGCTCGTAAAATTGTTGTGAAAATATTATCAAAAGAAATTAAAAATGATTTTGAAATTACTACATCAGTAGTTGAAGATTTCCTTGGACCTATTAAATTTGATGAAGCTGAAAATGACAATCACCCTCAAATTGGTACGGTAAATGGTTTAGCTTGAACAAGTTTTGGTGGTTCAACTTTACCAATCGAAGTAACAACATTTGATGGTAAAGACGGATTAAAATTAACAGGACAATTAAAAGATGTTATGCAAGAATCAGCACAAATAGCACTTGCATATGTTCGTTCAAATGCTAAAGAATTCGATATTGATTTTGATTTTGAAAATAAGACTATTCATATTCACGTACCAGAAGGAGCTGTTCCTAAAGATGGTCCAAGCGCCGGAGTAACGTTTACGACAGCTATCATCAGTGCATTGAGTAAAAAACCAGTTGATAACAATATAGCTATGACTGGGGAAATTACATTAAGAGGAAAAGTATTACCAATTGGTGGTTTAAAAGAAAAATCATTAGCGGCATCAAGATTAGGTATTAAAACAATATTCATTCCTGAACTAAATAAGAAAAACTTGGTAGATATCCCTAAAGAAATAAAAGATAAAATCCAATTTGTTCCTGTTTCAAGTTACAAAACAATTTATGATCACATATTCAAAAAATAAGGACAACATCTAATTAATATAAAAACATTCACACGAGTGAATGTTTTTATATATTTATTCAGCAAAAATAAATTAAAAATATAAAAAAACAGCGTTTTTTAGCTGTTAATTTTTAAAAAAATACTCATATATGAGTAAAATTTCATTTTAGTATTTGTTTTTTGCTCTTTGAAAGTTTATTTCGTTTTTTCTGTAAAAACTATCCAAAATTTCTTGTTCACTTATACCTGCTGTTACTCCTAATCCTAAGTAAAGTTCATATACGTATTTAAGCTGTTCTTTTGTTAAATTGTTGAATAATTTCGAAGCTTCCATATATACATGTGATAACTGAATAGTAAAATCAGTTGACAAAGTTATAGGTGAAATTTCAAAATCCACATTTTTTTTGTAACTCATAGAGCTTAAAAAATGAATACCATCAGCAAATTCCTCTAGTATTTTGACTCTATCTAAATTTTTGTTAACCTTTCAATATTTAAACGCTTGTACTTCATTTGCGAACTCCCCTATTTCCACTAAAAGCGCTATAATTCTTTTTATTTCTAAATTTTGTTCATCAGGTGAAATATTCTCTGCGAATTTTTCATCTAATAATTCTTGTATGTTAAAAACTTTTTCTAAATTCATATTGTTATTATTATAATTGCATATTTTTTATAGTTATGAATTTTTTTTATATATAATAATAAAGCCGATCAAATATGCCCCTGTGGCGGAATGGTAGACGCAGTTGACTCAAAATCAACCGAAGAGATTCGTGCTGGTTCAAGTCCAGTCAGGGGCACCATATCAACCAAAAAAAGGTTGTCCAAAATAGCTAAAAAATCGGCTTAAAAAAATTTTTTTTAAAAAAATAAAAAATTTTTTTAATTATGTATAATATTAAGGCATTGATAAATGCCCGGATGGCGGAAATGGTAGACGCAAGGGACTTAAAATCCCTCGGTGGCAACACCGTGCTGGTTCAAGTCCAGTTCCGGGCACCATAATGCGCCCTTAGCTCAGCAGGTAGAGCAACTGGCTTTTAACCAGTGGGTCAGAGGTTCGAATCCTCTAGGGCGTACCATTTCATGTAAATGACCAAAAACCGCATTGCGGTTTTTTTATTTTTATTTGTAAAATTAGAATTTTCCTAAAATTGTTTTGAATTAGTTTTTAAGATAAGAAATGTACTTAAATATGAATGATAATTTGATCAGGAGGACACGACATGAAAATTTATATGTACGGAAAAGTAGTTCATATCAATAAAAACTACATAATAATAGAACACAATGGAACAGGAGAATTAATATACGTTAGTGATATAAATAAATATAAAAATGATGAAAACATAAAAGTATTTATTCACGAGTATGATAATGAGTACTTCAAAACGACATATGGCTTCAGTTCATTTAAAGAATTAATTGTATTTGAAGATTTAATTTCTATTCAAGGGATTGGACCAAAAACAGCTTTAAGTGTATTGAGTACCGGTTGACAATCGATTGTGAAATATGTTGCCGAAGCAGATATTGACAAATTAACCAAAATACCATATTTAAGCACAAGATGCGCTCGTCAATTAATTTTTGAATTTCAGCCAAAATATGAAAAATTTGTTCAAAAAATGAAAATCCAAACTACGAACGAGTCAGATTCTAATGAATATAGTGTTGCTGATAATGCAAAAAGCGAGTTAAATGAAAATCTTAAAAATCTTGAAAAAAGTTTAAAAATATTGGGTTTTAAACAAAAACAAATTAATCTTGCAGTCAATAAAATAGGTGACTTTAGTGATCTTGAAAAAGCGGTAGAACAAGCTATAAAATTAATTGCTGATGCCGGTAAAGATGCAACAATATAAAATAACTAATTTCAGTGAATTTATCGGGCAAGAGCATATTAAAAAAACTATTCAAGTTATGATTAATGCCGCGCAAAAACAAAAAAGAATTATTGATCATATGTTGTTTTTCGGCCCACCCGGTCTCGGTAAAACATCACTAGCTAATATTATTGCTAATGAAACAAAACGAAATATAATTTATGCACAAGGCCCATTATTAGAAAAGCGTTCGGATTTAATAACGCTTTTTTCTTCTATTAATGAAAATGATATTATTTTTATCGATGAAATTCACAGTGTTAATAAAAATTTATTTGAATTATTGTATTCAGCAATGGAAGAACAAGCCATTGATATCGTTTTAGGTGTTGAAGGCGATAAAAAAATAATGCGTTTAAAACTAAAGGCTTTTTCGCTCATCGCTGCAACTACAAAATTCGATGCTCTCAGTCAGCCCTTAAAGGATCGTTTTGGTTTTATTGGCAGATTAAAAATGTATTCAATCAGTGAAATTGAATCAATAATTAAAAATTCGGCTAATAAAAATATGATTTCTATCTCTGATGAATCAATTGAAGAAATTGCTAAAAATTCACGTTTTACACCCAGAATTGCTAATAATTTACTGAAAAGAGTCAATGATTTTTCAATTTATAAAGAAAATGATTGCATCGATTTGGCCACAACTAAAGAAAGTTTAAAATATTTAGGTGTTTTCAAATATGGATTAAACGATTTACAAATTCAATACTTAAAAATATTGATAAATATATTCGAACAAAAAGCAGCCTCTTTAGATGCAATTTCCAGTATTTTAAAAGAAAATAAAAATACGATTTTACAAGAGGTTGAACCCCATTTATTATTAAATAAATTTATTGTAAAAACATCACGTGGAAGAATAATTACTCAAAAAGGTATTGAATATTTAATTCAGTATTCATAATCATTTAATTAAATTTCATTAATATAAATATAAATATTTATATATTGTTATAATTTAAAAATATGAAAAATACAACAAATAATACTAACAAAGCTAAATTAAAATGAATATTGACAATTTTTTCAACAATTGCTATTTTTGTGTTCTTGATAACCGGGATTTGTTTTGGGTTTTTAACAAAAAACAAAAACGCAGTGAACTCACAAGAAAGCAAAATTGTTTTAAAAATTAAAAATTCAAATAACCAAAATTTAGCAAACACAGACTCAGTTTCAAATAATCACGTTTTTGAATCAACACGTGAATATTTAACTGTTCAAAAAATCAATACAGAAAGTCAAGTGGATTTATCTAATGATTCATTAGTAATCACAACTCCAAATGTTACTAGTGATAAAGATAACGATAGATTAATTGACTCATTAACTACGAAACCATATTTAACATTCACAGACAAAAACGGTACACCATTGTTTTATAAAAATAATTTTGTGGCACCGAATACTAACAAGAGTGTTACATTAGAAAAATTCATAAAAGGAGATGCAAGAGATTTTTCTATATCGTTAAAAAACAAACCAGCTGAATGAAACACTGGAGCTTCAACTGGAACAATCGCTCTAAATTTAACTGATCAAGGAAATCAATCATGATTAGATTTAAAAAATTATTTACCATTTTCTTATGGCGAAAAATTATATGTTTGATTAAATTTACAAGAATTTATTAAAAGAGCCAAAACTGAATATCCAGATCAATGAAAACAATCAGGAGAAAATCCTGTAAATTTTGCTTTTATTGGAAATTCGAACAAACCACAAGAATACACCGAACCCAGTTCGAACCCAAAAGAAAAACCAAACAAAATCACAAAACCACCAGTATTAAAAGAAGGTGATTTAAAATCTGGTAAATATTTAATTTTTGAAGCTAATAGTCCATTCTGATTAGATTCGCAACGTTTCGGCGAAAATAAAATATTTATTAAAAATCAAAACAATGTATTATCGGACAAAGAATTAGCTGCAAAAATTAATTTTGCATATGATTCATTTGAATTAGAAAAAATCACGAGTTACTACACAAGTACTAAAAGTCTAAGTATTTATAAATTAACGATTATCGCGACTATCATTTTAACTATTCTTTCAGTTATTTTAATGATTAAAAATAGATTGCTGGGATTGGTAACATCTGGTTTAATAGGACTGAACATATTAGTTATTACAGCTTTAATGATTTCATTTGGTGCTATTATAACTCCTTTATTTGTAACTTCTTTATTGCTTGTAACAATAATTTCATTCGCTTTAATCAATGCGACAATGCGTAAATTTAACAGAGAAGTTAAAAAAGGTATAACTGTTACCAAATCAATGAACAAAGCGCAGAAATTGAATTTTGTAAATTCGCTAGATATAACATTTATTTTATTCTCGCTAGGTTTATTAGTTCTTTATTTAGGATCATACTTTACAACATCAATTGCAGCGATTGTGATATTGGGTTCATTATCTTCAACTCTGTTAATTAATTTAATAGCTAATGGTCTATTCAGTTTAATAAGTCAAATGGAATATTTCAACAAAAAACCATTTTTATTGGCATCTACAATGAAAACAAAAGAACTATCCTTTACTGTTGTAAGTAAGCGTTGACATTCGATAGTTATTTTTGGATTTATAACAATCGCTATGCTAATTTCATTATTTATATATGGAATTGATTTTACGAGGTCATTAGGTCTTTCATCAGAATTATTCCAACACCAAGAATGATTTATAACAAGTCCCCAACTTTCAATGGATCAAGCAAAACAACTGCAACAAATATTAATAACGGATTATAAAAATATTGAAATCTTCAATACTTCAATTAATAACAACAGTGTACTATTGAGAATCATCGGGCAAGATATAACAAATAATGTATTGATGGATAAATTATCAAAAGTTGCCTTTATTAATGAATTAGAATTTACTCAACTATTAAAAAATTCAAACGGATTTTTAATTCAACTAGGTTGAAGCATATTGCCTATATTTGCGTTCAGTATCTTAGTATTCTTGTATTTAACATTCAGATACACATGAGTAAGTGGTGTGGTATTTGTTGTCAAAGCATTTTTAATAAATTTAATATTAACCGCATTGTTGATTGCATTCAAATTACCATTCAATTCAAATATTATTTCTGTATATTTCATTTCATATGCATTGATTATTACAAATCATTTATTATCAACGGGTGAAATTCATTCTCTAGTTCACAGTGACACAAAATTAAACAACTACATTTTTACCGATGACGAAATTCAAGGTATAAATGTTATATATTCAAGAAACCGTTTTAAAAATTTAGTATTTATTTGTTTATTTACATTATTAATGAGCATACCATTGTTAGCGTTTGCAAATACATTTGATATTAACACCGTATTGCAATTATTATTAACAGGAGCTTCGATATTACTATTTGATTCATTAATTGGTTCAAGATTATGAATTTGATTATTCAAATTAAAAAACAAAAATAAACAAAAAAGAATTGAAACATATTACTGAAACTCTTCAAAATTAGAAGAACAAGAATTTTTATCAATTAATAATTTCAATAAATAAGGAGTTAATATGTACCAAAAATTAAAAGGCACAAAAGACATATTCGGAAAAGAAGCAGATATTTACACCTTTATAACATCTACTTTTTTCGATATAGCTAAAAAATATAATTTTAAATACATCGAAACACCAATTATTGATAGTACTGAATTATTTATACGTTCAGCTGGTGAAACCAGTGATATAGCAAATAAAGAAATGTATTCTTTTTTATCTAAAAGCAAAAAAAATATTTCATTAAGACCTGAAGGCACAGCTCCCGTTATTCGCGCATTTGTCGAAAACAATTTACACAGAGAAGGATTTAATAAATTGTTTTACTATGGCAATATGTACAGATACGAAAGACCTCAAAAGGGACGTTATCGTGAATTTAGACAAGGTGGGATAGAGTGTTTTTCACCCGCTTCAAGTGATGTTGATTTTGAAGTTATCGAATTAGGATATAGATTTTTAAATAAATTACAAATCAATAATTTTATTTTAGAAATCAATAACTTAGGTACTAAAGATACAAGAGAAAATTATTTAACCGATTTAAAAAAATATTTTGAACAACACAAAGAAAAGTTGACTGAGCAAAATTTAATCAGATTAGAAAAGAATGTGTTGCGTATATTAGATGATAAAGAACAAGCAAATGAAGAATTTATATTAAACTGTCCAAAAATCACTGACTTTTTATCTGATGAAGAATCTAATCAATACAAACAATTATTGAATAAGTTGGAAAAAAACAATATACCTTATAAGATTAATCCAATGCTTGTAAGAGGCTTAGACTATTACAACAATATTGTTTTTGAATTTGTTTCCAATTCAAAAGCTCTTGGTGCTAAATCAACTATTTTAGCAGGAGGGAGATACGATGGAATGGTTCAACAATTTGGTGGTGAAGATGTTTCGTCAATTGGATTTGCATTCGGAGCTGAAAGATTAGTTGAAATCATAAATTGTGAAAACAATTATATTCCGAATAATGAATTGGAAATATTAATTGCTTATCTGAACGACAATGAAAAAGACTCAGTTATCAAATTAGCTTCAGTACTGCGTGATCATTTTTCTGTCGAATTATTCTATGAGGAATTAAATATTAAAAAATTATTTAAAAAAGCTAATAAATTAAATCCTCGCGTATTAATATTCAAAGAATTAGATTCAGAAAATACTGAATTTAAAATAAAATTTTTAAAACAAAATAAAGAAATAACGCTAAATGCACAAGATATCGATGAGTTTATCAGCGAAATTAAAAAGGAATTATAATGAAAAAATATTTTAATACAGATATCACTATTGAACATGTGAATGAAGAAGTAACGTTGTATGGTTGAATTGCAAACAAAAGAAAATTTAAAAAACAACACTTTATAGACTTAAGAGACCGCAGCGGATTAATCCAAGTAATATTATTTGATGTTACTGATCCAAAATTAACAAAAGAATCTTCAATAAAAGTTACTGGTATTGTTAAAGAAAGATTAGAGTACAATACTGAATTAAAAACAGGTCAAATTGAAATCCACGTTACTGATTATGAGGTATTAAATTCAGCTTCTCAGTTACCTTTTGAAATCATGAAAGAAGATTCAGCGAACGAAGATTTAAGATTGGAATATCGTTTTTTAGATTTAAGAAGCGAAAAAATGCAATATAACATCGCACTACGTCATAAAGTAAATATGGAAACAAGAAAATTTTTTGATAAAAACGGATTCTTAGAAATTGAAACACCAATTTTATGTAAATCAACTCCAGAAGGTGCAAGAGACTTTCTAGTACCAACAAGAAGAAACGGAAAGTTTTTCGCTTTACCTCAATCTCCGCAATTATACAAACAATTATTAATGGCTTCTGGATATGAGAAATATTTTCAAATAGCACGTGTATTCCGGGATGAAGATTTAAGAAAAGATCGTCAACCAGAATTTACTCAAATTGACTTTGAAATGTCTTTTGCTGATCGCGAAGATTTATTTGCATTAGTTGAAAACTATTATAAACATATTTGAAATTCTTTAGGTATGGAGTTGAAAACACCATTTCCACGTATGGGATTTTTTGAATCAATGGATAAATATGGGAATGATAAACCTGATACAAGATTCGAAAATCTTTTAACAAATGTAAAAGTATTCGATCAATCAATTCATACACATAAATCAATTGCATTCGAAAACATCGAATTAATCTCTAAAAAAGATATCTTATTTGAATTAGGTTTTAAAAACAATGCCGAAAATATGACAGTAGTTGAATTTGAAAACTCTAAAATGAAAAGCAAAGTATTCAAAGGTATACAACTAACTGATGAGTACATTAATGAAATAATTGCCGCACAAAAATTGATTTCAGGTTCAATTATCATAAGTTTAGGCGAATATGACAATGTTGTTAAATCACTTGGTGCTTTAAGAACCTTTATCGCAGAGGAATATGCATTAACAAATCCAAATCAATTTAACTTTGTATGAATAGTTGATTGACCAATGTTTGAATACAATAAAGAAACAAACGAATATGAACCAGCACACCACGCATTCACAAGACCTGATTTAGAAACGTTAAAATACATAGAAACAAACGAATATGATAAAGTAAGGGCTTGTTCATACGACATAGTCTTGAATGGTTTTGAACTGGGTTCAGGTTCAGTTAGAAATCATGACGCAGAAATGCAACAAAAAATATTTGAATATTTAAAAATGTCACCTAAAGAATATAACGACAAATTCGGATTCTTTTTAAACGCATTTAAATATGGATTACCCCCTCATTTAGGTATGGCATTCGGATTAGAAAGAATTTTAATGATTATTTCTAACTCGAAATCAATAAGAGATGTAATTGCATTTCCTAAAAATGCAAAGGGATTGGATTTATTATCTAAATCACCATCAAACGTTACTGAATTCCAGTTGGATGAGTACGGATTGAAATTAAAATAATTAACAAAGGAGAAATATGTTGACAACATTAATAGTAATAATTGCAATAGTATCGATTTTCATAATTATACTTTCATTCCTAATGTCACCTGATTCAAACGGATTTAGTGGTGCATTAGTTGGAAGTGGAGATCTTGACCTATTTAAAGTATCTAAAGAAAGAGGGTTTAAAAAGTTTTTAAAATGAGCAATGATGATTTCAGGATTTGCTTTATTATTTATCGCTATATTGTTAAGGGTATTACTTCCTTAATATGAATGCATTTGACCCAAAAAATATTGAAAAACAAACTTTAGAAATTCTTTCCAAATCGCAAAAACCATATAGTTTTATTGAACTTGTAAAAAAAATAAATTTAAAACCTAAATTTAACAGTGATTATTCAACATTGTTATGAAAAATGGCGGATGAAAGAAAAATTGAAAAAACAAGAGAGGGTAATTATTTCGCGCTGAAAAAATTAACCAATGATAATTTCAAAATTTCGTTAACTGCTAAACGTTTAGGTTTTATTGATTTCGAGGAAAATAAAAGCGCTTTAGTGTTACCATTCGAATTAAAGGGCGTATTGGACGGCGATATTGTCAATGCTGACATTTGTTCATACATGCAAAACGGAGTTGAATTATACAGAGGTTATGTAAACTTTGTTAAACAAAGAGGGAAAACCACTTTAATTGGACAATTTGTCAAGGGTTTCAAAAACAATTTAATGTACTTTGAAGCATCAGACGAAAAAGACAATACTAAATACACGTTTAATGAACCATTAAAATTTGAGTATAAGACTGATCACTTTGTTAAAGTATCAATAGATTCAGTAGATCTTGTTAAGGGAAGAATCCCAGTCTCTTTTATTGAATATATTGGTTCAGTTGAAGCAAAAGGCATAATTCAAAAGAAAATAATTGCACAAAACAATGTTAACGAAGATTTTGAACCAAACGTTTTAGAGACAGCTGATTTAATTCCCCAAGAGATTCGAAAAGAAGATTATAGAGACAGAAAAGACATAACTGAATTATTGACTGTAACTATCGATGGTGAAGACACTAAAGATTTTGATGATGCGATATCATGTGAAAAATTAGATAATGGAACATACAAACTGTGAGTTCATATAGCTGACGTTAGTTACTACGTTAAGGAAAATGATCCAATTGATAGTGAAGCATTAAGAAGAGGTACATCAATTTATTTACCTGATAAAGTAATTCCGATGTTACCATTTGCACTGTCTAATGGTATATGCTCATTAAACCCAGGTGTTGAAAGAGCTACGTTAACTCTTGAAATGATCATTGATCAAAATGGACACACAACACATTTTGATATATATCCCGCTATTATCAAAAGCGATTATCGTTTAACATATAAACAAGTAAATAACTATTACGATGGAAATACAGAATTACAAGAAACAGTAAATAAACTTTTAAATGATGCTAAAGAATTATCTGAAATTATTCGTAAATACAAAAATGAGCAGGGATATGTTGATTTTGAAATTTCAGAACCTAAAATCATTTTAAAAGATGATGAAGTTATAGATATCGAAATTAAAACACCGGGATTTTCTGAATCAATGATTGAAGATTTCATGGTTAGAGCCAATGAAACAGTTGCTACAATGATGTATAAACGTAAAATTCCTTCAATATATCGTATACATGACATTCCGTCGGATGAAAAATTATTGAATCTTCAAACATTATTAAACTTCTTAAAAATAAACGTTAAAGTTCCAACATCAGGCAAACCCGCTGATTTTGCAAAAGCAATTCAAAAGATTAAAGAATTTCAAAACGATGATTTTATAAAAATTTTCTTATTAAGAACTATGCAAAAAGCTAAATATTCTGAAGCTAATATCGGGCATTTTGGATTAGCTAGTGAGTGTTATTCGCACTTTACTAGTCCGATTCGTCGTTATCCAGACTTGCTTTTACATAGGTTAATAAGGGATTATATCTTCAATAATCAATCATTAAATGATGAACAAAAAGATGAGTTAAATGAAAAGGTTAAACAAATTAGTATTTCTACATCTGATACCGAAAATGTTGCACTAGTTGTTGAACGTGGCGTTACTGATGTTAGAAAAGCTGAATTTTTTCAGTCATTCATAAATAAAGAATTTAAAGCCACATTAATCACTTGTGAAAAATTTGGAATATTTTTCGAATTAGATGAATACAAAACCTCTGTGTTAGTTAGATACGAAGAAATCGAAAATGACAACGTTATACAATTGTCAACATATGAAGCTAAAGGTAAAACAAAACACTTTAAAGTGGGTGAAACATATAGAATATTAATTACTGAAACGGATGCAATCAAAGGAACTGTTTCAGCAAAAATATTGGAGTAGTAAATGAAAATAATTGCAAAAAATAAATTTTCAAAAATGGAATATGATGTGATTGAAAAATATGAATGTGGAATTGTTTTGGAAGGGTGAGAAGTCAAATCATTACGTGCTAACAATGTCAATCTAAAAGGTTCATTTTGTAATATTAAAAATGATGAATTATTTTTAGTGAACACTCATATAGGTCAGTATATGCATGTCGTTGCTGATTATGAACGTACAAGAAAATTACTTTTACACAAAAAAGAAATTTATCGAATTAGATTCAAAAAAGAACAACAATCATTACAAATCATTCCAACAATGTTTTACTGAAAAGATAACAACATAAAAATAGAAATTGCATTAGTTAAACATTTGAAAGTGCATGATAAAAGAAATAAAATTATTAAAAATGAACAAGATAAAAAGTTGAAAAAAATAATAGCAAATTACACATAGAAAGGATGAATATGGCAAGAATCGTAGTTGGTTTAAGCGGTGGAGTAGATTCTAGTGTTTGTGCTCATTTATTGAAAGAACAAGGGCATGAAGTTATAGGATTATTTATGAGAAATTGAGATAGCTTTTTGAACAATGATTTTAAGGGAAATGAAAAAATATCTCAAAACATATGTCCGCAAGAACAAGATTATTTGGACGCTGTCGCAGTAGCTAAAAAAATAGGGATTGAAATACATCGTGTTGATTTCGTTAAAGAGTATTGGGACAATGTGTTTACTTATTTAATAAACGAGTATAAACAAGGTAGAACACCTAATCCAGATATTTTTTGTAATAAATATATAAAATTTGACGCATTTTTAAAGCATGCATTCAATAATCTAAACGCCGATTTTATTGCCATGGGTCACTACGCAAAAACGATAAATGGTGAGTTGTATCGGGCGAAAGATGTTAACAAAGATCAAACATATTTTTTAGCGCAATTAAACAATGAACAATTGTCTAAAACAATTTTCCCTTTAGCAGAATATAACAAAACTGAAATAAGACAAATTGCTACCGAAGCGGGATTAATCACAGCAGATAAAAAAGATTCAACAGGAATTTGTTTTATTGGGGAAAGGAGATTTACTGAATTTCTTCAAAATTACATTCCAGCTCAGCCTGGAAAAATTATTGATATAGCAACTAATTCTGTTGTTGGTGACCATCCTGGCGCCATGTATTACACAATCGGGCAAAGAAAAGGGTTGAATCTGGGTGGATTTGAAAAACCTTATTTTGTGGTTGGACACAATATTGCTAAAAAACAAATTTATGTCGCAAATGAAGATAATAAACATTATTTACAAAGCGATAAATTAGTTGCAAATGATTTCAATCTTATTGCAAAAGAATATTCAGCAAATAACTTAACGGCTAAATTCCGTTATAGACAAAAAGATATTCCAGTAACAATGCGGTTATTGGATGATAATAAAGTAGAAGTTACTTATCCACTTACTGAAGCCGTTACCCCAGGACAAGAGCTAGTTATTTATGATGGCGAAAAAGTTGTGGGTGGAGCAATTATTGACAAAGTTTATTTAGACAATAAATTAAAAACATTTTTATATGAGGAGAAACAATGTTAACATCAAAACAAATTAGACAGATGTGATTAGACTTTTTTGCATCAAAAGACCATTTAAAGGTGGATTCGAAAAGCTTAATACCTGTAAATGATCCATCGTTATTATGAATCAATAGCGGTGTAGCTACATTAAAAGATTTTTTTAGCGGAAAAAAAATTCCACCACACCCAAGATTAACTAACTCACAAAAATCAATCAGAACAAATGATATTGAGAATGTTGGAATCACAGCTAGACACCACACATTCTTTGAAATGTTAGGTAACTTCAGTATTGGTGATTATTTTAAGGAAGAAGCAATTGAATTTGGATATGAATTCATATTCGATGTTTTAAAAATTGAAAAAGACAAAATTTATATAACATATTTTGAAGAAGATCACGATACATACAATAAATGAATTTCATTAGGAATTGATGAAAGTCATTTAATTAAAGGAACAAGAGATACAAACTTTTGAGATGTAGGTCAAGGACCTTGTGGACCAGACACCGAAATATTTTATGATCGTGGAGAAAAATATGATTCAAGAGGTATTGAATTATTAAAAGAAGATATTGAAAATGATCGTTATATAGAAATTTGAAACATAGTATTTAGTCAATTCAATAATGACGGAGAAAATAATTACACTGAACTTGCGAATAAAAACATTGATACTGGTGCAGGTTTGGAAAGAATCACATCAATAATGCAAGATGCACCAACAAACTTTGACACTGATTTATTTCAAGGTATTATTAAGGAAATTGAAAAACTTACAACGTTTAAATACGATATTAATAACTATTTCACAAAAGAAAAAAATCAAGCAATAATAAATACTCAATTCAAAATCATAGCTGATCACATTAGAGCTTCAGTCAATGCTATTAATGATGGAGTAAAACCATCAAATGTTGGTAGGGGTTATATTATTCGTCGTTTAATTCGTCGTAGTTATCGTTCAGGATTAAAATTAAAAATCACAGATAAAACTTTTTTACATAAATTGGTACAAGCTGTTTCTGATTCATTAATTTATGACATAAACGTAAAAGAAGTATCAAATGTTATTAAAGAAGAAGAAAAACTATTCTCTAAAACAATTAATCAAGGTGAAAAATTACTTGAAAAAGAAATTGAAAAAAATGGAAACATTTCTACAGCTATTGCTTTCAAAATGTTTGACACATACGGTTTCCCAATAGAATTGACAAATGAAATTTTGATTGAGAAAAATTTATCAATTGATATTAAAGAATTCAATAAGTTTTTAGAAGAACATAAAAATAAATCAAGATCTCAAACTTCAGATGCAATGGAAAAAGTAATTTTATCCTTAGATAATATTGAAGGGGTTGTTTCAAAATTCACTGGATATGAAACAACGGAACAAAAAACTACAGTTGTAAGTATATTTAATGAAACAGAAGAAATAGATAGAACAAGCGACGAAGAAGAAGTTTCATATCTTGTTTTAAAAGAAACACCATTTTATGCGACATCTGGTGGACAATTCCATGACTTTGGTTACATCAAACAAAATGATAATGTTATTGAAATATTAGATGTTTTCAAAGATAAACATTGAAACCACATTCACAAAGTTAAAGGAATTATAAATAATAAAGATTCAGTAGAGTGTTTCGTTAACAAAAAAATGCGTGAAGGATACATGAGAGGGCATTCAGCAACTCATATATTATTCTCCGCATTAAGAGCAACATATACTGAAGACAAAATTGAACAATTGGGATCAAGCATAATGCATGATTATTTTACATTTGATTTCCCATTAAACCAAAAACCTACACCAGAAGAAGTTAAACAAATTGAAAAAACAATGCGTGAATATATTGCACAAGATGTTAAAAGAGAATACCATATAATGAGTGTTAAAGAAGCTGAAAAAATTGGGGCCTACATGACAATCAGTGAAAGTGATTATCACGATCAAAGTGCTGTACGTGTAGTTAAATTCGATGGTATCACCACTGACTTATGTGGAGGTACTCACTCACCATCTACTGGATTTATTCAAGATTTTAAAATAACTTCAATAGAAAACAAAGGTACCGGTATTTATAGATTAAGAGTAGTCACTTCAAATGAATTAGTTAAAAATTACTTAAAAGAAGAAATAGAAAAATATTCAGAAACAATAAATTCTGTAATCAACAAAAACAAAGAATTAAATAGTGATTATTCAAAAAAATGTCCAATCAAAAATGAATTCACAAATAACATTGAAATGGAAGAATTTATTGATCAATTAAAAGAATTTGAAAATTCTATAAGAGAAGATTACAAAGAATTGTACAAACAAAAACAAAATGTGTCAATTGATTTAACTAAATTTATTCCAGTTGAATTGAATAACAAAACCATAATTTTTGCAGCCATTGATAATATGGGGCAAAACAAAAAAACAGCCATTGAATTGAGAGAGAAATACCCTGAAGCTTTAATATTTGCTTTAACAATCAACGATGGGAAAGCGTTTTTAGTTGTAGCTTCATTAACTGAAGATGCAAACTATTATGCACAACAAGTATTTAAACAATACAATGGAAAAGGTGGTGGTAATAAAATCACCAGTCAAGGTAGTTTTCAGACTGATTTAAGTACAGAAAAAGTATTCAAATTTATTGAGTCATTAATTTAATAATGAGAAAATTATCATTAGATTTAGGAACAAGAACATGTGGTTTTGCCATTACTGATTCAGACTGTATTTTAGCCACAGGTCTTGATAATTATCGCTTTGAAGAAAATAATTTTTCAAAAGTGGTTGAACAAGTTAAATTTTATATAGAAAAATATAAAGATATTGATACATTGGTTTTGGGCCATCCATTAAGAAGCAATAATACAAAAAGTGAAAGAACATTAATGGTTGAAGAATTTAAAATCATCTTGGAAAACGAATTTAAATTACCTGTTGTTTTAGTGAATGAACATAGTTCAACAAAAGCAGCAGAAGATATTTTAATTCAAGTTGGATACACAAGAAAGAAAAGAAAGGGAGTAAAAGATAAATTAGCAGCTCAATTAATCCTTGAAGATTATTTGAACTATTATCTTAAAAAATAAGTATGACAGACGTTAATAAAATACCTACAATCGACATAAACGATCCTGAAAGAGAAATTGTTTTGGTTGATGAAAACAATAAAAAATTTAAAGCATTCATTTTATTTGAAGCGGACGAAGAAGATACACATTTTATGTTTGTTGTTCCGGAAGATGCAAATATATACGAAGACGAAGAGAGTGTACTATGCTACGAAGTCCATGGAGAAGAATATATTCCAGCTGAAATACCTGAACAAGCACAAATTTTACTAGATCAATTTTTAGACGAAGTTGATGTTATAGATTCAAGATATGAATAATATACTTTCAACTCAAATACTTTCAGCTACTTTAAAAGTAGAAAGATTAAAAGTAGATTGGCCTACTTGAAAAACCATCTTATTAATATCGATTTTTGTAGTAATATTTTTTGCAACCATTGTTTATGTGATTATGCATTTGAGACTGAAAACATTAAAAGCAAAATATAAGATACATGAAACAAACAAACAAATATTATCAATTCAAGAAAGTAATCCGAACTTTGCTAACGTAATAACAGAATTACAACAAAAGACTAATAATACAAAAGCCCATTCATTATTCAGTGCTTTTGTATTGAATACCTTTTTAGTAAATAAATATACTGATATAACAATCATTGATGATGAGGATGATTATTTTGCAAACTTATTAGCAGTAAATTGTCCTGAAGCAAATATTTCAAACATTGCTAAAACTACAAAATACAAACATTTAAATTACATAGATTCATTCAAAACAATTAATAAATTAACAATGAAATCGCAGTTAATAGTTAATTTAGATTACAATCTTGATCCATTAAACGCACTAAATGAATCATTAGAACATTTAAAAGACAATGGAATATGCATTTTCTTATATAATAAATACTGTAAAAAACAATTAAATTCTATTTTTGATCGTTTAGAAACAGATAATAAACTTAAATATGAAAAAATGAAATTTAAAAAAATAAAAATAATTATAATAACAAACTATAAAAATAAGGAGTAACAATGAATACAGAAGAAAAAATTTATTTAACACAAGAATCGCTTGATGATTATAAAAATGAGTTGAACCATTTACAAAATGTTCTTCGTCCACAAGTTATTGAAGAAATAAAAGAAGCTCGTGGGCAAGGTGACCTTTCAGAAAATGCTGAATATGATGCTGCGCGTGATAAACAAGCTCAGGTTGAAGGGCGTATCGCTGAAATCCAACACATACTAGAAAACTACGAATTAATTGTCGAAGGTAAAAAAGCTAACATTGTAACAATAGGTTCATATGTAAAAATTCACAACAAAGATGACGAAAGCGTAGTTAAGGAATTTCAAATAGTTGGAGCTTTAGATGCTGATCCATTTAACAAAAAAATATCAAACCATACACCATTAGCAAAAGCATGTTTAGGTCAAAAAGTAGGCGACATTGTTGAAGTTGATGCTCCAATTAAATACGAAGTTAAAATCGATGAAATTCACTAATTTTATATTTTTTGTAAAAAGCAGACAATCTGCTTTTTATTATTTTATTAATTTTAATAAAATCGCTTATTTTTAGTTAAAATAATGAAAATTGAAGATTAAAAAAAGGGGAAGAAATGTTAATAGGTATAAGCGGTATGATCGCTTCAGGAAAGTCGAGTTTATCAGAAAAGTTACACAAAAATTTCAGTAGCTCAGAGTTGTTACATGAGTTTGAAGATGATGATGTAGTATTTAACACATTTTTAAAATGATTATACGAGAAAAAAGAAAACATAAGTATTGGGTTTCAAGCATATATATTAGAAAATCATGCTTCAAAATTACAACAAATATTAAAACAATTAAAACAACAAAATCAAGATGATTTAATATTTTTGGATCGCTTTAGTTTGGAGCACCATTTGTTTGCGCAAATATTATTAAAAGACAAACCATTAAATTATTGAAAAGCATATGAAGCGATATTTGAAAATATTATCACTCGTAACGAATTACCAGATTTTGCAATTTTTCTAGATATCAGTTTTGAAACATTTAAAAAACGTATTTTTCAAAGAGGTCGTGAAGCGGAGATTGATAACTGAGAAGAAAATTATGAATATTTTAAAACATTACACAGTTTATATTTTGAATCATTTTCAAATATGTGTAAAAAATATAATTTAGAATATGCTGTAATTGATACAAACAATTTAACTGAAGATCAAGTACTAAAAGAAGCTTTAAGAATAATACAAACAAAAATAAATAAGGAACATTAATGGAAATGGATTATAGAATTGAAGAAATATTGTACTCAGAAACAGAATTACAGGATAAGATTAAAGAACTAGGACAATGAGTAGATGATAATTATCCTTCAAATGATAAATTAATATTAGTAGGAATTTTAAAAGGTTGTATACCATTCATTGCTCATTTAATTGTTAATATCAAACGTGATTTAATAGTGGATTTCATGACATTGAGTTCATATGAAGGTGGGTCAAAATCAAATAGTAATGTTAAGGTTATTATGGATTTAGCACATGATATAAAAGGCAAAGATGTATTGATTATTGAAGATTGTGTTGATACAGGTTATACAATGGCTAAAATCGTATCTCTTTTAAACAATAGAAACCCAAAAAGCTTGAAGGTATTAACATTATTAGATAAAAAAGGTGGTAGAAAAATACCTTTTACAGTTGATAAATTCGGATTCGACTGTCCTCAAAAATTCGTTGTAGGTTATGGATTTGACTGAAATGATGAAATGCGTAACATACCATATATTGGTGTATTAAAAAAAGAATTAATTTAAAAAAATACTGTCATACAGTATTTTTTTTAAGTTTACTCTCTTATTTATTTTTATTAAACTTTAATGTGTTTAATATAAAGATAGGACATTAAACGAATAATATGTATTTATGAATGTAGTTTTTATATACGGCATTTTTTTAAAAAATTTAACTATTGTGTTAATTATTTAATAATTTTTCGTAAAAAGTTGTATTTTTTGCGTGTAAATGGTGCAAATCTTGAAGAAAAATCGTTTAAGTTTCGTGAAATATAATAAGATCTTGCATTACTGAATGAAGTAATGGAAAACTTATGTCTATATCTTCCTTGACCACTGCTTTTAATCCCTCCGAAAGGTAATTTCAATTCACTGATATGAATCAAAGCATCATTAATTGCTAAACTGCCTGAGTTTGTATTTTTTATGAAATCATCTATTGTTTGTTTGTTGTTTGTAAAAACATAACTAGCGAGAGCTGAATTATTTAAGGAGTTAAACAAATCCAATGCTTGTTTCTTATCTCTTATTTTAAACAATGCAAATATATTTGAAAACATTTCATTCGTCATCATTGATTTATTTTTGTCAATGTCACAATCAACAATTTGCGGAATAATTTTTAAATCGTTGTGAGAAATAAAAATATTGTGTGTATTCTGAAAATAATTCATTATGTTGTTTAATTGTTCAATATTAATTATGTGTGAATAATCATTGTTTACTCATAAGTTTGGGTATTGCTTATTCAATTGAATTTGCAATTCTTGTTTAAATTCGTCGTATACGCTTTCGTGCACTAAAAAATGATTCGGTGATACACAAGTTTGTCCGGAGTTATACATTTTTGCCCAAACAATTCTTTTAGCCGCTGATTTTATATTCACATTTTTATCTATATACACAGGACATGGAGAACCTAATTCCAAGATATATTCAATACCTAAAGACGCAGCCTTAGTTGCTATTTTTCTACCTACAAATTCACTTCCTGTAAAAAAAAAATTAAATCTGGTTTTGACTCGATCTGTTCGTTTATCGTTGCAATATCGCAATCATGTTCAATACTAATGCATACATCCTTCAGTAACGTTTCTTTAATCATTTTTTCAATAATTTCTGCAGTATTTTTTGTTTTTTCACTGACTTTTATTAATGCTTTGTTTCCGGCTGCGACAGCGCCTATCAAAGGCATTAATACCAAATGGAATGGATAATTAAATGGACCGATTATAAAAACTATTCCCTTGGGTTCATATTTGTAATACTTAGAGTTAATTTTCCAATTCAATGGTTGAGCAATACTGAACGGATTGACTCTGTGTTTTTTAAAAGCATAATTTAGCAAACTCAATTGAATTCTTATTTCTTTAAGAACTATTTGAATTTCTGATAAATATGACTCGGTTTTTGGTTTATGTAAATCTAAAAATAAAGATTTTTCAATCTCGTCAATGTTATTTTTTATTCAATTGTAAATGCTTATTAATATTGCTTTTCTGTATTTTTTATCATGTTTAATTTTATTACTTTTATTTTGCAAGTTATTTATATAGTTCATGGGTCCTCTTTTTTCACACATTAATTTTAACATTTTTTCAAATTATGCAAGATGTTAAGCTTTTTTGCTTGACACCTTTATTTTTGTGTTATACTATATTCGTTATTTAAAAAACATCAAATTTGAAAGGAAACATTATGGTTAAATTAAGACTAAAAAGAAATGGTAAAAAATTCAATGCCATTTACAAAATTGTAGCAGCCGACTCACGTGCTCCACGTGACGGACGTTTTATCGAAGAATTAGGATTTTACAACCCACACAGTAAAGAAGTTGTACTTAAAAAAGACTTAATCAGCAAATGATTAGATCAAGGTGCACAAGTAACTGACACAGTAAGAACTCTTCTTAAAAAAGATAATTTCTACGCTGAATACATTGCAAATCGTAATAAATAATTATGAAAATTAATATTTTGACTTTATTTCCAAAATACTTTGAAGCGTTTAAAAACGAATCAATTATAGCGAAAGCTATTCAATTAGGTCATTTACAAATTAATATTATTGATTGAAGGGAATTTTCAAAAGATAAACATAAAAAAGTTGATGATCAAGTATATGGTGGTGGACAAGGAATGCTTTTACAAGTTGAGCCGTTAGATTTAGCATTGCAAACGGTTGGCGGAAAAAAAATATTGCTTTCACCCCAGGGAAAAGTATTTAATCAAAAATTAGCAAGAGAATATGCAAAAGAAACTGAAATAACGCTTGTTGCGGGGCATTATGAAGGTTTTGATGAAAGAATCTTACATTTCATAGACGAAGAAGTTAGCATCGGAGATTATGTTTTGACAGGTGGAGAATTACCGGCAATGGTTATTGCTGATGCATTAGCTAGGTTAGCTCCAGGAGTGATTCGTGAATCAAGTCATCTTGAGGAAAGTCATGAAGGCATAGGCTTATTGGATTATCCACAATATACAAGACCAAGGGAATATAAAGGTTACACGGTTCCAGAGGTATTGTTAAATGGAGATCATAAAAAAATTGAGCAGTGAAGAAATAAAGCAAAGTATGAAAAAACATTAAAAAATCGACCAGACATTATTGAAAGGATTGAAAATGAGCAGAAATAGTTTATTAGAATTAGTAGAATCAACACAAATAAGAACAGACTTACCAGAAATTAAAGAAGGATACAATGTACGTGTTCACGTACGTATCAAAGAGGGTGACAAAGAACGTATTCAAGTATTTGAAGGTTTAATTATTGCTATCTCAGGTGCTGGTACAGCTAAAAACTTTACAGTACGTAAAAACTCATACGGAATTGGTGTGGAACGTGTATTTAAATTAAATTCACCTCTAGTGGCATCAATTGAAGTTGTAAGAAAAAACAAAGTTCGTCGTGCAAAACTATACTACATGCGTGATCTTAAAGGTAAAGCAGCAAGACTTAAAGAACTTAAAAACAATAAATAATAATTCTTGGATGTTTTTAAATATATCAAGTCAAAATTCAAGTGAGCAACTTAATATTGCTAGCTTGAATTTTTCTTTATAACTTTTAAACTTATAAATTAAAAATATACCAATTTTATTTAAAAAACTATTTCCAACTTAAATTTACAGGTTGATTTTGTTTTAATTTATATTGACATTGAATACAAAACATCAACACAAAATGCCAAAATTGCAAAATTGTTTCGATTTTGTAATAATATTAATGTTATGCAAAAATTATTAATCGTCGAATCACCAAATAAAGAAAAAACAATACAAAAATATTTAGGAGAAGTTTACACAGTCATGGCTACCAATGGCCATATTTACAAACTATCAACAACCGGAGAAGGTCGTTTAGGTATAGATTTAGAAAATTGAGAACCAAATTATACTTTAGAAGCAAACAAGAAAACAATTGTCAAAAATTTAAAATCAGCTGCTAAAAAAGTTGATGAAGTATTAATTGCAACTGACCCCGATCGTGAAGGAGAAGCTATTGCTCAAAATCTTGTCGATGCTCTCGATATTGAAACTAAATATCGTCGTGTTAAATATAATGAAATAACAAAAGAAGCAATTGAAGAAGCAATTGCGCATTCAAATTTAATTGACCAAAATTTAGTTGAAGCTCAAAAAGCAAGAAGAATGCTTGACAGAATTATTGGTTTTAAATTATCTAAATTAATTAAAAACACGGTTAAAAATTCTCCAGTTGTCCCATCAGCTGGTCGTGTACAATCAATAGCATTGAAATTAGTTTGTGATAGAGAAAAAGAGATCGAAGAATACATTCCAACTAAATATGAAATAATTGAAGCAATAATTGAAAATGATATCGTTGCTCAATGTTATTTAAAACCATCAGTAATGGAAAAAAACACCTGATTGCCAACTAAAACAGCTGAAGAAATAATGGCGAAAAAAACTGGTAAATTATTAGTTAAAGATTATTCAGTAAATAAAAGAAACGATGCTGCAATCACACCATATAAACAATCTATCTTGTATAAAGAAGCCAAATACTCATCAAAAATAGTACAAAGTGCAGCACAAAAATTATTTGAAACCGGGTTAATAACATATCCTAGAACTGACTCAACACGTTTAAGTGCGAAATTCATAGCTTATGCTCAAAAATATATTTCTACTAAATATGGTAATGAATACGTAGCTTCAACTGTTAAGGGTTTTAGCGGAGACCAAGATGCCCACGAGGCTATTAGGCCTACTGATATAAACTTAACTCCTGCTGAAGCTGTAAAAAAATATGAGTTGAACAATTACATGGCAAACATTTATACCATGATTTACAATAAAACTCTTATGGCTTTAATGACACCGCCAGTTAGGCAAATTTATTCATATGAATTATTGGATAACGAAACAACATATAAAATGAGTTTTTCTAAAAAAATATTCAATGGTTATAGCGCCATTCATTCAGACGAAGAAGATAGTAAGAAGATTCCAGAATATGAAATTGGAACTTATATTAAAGTTAAAAAATATAATCACGAAAAAAAACAAACATTGCCACCTGCACGTTATAACGAAGGTAGCCTGATACAAACACTTGATGAAATTAAAGTTGGACGGCCATCTACATTCGCAACAACAATCAATATTATTAAAAAAAGATTGTTTGTTGATTCAGTTAAAAAAACATTAATACCTACTGATTTTGGTAAGGTTGTTTGTGAAAAACTTGTTACAAACTTTAAAAAAATAATTAACGAAGAATATACATCCCAAGTTGAAGAAGACTTAGATAATATCGCCAATGGTGTAGCCGAGAAAAACAATTTAATGAATGCTTTCTGAGAAAAGTTTAATAACACATTGGATATTGCTCAACAAACAATGGAAATATCAAAATTAGAATTGCAAAACACTGGTGAAAAATGCGAATTATGCAACAGTAATACTGTATATCGTTACAAAAAAAGTAATCAACAAAAATTCATTGGGTGTTCAGCATTTCCTAAATGCAAATTTACAAAAAGTGATCCTAATGCACCTAAAAAACGTACATATTTTAAGAAAAGTAAAGATAATATAAATGAATAATACAAAAGAAGATAAAAAAAGTTTAATCAAAAGTATTTTAATTTGATTAACAATTGGATTAGTTAGTGCGGGATTTTTAGGATCAGTTATTTATTATGTGCATTACAATAACTTGGTAACGAAAATAAAAAAATACAAACAAAAAGAATATGAAGAAGACAGTAAAAACATTGTTGTTCTGCCAAGAATTTTTGAATATCAATCAGCTAAAGATATAATTTACAGATTAAACATTCAAAAAGAGATTGAGAAAAATTTTAGTATTCATGATTACATCAAAAACTATGTTTCATTCGGTGATATTTCTTTAAGAATGGATAAAAATTTAGATTTTATATTTACTGATGCTAAATTAAAAGAAAATACTAATGATACGATTTTATTAACTGTAAAAATAGTTCCAAAAAATAAAAAATTTAAACCTAAAACATTCGAAAATTTAGAAGTCAAAATATCTAATATTTCAACAAATTATCAAAATTCAGAAGTATTTAAAAAAGTTTTCAATAAATACAAAGATGATTTATATAGGCTGATAAATAGTGATGAGTCAATAAATGATTCATATTATAAGACTGAAAAATTTAAAAATAATATTTTTGAATGATACAAAAAAGTTGTAAATGAAGCAAGACCAAATTTATTCCCAATAAATGAATACGATATAATAAAAGAACCAACTACTCAAAATTGAGTAAGTTATATAAATAAAGACATGCGTAACTTATTAACAATAAAATTTGCATTTAAAAATAAAACAACTGGTTTAACTTATTCAGAAGTTTATAAAGAATATATTAAATAAAAAAGAGGCCATTGCCTCTTTTTTATTGTTTATTTATTAATTTATCAATTTCTTTAAAGTTGTAATAATCATCATAACTAATATTAATATCTACATCAATACCATCTTCAATTCATTCTAATTCGTCAATGTTTTTTACTGGTGTTTTTGCCACACCGGTAAAACCAAAATTAGATGAAATTACTAAACCAGTACCGTCTGGCAACATAATAGGAATCGTAGAAAACATTCCTCCCCCGGTTTTATTACCGATAATTTTCGCATTATTTTGTTTAGCGACATGAGTAAAAAGATTGGCAGCACTAAATGTGTTTATTCCTGTTAAAATGAATCAGTTATACTCATCATAACCATCAAGTGAATTGTATCTGTTATCGTCGTTTGTATCTGTTAAATATTCCATTACGAATCCTTGGTTATTGAATTTATCCACAGAGGCGATAATTTTTTTATGTTTACCAATAAAACCTGATAATTTTTGCATGGCATGTAATTGACCGCCGCCGTTCAATGACAAATCAATAACAATATTTTTAATAGGCTGTTTAATTTTTTTTATTTTATCCATTATTTTATACATTTTTCAGTATGTATCGTTTTGTGCGGCGTTTAATTTATCGTTTTTACGCCCAACATCAAATGATTGAATAGGAATGAATACTGTGTTATTTTCAATATAAAAATCTTTGTTTTTTTCTTTTAAATATGGCGCTTTATTAATTAATTGTTGTTTAATAATGTTTGATTCATTACGTTTAGAACTTAATGATTGATTGGCTATTATTTTGCTCTCGTAACCAAACAACATAGATCTATTCAATACTGAAGAATGAAGTTCATTTAAATGGCCAAAAACAAATTCATTGTAAAAATCGAACCTAATTTTTATATCAGTACTTTGCAATCTTTTTAATCAATCTTTTTTTATTAAGAATTTTTCAGTTCCATTATTCATTTGTCTTTTATTTTTTAATCCATAAAAATTATCAAAAACAAATAAAAAAAAGTTTTTATTAAATTCAGCCGAGTATTTGTCATCAATGACATCACTTTTATTTATCGAAAGTTTTTTAAAATATTTTTCTCCCATTGGTAAAAAATCCACGCCATATAAATTCTTTCCGTTATAAAAAACATTGAAATAATTCTTAGAAAAGAATAATAAATTAAATATTGAAAGAGGTATGTAGGTATTGTTATCTATATTGTAAAATTGTATATTGTATTTCCCGAAGTCAAACACGCGTGCATGTTGTGTATCCTTGTTGATAGGTTTGAATCCTACATATGATAAATGTTCGTTTAAATCTAAATTTGTGGGGCTTTTCATAATACTAAAAACATTTTCATCATAAAAACTAATTGTATTATTTTTTGAATTAAATATTATTTTAAATTTATTATCAAATATGTAAAAATATTCATATTCATTCATTTTCCACAATCTAATGTTACTGATATTAAAAACATCGCTGAATTTGTTGAAAAAATCATTCATGTTAATATACGGTATTCCACCTTTGATTGAAGAATAAATTTTAATATTTTTTTTGTTTAAATTTGAATACTCTTTTGATTCATTTTGGAATGTTACAAGTTCATACTTTTTGTTAATTTCAGCAGGCACTTTATCAGTAATTAATCCGTTAAAAATTTTTGGATTATTAAAAAATGAGCACGATATCACACTCGTACAAGTTATCACACTCGTTAGTGTTAAAAATAATTTTAAAAATTTGCGCATATTTCCTCTTTGCTAATTTTATCAATAAATAAAAAAGAGCCTAACTCTTTTTTATTTAAGTGATTCAAAAAATTCTCTAGCGCCATCTGTTAAATGTAATTTTAACGCCCCCTTTTTAGAGATGAATACGTGTTCGGTATGTTTAAGAGCTTTCAATTCATTTAATACATTGATTGAGTATATATTGATATGGAGTTCGCCTAGTTCATGAATATGAATTATTTCTTTGAGTAATTTTGCATCAGTAAAATCAGTGTTTAATTCTAATTTAATGTGTCTTCCCAACCCTTGTAATCAGTCTTCTTCCTTATCCAATCTTCCTCCTGGAAGTTCTCATAAGTTAGGGTTGTGAACTTCTGGAGATCTTTTTAATAATAAAAATTCATTTTTGTCATTTTTTATGACTGCTGTACTTACTTTTAATATCATATTGTAATTATTATAACTTAGCTTCTATATTTAACACTGTTTTTAATTTTTTTTAGTGTGTTTTTAATTTTTAACGTGCTATTATTTAACTTTTTCTATCTTTAGTTATTAATTGTTGCGATTTTGTCATCAATAAAAAAGAATATATATAATTAAAAATATGTCAAATTACGATTCAAACGATTTAAAAGTATTAAAAGGATTAGAAGCTGTAAGAAAAAGACCGGGAATGTATATTGGTTCTACTGATACTAACGGGTTACATCACTTAGTATGAGAAATTTTAGATAATGCATTCGATGAAGCGCTTGCAGGTTTTGCTACTGAAGTTAAATTAACATTAAAACAAGACAATTCAATCATTGTCGAAGACAATGGTCGTGGTATACCAGTTGACAAACATAAAGAAACTAAAAAATCAGGAGTTGAACTTGTGTTTACTGAATTGCATGCTGGTGGTAAATTCGAAGGAACTGCTTACAAAGTATCTGGGGGTCTACATGGTGTAGGTTCATCAGTAGTTAATGCATTAAGTGAAAAATTAAAAGTTACTGTTTATAAAGATAAGCAAGAATATGTTACCGAGTTTAAACAGGAAACAATTTTAACTCGTACAACAGCAGTAGGTAAAACAGATAAAACAGGAACTAAGGTCCAATTTTGAGCAGATCCATTAATATTTAAAAAAATAAGGTATTCAAACGATACAATTATCGATAAGCTTCGTGAAGCTAGTTTTTTGATTCCTGGAATTAAAATAGTATTTACAAACGAATTTAACTCAACCGAAGAAGTTTTTGAAACAAAAGAAGGTATAAAACAATATATTGAATATATCAATACAGATCGTAACGCAATAAGCCAAGTTGTTTGCATTAAGGGTGAAGCTAAAGAAATTAATGTCGAAATTGCTTTTCAATATACTGACACATACTCAGAAATTATTCAATCATATGTTAATAATGTTAAAACACAAGATGGTGGTACTCATGAAACAGGTTTCAAATCTGCTTTAACAAAAATAATTAATGAGTATTCAAACGAAAAAGGTTTTTTAAAAAATAAAAGCTTTGACGGATCTGATGTTAGAGAAGGTATTGTTGCTATTATTTCACTAAAGGTTCCTGAACACATCCTTGAATTTGTAGGTCAAACAAAAGATAAATTAGGAACGCCGCAAGGTCGTGAAGCTGTTGAAAATATAATGCAACAAAATTTAAAAATATTTTTAAATGAAAACAAAAATGAAGCTAATAACATATTACAAAAAATTAAAAAATCATTCGATGCTCGAAATGCCGCTCGTAACGCTAGAAATGAAATAAGAAAAGTAAAAAATAAATTAGATAATAAAAAAATAATAAGCGGTAAATTAACTCCCGCTCAAACAAAAAACCCAAAAGAAAGAGAGCTTTTCTTAGTCGAGGGTGACTCAGCTGGAGGTTCAGCAAAGCAAGGTAGAGACGCAAAAAAACAAGCAATTCTACCTCTTAAAGGGAAAGTTGTTAACTCTGAAAAAGATAAATTAATTGACGTTATTAAAAACGAAGAATTGGGTACTATCATCAATATTTTAGGTACTGGTATTGGCGAAGATTTTGATATAAACAAATTAGAATATAATAAGGTAATCATAATGACCGATGCTGATACCGATGGTGCTCATATTCAAATATTATTATTAACATTTTTCTTTAGACACATGAGACCCTTGGTGGAAAGGGGCCATGTTTATATTGCGTTGCCACCATTGTTTAAAATAAGTGGTAATAAAAACAAAAAACAAACTGTTGAATACGTTTGATTGGAAGATGAATTAAAGGATGTTACTAAAGAATTCAGTTCATATACAGTTCAACGTTATAAAGGTCTTGGAGAAATGAATGCTGATCAATTGTGAGATACTACAATGAACCCAGCAACACGTACATTGATTCGAGTATCTATCGAAGACGGTTTACTTGCTGAAAAACGAGTCTCTGTTTTTATGGGATCAAATGCTGAATCAAGAAAAAGATGAATTGAAAATAATATTGATTTTACATTAGAAGATGACTATGAAATTAAGGATAAATAATGGCAAAAAAACAAAACGAAATTATTGAAAAAATTATTAACCAAAGTCTAGACAATATAATGTCAAATGGATTCAGTCGTTATTCAAAATATGTCATTCAAAATAGAGCTTTGCCAGATGCTCGCGACGGTTTAAAACCAGTTCAAAGAAGAATTTTATTTTCAATGTGAGAAATGGGGTTAACACACGATAAGTCATTTAAAAAATCAGCACGTGTAGTTGGGGATGTTATTGGTCGTTTTCACCCGCATGGAGATAGTAGTATATATGATGCGCTTATTAGAATGAGTCAAGAATGAAAAATTGCATATCCGTTAATCAATATGCACGGTAATAAAGGTTCTATTGATGATGACCCTGCTGCTGCAATGCGTTATACTGAAACCAAGTTGGAAAAAATATCTAATTTATTGTTGGGGGAAATCGATAAAAAAATAGTATCATTTGCGCCTAATTTTGACGATACAGAATACGAACCAGTAGTTTTACCAACCATGTTTCCAAATTTATTAGCTAATGGTTCGAGTGGGATTGCTGTTGGTATGGCGACAAATATACCGCCTCATAATTTAAATGAATTGTTATTAGCATCTATTGAACTTATTAAAAATCCAAATGTAAGTGATGAATCATTGTTAAAAATTATAAAAGGTCCAGATTTTCCAACTGGTGGAATTGTTAGTGATATTGATGGATTCATTGAAGCCTTTAAAACAGGTAGGGGTCGTATTTCTATGTACGCCAAAACCGAATTTATTAAAAACAAAAATGATCAAGTTATTGGAATTGAAATAACTGAGATTCCATTTGGTATTGTGAAGATTGATTTAATTAAAGATATTCAAAATTTAATTTACAATAAATCTATTGATGGTATCAAAGACATTAGCGATCACTCGTCTCGTGAAGGTATTAACATTTTTATTGAATTAGATAAAGATGTCAATCCTGATGCTATATTAAACTATTTATTTCAAAAAACAAAATTAAAAGAGTACTACAACTATAACATGGTTGCTATCGATAATAATACTCCTAAATTAATGGGTATAAAACAACTGTTAATAACTTATGTATCACATATAAGAAACAATAAAAAACTTTCATTGGAATATGATAAAGAAAAACTATCGAGACGTTTGGAAATTGTTCTTGGATTGATACGTGTATCTGAAATATCTGATGCAATCATAAAAGTTATTAGAGAAGCGGAAGGCTCGAAAAAGGGTGTTATTCAGTCTCTTATGAGTAATTTTGATTTTACAGAACTTCAAGCAACGGCAATTGCTGAATTAAGATTGTATAAATTATCAAAAATGGATCAAGAACAATATATTAAAGAATCCGAAGATTTAAAACGCGAGTTAAATAGAATAACAATTCTTTTAGAAAATGATAATGAATTTAAAAAATTCTTAATTAGTATCTTAAAGAACATGATTGAAGAGTTCGGCATCGAAAGACGTTCAATCATTTCTAGTGAAAACATTGATACAAAAGTTGAAACTAAAGACCTAGTGAAGAAAGAAGATTTTTACTTGTATGTCAGTGTTGATAATTATGTTAAAAAAATCTCAACAAAAATTTATCAATCGAATCAGTTGAGTACATTTGGACTAAAAGAATCCGATGTTATTCAATTTGGTCAACTTATTAATACATTATCTAAAATATTGTTTATAACTTCCAAAGGTAATTATTTCGTTATTAACGGTTTTGATTTTAAAGATAATCAATGAAAAGATATGGGTGATCATATTTCTGATTATGTTGCTTTGGATGATGACGAAAACATTATTAAAGTAGTTCACATTGAAGAATTCGGTATTTCAGCATTAATGTTAATTATTTCTAAAAAAGGACTAGCAAAAAGAATTAATTTAAATGAATTAAGTCTACAAACAAATCGTAAATTCAATTGTATGAAACTAAAAACAAAATATGATTCAGTAATTAGTGCTCAAATGTGCAGAGATGACAAATACTTATTGCTAATTCTTAATAATGGTTTATACAATTTATTTGAACAATCACAAGTGCCTATTTATTCGTTGAAAGCAAGTGGTATCACAGCTATTAAGACAGGTGTCAATGAAATAAAAGCAGCACTAATTGTTAGCGAAAAAGATAAAATTATTTTAGCTAATGACAGAGGACAATTTAAGCGCATGCTTTTAAAAAATATTCCTGAAGTCAAAAGACAAAACGTAGCCAAAGTATTGTATTACGATTTAAAAAGCAAACCAAGTACTCTCGCGGATGTAACTACTCAATCAGATGGTATAAATTATTATTACATCAACAAAGACAATGAATTGTCAGTATATGATCCATCTGAAGTACCAATTTCAAGCATTCGAGAAAATTTTTCAAATCCAAAAATTGAAACAAAATACAAAGGTTCATTTATTAAACCGTTCGTTTTAGACGACAATGCCACAGAATATATTTACTCAATGGATAAAAATACAACCGATATTGCACGAGAAGATATTGAACAAACTCAAGAATTAATCATCGATAAAGATATTGAAGAATTAAATAATAAAGAAGTATCAAGTCAAGAAAAAATTTCTAATGCTGAATTTATTGACATTGATAGTTTAATTGCTAAGGCTAAAAACTTTAAAAAATAACAAAATCATTTATAATATAGAATATTTAAAAAAGACACGGAGGTAACATGCGTAAAGAAATCAGATTAAGAAACAAAGTTAGAGCAGCTAAACGTGCTGAAAAACTTGCTAAAGAACGTGCTCGTGACGAACGTAGAGCTCAAAGACAAAACGAAGGTAAATAATGATTAATAAAAGTTCATTCAAATCTAAATATTATGATGTAATATCTTTTTGCGCGATAAACATAGCGTTGTTTATGATTTTTATCTTAGACAAAACTATGTACAACATTACTAGAACAGGTTCTAATGCAGCTATTTTAACAATTCAATATCTTAGATTAGTTTTCTTAGCTGTTATTTACATTGCAGTTATATTAGAAGCTATAAATATAATGAAAACATTAAAATTTTCAAGTTATAAAAGGTTGTTAGTTATTTTATTTATTGTTTTTGTGTCTTGCTATTTAGCATCGGAATTAGTAAAAATTATTACATTACATTCTGATTCAGAAACAATATCAATAATCTTTTATTATTTATCAACTACATTCCAAATTATAGCTGTAGTATTGTATGGTTGATATTTTGTGTCAAGAGCTTTTTATCGTTTAAGACCATACAATGTTTCAAAAAGAATTCAAGAAAAATTAAATATATCAGATTTGATTTTTTACCCATTGAATATATCATTATTGCTAATTTTTACAATATATAAATTTGAAGTATCTGCAAGCATTGCATCTACAATTCTCTTATTTGTATTGTTAAATAATTTATGATTTGGTGTTATAAACTTTTTACACTACCAAAACAAACATATCAAGTTGCAAGAATGATTGAATTATGAATAAAAAAAATCACGAATTATAACGTGATTTTTTTATATTCAAATTCAACTAACTCGAATAATTTTTTCAAGTTTGTGATTTTATTTTGAATCATTTCTAATGTGTCCAAATCGGTAATTTTATTTTCTTGTAATGTTTTATTAAAAGAATCAAATTGTTGTGATTGTTTAATATTGTTTAAATAAAGTTCGACATTTGCTAATATGTTTGTGTAAGTTTTTTTTGATATTTCTATAAGATAGTTATTAAATGCTTTATCACCGGCATTTTTATTGATCATGTATTGTCTCATAACATCATAATTCATATAAGCCATATAATTCACGTTAACATCCGGTTCAATACCATCTTCGATTCAGGAAACATCATCCAATGAATCAATCGCATTATTATCAGCTGCTGTTCAGCTTAAATTTGACGACATAGTTAAACTTGTTCCATCAGGCAACACAACGGGTAAGACTGAAAACATACCCCCTCCAGTTTTGTTCCCTAAAACTGTAGCCAATTTATTTTGTTTAACTACATTTACAAACAAGTTTGCAGCACTATATGTACTTAAATCACTTAACACGTATCAATTGAATTTTGAATATCCATCTTTTTCATCATATACAAAATCTTTATTTGTATCTATTTTGAAATCATACTCAAATAATTTATCTATACCTGTTTCAAATATTCTGAATGTTATGTTTTTATTAGTTAAAAATCCCAAAACTTTTTCCATACCAGCAATAGTTCCGCCTGAATTTAACGATAAGTCTAACATTATGTTTTTTACATTTTTATTGTTTTTAATTTCTTTAAATGCTTTGTCCATTAATTCATATGAATCAAATTTTCACGAATCTTTACGTTTTAATTGTTCCGTTGTTCCTACTTCAAAAGAATTTAAATATATAAATGCCGTGTCTTTGTAAATTTTAAAAAATGTACTTTCTGAATCAATTTTAGAAGATCTTATTTTTTTAATTTCTTGTTGTTTTACATAAAATTTTTTCAATCTTGAACTATCCCCTATTGAGTAAGGATCGAATCTTTCGCTATCATAATAAGAAGACGAAGCTATCATTGTGTGCATTTCGTTTATAAAACTATAAATAAATTTTTGATAAGCTTCTGCGTTTTGATAAATATCGGTGCTTATTATTTTTTCTTTTAAAAAAGTCTTAGTAAAAAAATCATTAAAATTCTTAGAATTGTTACTTTTTAAAAATTTACTTTTTATTCCGTAAAAGTTATCAAATAATAAACACAAAAAGTTGTATGTTTCTAAACGCTCATTTATTGTGGGTGTTTTATTTTTTTTGCTTTTGCCTTTAGTTTTGTCATAATTTTTAGTATCTGTATCTTTGTCGATTACAAAATAGTTAAAAACAATTTCGCTTCCATTAAAATAAAAATTGCAATAATTTTGTGAAACAAATAATAAATTAAAAATTGAAAAAGGAATGAAAATACTGTTATTGTTATCATAAATATTGTAATTATATTCATTTAAATCAATCGTGTAATTTTTTTTCGTTTTTATGTTTTCATTATCATATTTAATGTATTTGTCAAAATCTGTATTTATAACATCTTCGGTGAATTTAAACACATTTGAATCAATATAAGATATTTTGTTTTGTTGAGCATTGAATATTACTGATAATTTTTCTGATTCAAACTCATAAACACCTTTATTTTTTTTAATGCATTTGAAAGAATCTGATTTTAAAAAACCGTTTAATTTGTGTATTCATTCTTGTAAATCAACATACTTAATGTCAGAATTTTTTTCAGAATATAAAGTAAGTTTTTTTGCATTTATTTTGTATTGATCAGATAATTGTATTAAATCAAACTCTTTACCCTCGTGTAATTCTTCGATATCCTTCGTATAATTGCAAGAAATAGCTGAAGAAGATATTGCGAGAGTTGTTACTGAAAGTATGGGTCAAAGTATTTTTTTCATATTATTTTTTCACTATGATAATTTGATTTCACAAGTTTGATTCATTTAAAATTTTATTGAAATAAGCTAAATCTTCTTCGTAGTAATCTTTAATGTCAATATTTAATTTTTTAATATTTTCACTACTTATTTGAAAACTATTATTGGTTATTTCATCTTTTATCAATTGAATAAGCGATAAATATTCAATTAAAGAGCTTGTGTGTGTCATCTCAGATTCAATTAAGCTAATAAATTTGTAGTCCTTACCTTTTTCGGATTCATTTTTATCATTGTTATTCTCTAAAACACATTTAGCTATCGAAATATAATCGTCTCCTAAGTATTTAAATTTCTGATCTTTTAAAAGGCTGTCAATGTTGTCGGAATACATTGTTTTTATTTCTTTATCAATTTTGTGAAGTGTCTTTTCAATTAAATTAATTTCATCATCAAGTTCAGTAGAAGATAAACTTTGTTTTTGTTTTTTAAGTTCGAATAATTTTTTAAAATGTTTTAAGTATTCAGTGTATTGAGAAGTATTTAATATTTCATCATTTTTATTTTTTAAACATTTTATTAAATCTAATTTCATTGCCTCATCAGGAACATAAATATGTTTTAATTTTGGAAAATTTTGTAATGATATAACAACTTTATCAGTACTCGTTATGTCATTTGTAACGTTATATATAGTTTGCTCATTTAAAACATTTTTTACTTTAAAATTACTATCAATTGTTATTTCGTTTAATTCATTAGCATTAATGTTCATTTTTATTAAATTTGAACCTATTTTCATTTTTTTGATGGGCGTATTTTTGAATCCCTCAACCACTTCTACTGTTGATGGCAGTATTAACTCACTAATATTTGAATTATTAAATCCTTTTACAATTTTTAAATTTTCATTGAATGACACCTGATTTAGTGTTTCAACATTGTTAAACCCAAAATTAATTACTTCTATGCTGTCTGGCAATATTAATTCAGTTAATTTGATGTTATGAAATCCCGCTAAATATTTGACTGAATCCGGAATAACTAATTTTGTAATAGGGGAATTATTGAATGAACCTTGAAAAATTTTTTCTATTCCTTTTTCAAGAATCACACTCGACAATTTTTTGAAATTTTGAAATGAATCGCTATAAATATATTTATATTTCCCTGATACATTTAAATTAGTGATATCATCTTCATAATTTTGTTTAATTGTATCAGTAATTAAAATTGTATCTTTTATTTCATTTAATATTTTTTCAATATTGTCTCTTATTGTTTTTTCTTGTTTTGCGTAATCAAAATTTTTTGATTCTTCGGAAAGTTTCTCTTTAACTTCTGAAAATATTGTTGTAACATCTTTTTGATATTTGACACTTTCATCGATGTTACCTATCATTCTTTGGATTTTATTTAAATAAACGTGCTCAGTTTTTAAAAACGTTTCTAACAATTCTTTATCAGTTTTCTTTTCAATGGCTTGAGCTTCCTCTATTACCTTTATTAGTGTTTTTGTTTCTTCAGTAATTACTGCGTAATATCTAGAATTATTTTTTGTAATTAATTTAGCATTATTTAATTCGTTCTCTAAATGTTTAATAGCTGAAATCTTTGTGAGTTTTTTTAATGTATCTTCAGCTATGAAAATTTGTTTTTCGAATTTTTGTTGTTTTATTTTTCTTTTTGCGTCATCTGTTTGATTAGCTATTGTTTCACACTCTAACATTTTGTTATCCAAAATTTGACCTATATTATTTAATTGGTTGCTAAAATCTTGTTTTTGCGTGAAAGATAAATTAGTTTTATTTTTATTGTAAGTGTTTGTTACTCTTTCTAAAGAATCAATTGCTTGTTGTATGAATTCATTGGCTTTATTAAAAGAACCTTCTTCCTCATTAATGTCTGTGTATGTACCCTTCATTGATTTAGCTTTTTCTATTTTTAATTCCAGAATATATTTCGCTTCATCAAAAATAGTATTCAATCCTTGTATTTTTTGTGTAAATATTTTAGTTTCCTTTTTACTTTGTATATTTACAAAAACAAAACTTACAATTAATTCTTCTTCATCGTTTGATGAAACTTCTTTTACTAGAAATTGATAATCATCAGAAGGAAAATCACTATCCGGAATTATTGAGTCTATATTTTGTTTAAAATACTGAGCAGATCTATTGAAATCATCTACTGTTATTTTTACGTTCTCAAAAAATTCCTCATTAATTTTTGTTTTTTTTGTAATATTAGATGAACATTGTGCTGATATTAAAGTTGGAAAAAGAGCGGAAACACTCAATGTTGTGATTATTAATAATTTTTTATATTTTTTCATTTTAGTCCCCTAAATTTTCTTTAATAGTTATTTGTTTGTATTTTTTAAGTTCCGAATATCATTCTTCATTGTTTTTTAATCATTCGCTTTCAATTACAATCGTGTCTAAAGCATTTCAATGGCTTGGACTTATTTCTGCTATTCTAACGTTTTTAGGTAAAATTAGCTTTCTGATTTTTGTATCATGAAATCCTTTAAATTCAAGCACATTATCCGGTAATTGAATTTCTTTAATTTTTGTTAAATTAAATCCACCAACTTTAATGACGTTTTCTGGAATTTCGATTTTTGAAATAGTTGTTCAACCAAACCCATCTAAAATTTTAAGATTTTTAGGTAGATTGATTTCTTTAATTAAAGAGTTATATATGAAAGCATCATTGTACATTTCTTCAACTGTATCAGGTAAATATACATTAGTAATTTCAGAATTTTTACCTCCAAACCCACCTAGTTTTTTTAAATTTTTAGGTAAGGTAATTTCCGAGAATGAGTGATTGTAAAATGTTGATTGTTTTATAGTGTGTATAGTATTGGGTAAATCTATACTATAAATATTCGAAAGATTTTCAAAACCACCCAATATTTCTAGACCATAATTCAATTTCAAGTTATTTAAAGGTGTGTTTGATAATGTGTCATCGTATATCTCCTTTAATGATTTTGGCGCTATTAAAGATTTTACTTTTGTATTTTTAAAACCACCCAGTTTTTTTAAATTGTTTGGTAACACAATTTCACTTATCTTAGTGTCATCTAATGTGTTTTTGTGAATCACTTCTAAACTTTCTGGTAAGGAAATAGTTTTTATATGAGTACCGGCAAATCCTCCAAATTCTTTTAATTCTTTCGGCAACGATATTTTATTAATTTTTGTGTAATCTAAAGTTTCTGGCAAAATTTTTTTCAATGTTTTCGGTAAATTGATATTTGAAATGTTTCAATACTTAAAACCACCCAATTGCTCTAAGTTTTCTGGTAAAACTAAATTAACCTTGTCTGTTTGTATGTCATTATTTAAATCAAATGTATTAGCGTGTATTATTTTCACTGAGCTTGGTATTTGAATATCAGAAATAAATGTATGTTTAAAACCACCCAATATTTCAAGTTTTTTAGGTAATGATATTGAAAAAATATTGTTGTTTGAAAATGCATCAGGCAGTATTTCGATTATTGAATCCGGTAAAGTTATTCTTCTTATTTTGGTTTGAGAAAATCCCCCTACACTTTTTAGAGTATTTGGTAAATTTACTGTAATTAATTTATTACAATTATCCAAAGTATTTGAACCTATTTTAATAGTACCGTTAGGAATTGTTATAGTTTCAATATTAGTGTAAGCAAAACCATTCAATTCTTTTAAACTTTTAGGCAAGATAATGTTTTGTATTTCAGTATGATTCAACGTGTTAGGTTTTATAATTTGCACAGTTTCTGGAATAACGATATTTCTAATATTAGTTCTTGAAAATCCTCCTAAAGTTATTAATTTTTTAGGCAATGTAATTTCACTGATAGGCGTGTTATTAAAACTATATTCTTCAATATGTGAAATTGAATCTGGTAAATTAATTTTATTTATACCTGTTAAAGCAAATCCCCCAATTGATTTTATTCCGTCATGTAAATTCAGTTCAGTTATTCTAGTGTTATCTAAAGTATTTTTAAGTATTTTTGTTATTGACTCAGGCAGATTAATGGAACTAATTTTCGTATTGGCAAATCCTCCTAAGGTTTTTAAACCTTCATTTAAATTCAATGTACTAATTCTTGTGTTGTCTAATGTGTGTAATTCAATTTCTGTTAATGATTGAGGTAAAGTTATGTTTTTTATTTTCGTATTGCTAAATCCACCTAATTTCTTTAAACCTTCTGGGAGTTTAACTGTTTCAATAGATGTATTATCAAACGCACCCTCTTCTATAGCTTGCAGGTTTTTAGGTAAATTAATATGTTGCAACTTATAAAAATTCCTAAAAGCATTTTTACCAATTACTTTTACATTTTCTGGGATGGTAATGACTGAATCATTTTTATTGAATAATTCATCAGCATCAGATTCTGATAAATATTCATCAATGATCTTTTTATTTTCTGAACAACTAACCAAAGTTGAAAAGCTAGTTACTGCAGTTAAAATAGACATAAATTTTCCAAATAGTAAAATTTTTTTATATTTTGTATTCATATTTTTTCCTTTTAAATATCTTTTGGTTGATTAATATATTTATTGAATTTATTAATAGTATGCATATTGTAGCTACTCATACATAGCTCATTGCTACTCTTGGTTTTGGTACTGTATTTATGTCTAAATTCATTCATATTTCATTTCCTAAGTGCAAATCTTCATTTGCGAACACACTATATGTTATTGAAGATCTAAAGGCTAATTCAAAATAAAATATTGATAAGCTGATAAATATATGTTTTATTGATGGTAATGCATATTTTTTATAAATATAGTTGTTAGAATAACCTTGTGATTTTAAGTTTTTAATTACTTCTTCGTCTAAATTATCAATGGCTTCTACTAATTGTTTTGATATGTTTGAGCTCTCATGTATTCCTAATAATATTAATATTAATAATAATGGTGAACTCAACAATGGTTTGAACAATAAGAATAAAACTACAGTTGGAATTAAACGGTTTAAAGAATTTAAATTTCTAGCTAAAAAATAAGTATATTTATTATTTAGTTTAGTACTCATAAATCTTAAATAAACCAATGAAATCAAAATAGTCAATGACATTGATAATAACGCAAACGTAAAGCATTCGGATAAAAGACTGAAAATACTATTCGAGCCTCTTCAATTCATTTCTCTGAAATCAGGAGTAAAAAATGCTTTTAAAAATTGTTTTGATGAATTGGAATTATGAGTTAAAAAAGGTGTTTGTATTAATACTATTACTGAATAAACAATTAATAATACAAGAATAATTGATAAAATGATTTGTTTATAATTTTTCTTTTTTGATAATTTTTTGTACAAGTCTTGTTTATTTTTTTCGATATATTTTAGTTCTTTTGTTTTGTGTTCAAATAAACATTTTTTTAATTTGATATTTATAAATTCTAAACATAAAACAAATAAAATCAAAACAGTTAAAGGTATTCCTAATTCCTTAAAGAAGTATGTATCCTGAGAACCATGCTTTATTAAAGCACCTAAACCAGGTAAAGATAATATTCCTAATATTGATGTTCATCTGATATTGGATTCAAATGAAAACAGAAACAACGTTAAATATCTATTTTTTATTCTTGGTAATATTTCTTTTTTAAAAGCATTAAATTTATTATTTCCTTGTTTTATAGACACATAATATTCATGTCTATCAATTGTGTCTAATATTTCACAATAGTATTTATGTAATCATAACCATGTGAATCAAATGTAAACAAATAATAAACTCATTTCATTCATAAAAGTACTGATAAACAGCTTAATAAAAACAATTTCTGGAATGGCTCTTATTATTAAAATAAGTATTCTATTAATTTTACTTAAATATTTATTAGTAACTAATTCTGTAGATACTAAAGATGTCGCGAATGCTAGTAAAAATCCTATAAATGTACCCACTAATCCATATTTAATAGATATATATAAAAATTTAAAAACTAATTTGATTAAATTTGTTTCAGTGTATAAACCTCAAAAAGAACTTTTATTTTTAAATTCAAATAAATTTGAAGTTTTTTTTATAAAAATGTCAATATTTTCAATTCTTATTTTGTTGGAAATACTGAATCACAAACCGATAATTAAAGCTATAAATAATAGTAAAAATATATGAAAATAAAAAGGTCTAATTTTTTTGGAAGATTTATCAGAATAACTTTCTACTTGATAGTAAAAAAAATTTTTATTAATTTTTATTTGTTTTTTTGAATTATTTTTTCTATTTCTCATTCTTTGATATCCTTAGTTAGTTTATTCAATTGAATTGAATTATCTTTTATTCCAATAACTCTATCAAAATGGGTTTTTAAAAAGGATAAATCGTGTATATTCACTAAAATAGTTAATTGTTTCTCTTTTTTTAGTTGCTTTAAAATATCTAGTACATCTTGTGATGTTTGTCGATCTAGATTGCTAGTGGGTTCATCAGCTAATATTAGTTCAGAATTTTTTACTAATAACTTAACTATTTCTACACGTTGTTGTTGACCTCCACTCAAATCAGATACTCTATAAAATGCTTTGCTTAATATATTTAAATCATCCAATTGCTTAAATATATTAATTTTTTGTTCGTTTGTTATTAAAGAAAATAACTTATAAAAATTATTTTTATATTGAGTTATAGATCTTTTTACATTCATAAATACACTATCTGAAATTATTAAATTAGGTTTCTGAGTCAAAAAACCAATTTTGTCAATTATCTTCTTTCATTCTTTAGGTTTTATTTCGTTGATGTTTGAGCCGAATAATGATATTATCCCGCTTTGAGGTAAAATACTTTTAACTAATAATTTAAATAATGTACTTTTACCCACACCGCTACTACCTATAATTGCTACCATTTCACCTTTTTTAATATCCAAATTAATATCATTAAATATTTTTAAATTTTTTGAATAATTGAATGACAGATTTTTAATTTCTAATATTTTTTGCTTAGATTTCATCAATTAAATCCTTTGTTGTTTCAGCTTGAATTTGCAATAATATAAACTTTTTAAACAACTCTTTATCAATTTTCGAAAATCTATTGTACCCAGTATATGCGCCATACAAATTATCTTCTATGTTAAATGATTGCAATGTCTGACTTATTAAATCTACTTGTTTATCACTTAAGTTTCTTCTCCCTAATACTACATCATAACCTGCAGGATTAGTAAATATAAATGTTCTGATTACCTTGTTATTAGGATCATTAAACTTTTGTTTCGATACAAATCCATCGGGTTTGAAATAATTATCACCTTTTGTATTAAGAATTCAATTTAATTCTCCTTCTGGAGAAAAACCTATTTTAGGAACGATTCCAGATGTGGCTTTTCCCAATGTTTTTTTTATATGTAAATTTTTAACAACGTTTTTGTTTTGCGTATTACTAAAATATTCGTTTAATTCTTTTATTGTTTTACCAAAGTGACGAGCCATTAAAGCTACTTGATATTTATAACCGCTAGCACTGTCAGTGTTTTCAAACGTAATTCCATGACTAACAAATTTGAAAAAGTTTTTATCTTCCCAATCTTTTTTTATTTGATTTCTTTCAGACTCATTACCGGCTATATATATAGCTCCTCTATAAATATTAGTTAATTCATTTTTTTTATAAAATTCTGAATAAGCCGAATTTTCAAACAATGGTTTATCTTTAGTTCAGTCTGGGTATTCTAAATTTGTATTTTTAAATCAATGAATATTGTTTTGATCGGCTGATTCTAATAATTCTTTATTCATTTTGTTGCGAGTGTAATACGTATTTGCATTAGTTTGCCATATAAATTTTTTAGTATTTGTTTGCGCTACTAGTTTTATTGTGGGGTTAAATTGATAATCAGGGTTTTCAATACCTAAAAACTTAGTGTATAAATTCGTATAATTCATAATACCGATATCATATTTTTTATTATCAGCTTCTAATTCGTTGTATATAGTATTAGCATCATTTTGAACTTGGAAATTAAATTTGACATTTTTTAAATTTTTAGTTAAAGGATCTTTATTTTTTAAGTCATTAAAACGTTTATTTAACTCTTTGACAAAATTTAAACCATCAGGGCTACCTCGGAAACCAGGGTTGATATATTTATTATATATTGTAATTTCTGTGTCTCATTTACTTTTAATGTCTTCTAAATTTTCAACATCTATAGTTTTTTCGTTAGTGGTACACGAAATTGCCAATGCAGGTGTTGTTATACTAAAAAGAGATGTTATTAATTTCACTGTTTTAAATTTCATAATAAAAAACTCCTATCATACTTGACAAGAGTTCGTATATTAAAAAAACAACTACGCTACGCATGCATTACCATGATCAGCTTATAGGTATAATCTCAACCGTCCATAGACAGTACCCTTGTCAATTAAATTATATCAAATTACGTATATTCGATTTTAAAAAGTAAGTAAGCTTTATTTTTATAAATATTTATCAATATACGTGTTTTTAATAAAAAAACAAAAATAACACATAAATCGATAAATATATACCGAATAACGTGTTATTTTAAAAAAGTTATTTCTTTGTTATTAATTTTGCTGCAATACGATTACGTGCTGTATCAATATTAATAATTTCAATATTAATTTTTTGCCCTACTGACAATACTTCGCTTGGATGTTTAATGTATTTTTCTCCCATTTTAGAAATATGTATCAATGCAGCTTCTTTAATACCAATATACACAAATGCTCCAAAATCAGTAATGTTTTCAACTGTACCTGGCAATTGCATCCCTATTTTAAGTTCGTCTTTATCCAAAATATCATCGCGTAAAATTAAACCATCTTTTGAATCTCTGATATCTTTAGTTGGATTGGTTAAGGAATCAATAATTAACTCAATCTCATATTGATTTGAATTCAATTTTTTAGCTAATTCGTTTTTATCTGCTTTATTTAATAAATCGATATCTATGTTTTCTAAATTAATGTTTAATTGTTTAATTAAAGCTTCAGCTTTGTCATAACTTTCTGGGTGAATTTGAGTTCTATCGAAAAAGTTTTCTGAATTATGAATTCTTAAAAAACCAATGGCTTGTTCAAAAGTTTTAGCCCCTAAGCCTTTAACTTTTTTGATTTGATTACGATTTCTGAATTTACCAATTTCATTTCTGTATTCAACAATATTTGATGCTATTTTAGCTGATAATCCTGAAATATAAGCCAAAATTTCTTTTGTTGCAGTATTAACATCAACACCTACTTGGTTAACTACTTTGTTAACTTTAAAGCCTAATGCTTGCATTAATTCTTTCTGATTTAAATCATGTTGATATTGACCAACACCAATTGATTTGGGATCGATTTTTACTAATTCATTCAATGGGTCTTGGAATTTACGTCCGATGTTAATTGCGCTTCTTTCTTCAACACTTAATTCAGGGAATTCATCAATCGCAATTTTTGAGGCTGAATAAACGCTTGCTCCGACTTCTGATACAATGGCGTATTTAATGTGTTTGAAGCTAGGATGAGATTTTAACACTTTGGCCACAAATGTTTCCGTTTCTCTTGATGCTGTTCCATTACCAATTACAATAATGTCTGGTTTAAATTTATTAATTATTTGTACCATTATTGAATATGCTTGTTCAGTATGGTTTTGAGGTGGATTTGGGAACATTTTAGCTTTATATAAGAATTCTCCAGTTGGCGAAATAATGGCAATTTTGCATCCATTAGCAAATGCGGGGTCAATCGCTAAAATTGTTTTATTTTTTACAGCCGGCGCTAATAACATTTCTTCTAAATTAGCAGCAAATAATTCAATCGCGGATTTTTCTGCTCTTGCAAATAAATCGCTTTTAATCTCGCGCTCTATAGAAGGTAAAATTAAACGATCAAGCGCATCTTCATAACTATTGACAATAATCGGTCCTGTTGAAGGGATTTTGTAATATATTTTATTCATTTTTTGTTTCATAAAACTTTTTGAATAATCAAATGTGTATGAAATAATTTTTTCATCTTCTGCACGTGATATTGCTAATACTCTGTGATTTGCAATTCTTTTTACAGGTTCGCTGTAGTCGTAATAATTTTTATATGCTTGTTTTTCATCTTTAGTAGCTGCCCCACGTTTTATCTTTGTTACAATTTTTCCGAAATGATTGATTTGATTTTTTACATATTCACGGGCTTCAATGTTAGTGCTCATTATTTGACTGATAATAAATTGAGCTTGTTCTATAGCGAATTCAATCGTTGTAACTTGCTCAGTTAAATACTTTTTAGCTTCTTCGTATGGATTGAATTTTCTATCATTAGCTTCCATAATTGATATTGCTAATGGTTCTAGGCCTAAAGCTATAGCTTCAGTTGCCTTGGTTTTTTTACCCACTTTAAAAGGTTCGTAAATATTTTCAACTTCTGATTTTGTTACTGCGTTGTTAATTTTTGCTTCGATTTCAGGTGTTAATAATTTATTGTTTTTCAATATTTCAATAATTGCATCTTTACGTTTATTTAATTCGACATCGTATTGATAAATCTTATCAATCGATTCTACTTGTTCTTCGTCTAATCCTCCAGTTGCATCCTTACGGTAACGACTTATAAACGGGACTGTCGCTCCCTCGGCAAGCAATTTTAAAACTGTTTCAACTTGCTGCTCTTTAATTTTTAATTGTTTGGCTACAAATTCAATACTTTTATTCATTTTTACTCCTATCTTGATTTAATTTCTTTTAATTTATCTAAATATTTTTCAATCAATTTTTCACCATATTCAGTAACTACAGAAATCGCGTCTTTTCCTGTATGGACTGAGATACATGGGGCGATTGTTGTTATAAATGGTTCATCTGTTTCCGTGTATTCCTGGATTTGTTTTGCATAATTATTTACATTTTTATTATCAGCATGTAAAACAACAATACGTTTATTTTGATTTTTTTCTTGAATTTCTTTTGCAACTTTTAAAATTGTTTTTTCAAACACTCGACCTTTGCCATATTTTTCAAGACCGCCGTGCTCCAATTTTATTATTGGCACAATTTTTAATAATTTAGCCATTGATGCTGCTGCCGGACTTAATCTCCCGCCTCTTAATAATGCATCAGTATTTGCGGGCATTAACATAACATCGCATTTGTGTGTTGAAAAAATTTCAATAGCTTTTTCAAAAGGAACCCCATTTTTTATTCTTTCCTCAAATTCCAATAATTGTAATACAATCATTGCTTGCAATCCTTCAGAAGGAACTATAAAAACTTTTTCATCATCTTGAAAAGCAACTTTGATGTTTTGGTATTGACTTGAAAGTTTTATACAAATTGGATAAAAAACAACCAAATCATGAGTTTCTTTTAATTTGTTAATCATTTCGATTGCATAACCAAGCTTAGAAGCGCTTGTTAGTACTTTTGAATCTTGCTTTATATGTTTAAAAACTGTTGAATAATCAACACTTACACCATCTTCGTATGTCACTCCATCGATTTCGATTTGAATTGGTAGATAATGTCAACCAATAGAGTTTGCTTGTTTTTCTGTTAATCCAGAACTTGAATCTATTACGATAGCTATTTTCATGATATTACCCCGTTTTATAATATATTTATTTCATATACATTTAATATTGAATTATATTATAATCATTTATAATAATTTTAAAAGGGACAATATTATACTTAAGTCGTCGTTGTTTCTTACCAGTAAGGAGTATTATGAGAAAACTAATTAAGGATTTACAAGATCGTGAAATATTGAAAGATGTTTCAAATTTTGATAAATTATATTCTTTGGAAAAATCTAGCGGAGTATATACGGGTTTTGACCCAACTGCCAAATCATTACATTTGGGTAATTACATCACCATAATTAATTTAATGAGATTTAAAAATGCGGGTTATAAAGTTTATGCGATCGTTGGGGGAGTTACTGGAATGATTGGTGATCCGTCATTTCGTGATAGCGAAAGAAAATTTTTAAGCGATGAGGAATTATTAAATAATAAAAATCACATTATTAAACAATTACAATCTTTTGGATTAGAAGTTATTGATAACTATGATTTTTATAAAAATATGACAATTGTTGATTTTTTAAAAACAGTTGGTAAACATGCGAATGTTAATTATATGCTAGCGAAAGACTCAGTTAAACAACGTTTAGAAAACGGGATGACTTTTACTGAATTTACTTATCAATTATTTCAAGGGTGAGACTTTAAAGAATTGTATGAAAAACACAATGTAATGGTACAAATGGGTGGAAGTGATCAGTGAGGTAATATAACTACTGGATTAGAAATGATTAAAAACATTCATGGAGATAACCATAAAGCTGTGGCACTGACAAGTAATCTATTAACAGGATCAAACGGTAAAAAAATTGGTAAAAGTTATGGCGGAGGATCATTGTGATTAGATCCAATAATGACAAGTCCATACAATATCTATCAATATTTAATAAATCAATCAGATGAAGATGTTGAGAAATTAATGAAGTGATTAACGTTTTTAACTATTGATGAAATTTCGCAAATTATGACACAACATAATGAAAATAAACGCGAAAGAATAGCACAAAAAAGATTGGCATTTGAAACAGTTAAAATTATTCATTCGGAACAAATTGCAAAACAATGTGTATCGGTTAGTGAAAAATTATTTAGTAATACTTTATTGGATTTAACACTTGATGATATTGAATTATTAAAAGGATTTTTAAAAACATATCAGTACAATAATGAGTCAGTTATAGATTTTATGACCGGAAATAAAATTGTTTCTTCTCGTCGTGAATTTCGTGAATTCATGAATAATGAATCAATAAGATATGATGATTATATAGTGACTGATGAAAATGAATTAATTAAATTTAATAATTTTGAAAATAGATATGTTTTACTGAAAAAAAATAAAAAAGAATTCATTATCATTGAAAAATAATTAATAAAAATACTTGCCAAACAAGTATTTTTTTATATAAAAAAAACAACACCAATTGATGTTGCTTTTAAAAAGATGTTATTCTTCTTCTACTATTTCATAAACTGAAGCATATTTTCTATTACGTCTTGATTCGTATTTTACAATACCATCAACTAATGCGTATAGAGTGTCATCTTTACCAATACCAACGTTTTTACCTGGGAAAATTTTTGTTCCTCTTTGACGATAAATAATTCCCCCAGCTAATGTAAATTGTCCGTCTGCTAATTTAGCACCAAGTCTTCTTCCGGCCGAATCACGGCCGTTATGGGTACTTCCACCTGCTTTTGTTTTTGCCATTGCTTATTACCCCTTAATTTCCTTAATTAATACTCTTGTGTATGGTTGACGGTGACCTAATTTACGTTTATGTGTTGATTTGGCGTTGTGACGGTAAACAACGATTTTTTTTGCTTTTCCTTGTTTTTGGATTTCTCCAGAAACAATAGCTCCGTTAACGTATGGAGTACCAATTTTTTTATCTGTTAATATAACTTTATCAAAGTTAACTGTTTCACCAGTTTCACCTTCGATTTTTTCGATATAAATTGTGTCCCCTGCTTTAACAAGTAGTTGTTTTCCACCGGTTTCGATAATTGCGAACATTGATGTCCTCCTAATTATAGTAGTGGCTCATCCTTAAGGTGCTATGCTTAAACCTTTTTGGAATGGTTACAACAAGTAACTGCTTTATTATACACAATTTTTGTATTTTTTTTCTGATATAGTTTTTTTATTGGATTATTTTTTATTTAAAAATTTTGCATTTTTTTACTATGTAAACATTCAAAAAAAACTAAGTAAAAATTTACCATAAAAAAATACGTCTTAAAGTAAATTAAAATTGTATTGTGACATTTTTTAAGTATTATTTTTTTTATTCTTTTTTTTTTTTTTCAAAATTATAAACATTAGAAAGGAAAGAAAATGAAAATAAAAAACTTATTAAGTTTAGCGGGTGTAGTTTCTACATTCACTTTACCCGTATTGGCTATATCGTGTAGCGAAAATACAAACAATTTAAAAACGTTAGATGAATTAAAAAATAAATATGAGACTGAAATAGCTGATTTAGATTCAAAAAACAAAAACAAATTAAATGAATTAAAAAATAAATATGAGACTGAAATAGCTGATTTAGATTCAAAAAACAAAAACAAATTAAATGAATTAAAAGCTGAATATGATTCAAAAGTTCTTGAATTAGTAAAAAATAATAGAGAAAATGAATGATATAAACAAAATTATATTAACGAAAAATGAAATAAAGACACATCAAGAAGTGAGAAAATTGAAAATGATTACAATAATTTTCTAGAAAAAAGAAAACAATTTTTTGCAAATGATCAAAAAGGTTTTTTAACAAAACAAAAACAAAATGAATTATTACACTTTGAAAAAAGTAATATGGAACATTTCATAGAATTAAAAAACAAAGATTCTTCAACTAAACAAAAAGTGTGATTATCTCAAATAATAAAAAACATAGAAATAGATATTAAATTTTTAGAATCAGACATGAGATTATTGGGGTGAAATGCTGAAAAAATAGCAGACGATAATATGCTTAAATTTGATAGCAATGCACAGCTAAAAAAAATCTTCAAAATAAAGGAAGAATCTGTAATTGATCAACTTATCAATAATTTAAAAGAGGGTATTTCAAAAGGAATTACGCATTCAAAATTATATGTAAAACAAACAATAGCGAAAGCATTGAGAAATAGTTTTTCAGATATCATAACAAATTTTATAAAATCTGAAAAAACTTCTATAACTTTGAAAGAATTATTAGAAAATGAAGAAATGTTAAAAAACAATATTAATAATCCAGTAATTAAGTTTTTAAAATTTTATGGTACCGAATATTTTGAAAATGCTCATTCTGAAGCTTCTCCAATAGTATTCAGCAAAACAAATAAAACCAACTCTAATGACGAAGACTATGAATCGGAAAATACAGTTTTTTTTAAAACCTATTCTTTAAATAGCGAAGGTGAAAGAACTATGGAAAATGTGCCTGTATATGGTTTTGGTTATTCTAATAAAGAAATAAAAGCCAAAAATATAGGTATTAGTGGAATGGCGAATAAAGAAGCTGCTGATAAAATTTATAAAGCACAATTGTTTAAATTTACTTCATTGAATAAAAATCCACAAGAAATATACGATGAAGGAATCAAAAAATCAGAGCAATCATTAATTTTATTAAACAAAGTAATTAAAGAGTTAGCTGCCGTAATTACCGGAGAAAAAGATAAAGATTGATCAGCGAATATAAGATTTAACGATTTAAAACTTTTAGCTAATGAATCAAATCCAGGAATTACCAAAAATATTACCGTTGATATTATTAAAAATAATAAAGTTGACATGGAAAATTGATATAAATTCATTACAAGTGATGAATTTTACTATGGATTAGAAAACGATTTAACAAATAGTGAAATTGATAACATCATTCAAGATCAAGATAATAAAATTTACGCAAATATTTTAGATAGAAAAGGCTTTAAGTACTTAAAATCAGAAAAATACGAGAATGATAAATGAGTTTACAATAACAATTTAACTAATAAACAAGTTTATGCAGCAGCCATAAAAGCGTTAAAAGAATATAATCTATGATACAGTAAAACGAAAGAATATTCAAAATCGTTCTTTGCTAAAGAAATTCAAGATGCAAATATAACTGTTTATAATGAATCAGATAATGGTTTGGGTTCATACGGTTTTAACAATTTTTCATTTAATGGTAAACCTTATTTTGGATTGCCTAAATGAAGTTTATCTTCTTTCGTAAATCACGAAACAATAATGGGACATCATGTTCAAAATGTATATTCAAATAAATATATGGCTACCGAAAATAATGACTTTTATATATTTTCTGGTTTTGAATCTGCATCATTTTCTGAAGGATGAGGGCTATTTGTTGAATGATTTGCCCTAGAATCTGGATGATATGGTACACCCGATTATTCTGAAAAAGAAACATTTGATGTTTTACCAGTAGATTTTTCAAAATCAACTAATGGTTATTTACCAATCATATCTAATGATGCTACAGAAGAACAAATTAATTATATGAAACAAGTAGCGGGCGGAACATACTGAAAACTGGCCAAATCTGTCCAAAAAGATTTAGATGATCAACAAGCCACAAAAAACGCAATTAAAATAGGTAATATATTACAATATTACGGATATTTAAATGAGAAAAAAATGCGTGATAATCGTTTAGTATTGGATACAGCATTACACGGAATTATAAATAACCCGGATCAAAATATTGGTTCTGGTTTATCTATTGAAGACCAAAGAAAATTTATGATTAAAAATTTAAGTTCGCCTTCTGATATTTCTGAATATCCAAAACGTTACTTAGGATACCCAGCACAAGCTGTATCTTATAATATCGGAAAAGAAGCCTTTAAAGAAGCATACATTAAAATGCTAAAAAACTCAGGATTGACTAGATCAGAGATGATTAAAGACAAAAAAAATATACAAAAGCTTTTTGATTTATTTTTAGCATTTAGAGATATTCCACTGGAAGAAATTATAAAAATGATAAATTTTGAATTTTGTATAAATTCATAAACTAAATAAATTTTTAAAAAACAATGCATTAATTGTGCATTGTTTTTTTGTTTATTAATTACATTTAAGCTTTATACTTAATTCCTAATGCATTTAATATTGGTACTAAAAAGAAATTAAATGGTTTATTAAAGTGTGGTAAGAAGTATACATCTGTTAAAGCGATTTCAGGTAGCGTTAAACCTTTTTGTAAAGCTAAAGCAAACATATAAATTACTTCAGTATGTACTTGTTTACCTCATGAACCAATTTGTACACCTAACAATTTAAATGTTTTTGGATTATACACTATTTTACATGATACTTTTTCATAGGTGTTCATAAATTCTGGACGATCATTATCTGTTCAAATTTGTTCTGCAACATCCTCATCTTTAAACCCTAATTTTAATGCCATTTGTTTTGTTAAACCAGTTGAAGCGTAATGGCAATTGAATACGTTTATAGCGTTTGTTCCTGCTACACCAGGGAAAGGAATGTGTAATCCCGCAATGTCTAAAGCGGCAATTAATCCTGATTTAACAGCATTAGTTGCTAATGCTGTATGGTGCTGAGTGTTTGTTACAACATTTTTCATAGCACATGAATCCCCAATAGCATATATATCTTTATCGGTTATTGAACGATTAAATTCGTCCACAACAATAGCTCCGTTCGGTAATTTCTCTACTCCGCTTATCATATCTGTACGAGGTTTAAAACCAATACATAATATTACTAAGTCGGCTGCGTACTCTCCTTTATCTGTTACAACACTAGAAACATTTACATTATCTTTTGATTTAAATTCTTTAACTGATTCTCCTAAGCGTAGATTAATACCTAATTTTTTCATATTAGTTTCCATAACATCTGTAAACTCAGAATCAAAATAATTAGGTATTACTCTGTCTTGTAAATCGATTAAAGTAACTTTTTTGCCTTGAATGTGGAAAGCCTCCACCAATTCCACCCCGATGTATCCTGCTCCAACAACTACTACGTCTTTAACATTTTTATCTTCAGCTGCTTTAACAATTTCTTCTGCATGTTGGAATAATTTAGAAAGCATTATATTTTTATATTCTCTACCTTTAAATGGTGGCTCTATCGGTCATGTTCCACCGGCAAAAACCAATTTATCATATGTATCTTCAAATTCTTTTCCTGTTGCGTTGTCACGAACAGTAACAATTTTTTTCTCTTTATTTATATGTATAACTTCGTGATTTACCTTCAAATCAATATTGTAATCTTTCACTAAACTTTGTGGTGATGAATAAAATAATCCCGATGGATCTTTGAATTCCCCACTTACTCATACTGCTATACCACATCCTAAAAATGATGTGTTTGTATTACGGTCATAACACACGATTTCAGCTTCTGGGTGAACTGTTTTCAATGTTCTTAAAAAGCTTGTTCCTGCGTGGTTTGCTCCTACTACTAAAATTTTCATAAATTCTCTCCTTAATTGTTTTCACATTTTAATTATATTTCAACGAAGCACAAAGGATTTTTAAAAAAATGAATTTATTAATAAAAACAACAAAAAAACGAGAATTTTGAACGTTTTTTTGTTGTTTTTATTATTTGTGAGCCCTTAAAATAACATCAAAATTTTGATTAATTTTTTCAATTTTCACACCCATTTTTTCAAGTATTAACATACTTGCCTTACCTTCTTCAGTATCATTTTTATAATCTTCGGCGTATACTATTCTTGAAATTTTAGACTGAACTATTAATTTAGCGCAGTTGAAACAAGGCATATGAGTTATATACATTATTGCATTTTCACCAATTTTAGAGTTCGTTAAGTTTGCATTGATAATTGCATTTGCTTCCGCATGTACAACATATGTGTATTTAGAATTTAATATTTCTTCTTTAACTGCTGGTTTTTCTCATGAAAAAATTAAATCGTTGTCAAGATCATTATTAGCGTTTGTACAGTTAATGCTTTTTGGCATGCCGTTATATCCTAATGACACTACATAATTTTGATTCACTATACAAGCCCCTACTTTTGTATTGGGATCTTTTGATCGCTGTGCACTCAATTTAGCTAAAGACATAAAATAATAATCTCAGCTTATTTTTCCATTTTGATAAATTGATTTTTTAATATTTTTTTCCATAAATAACATTTTAACACTAAATGGTTAAAAACAGCCACCTCAGCCGCTGTTTTTTATTATTCATTGAAATAAGGTATTTTACCTCGGTAGGACATTTACGATAAATCCAATTATATATAATAATCGAATCACTAATATCATAACACAATTTTAAAAAAATACAAAAATAAAAATGTTAAAAAAATTCTTTATTAAATATAATTAGATAAAAAAAGATGTAGGAGTTGAAATGAAAAAATATTATTTAATCGGTAATCACAAAATGAATGTTAATTATAGCGAAAATATAAATTTTATTAAAGAAGTGAATAAACTTCATCCTGATAGTACTGATATTTTCTTTGCAATTGCACCTAGTTATACAAATCTTATTTGCAAACAATTGTTAGCAAAAGAAAATAATGTTTTAAAAATAGGGGCACAGAACGTATCTTGTTATACAAAAGGAGCATATACAGGTGATATATCCGCTAATCAACTAGCGGATATGCAGATGGATTTTGTTATAGTTGGTCATTCGGAAAGACGTACTTATTTTCACGATGATTCAAACAAGATAAACTTAAGAATTAAAGAAGCGTTAAAACACAATTTAAAAGTTGTTTTATGTATTGGAGAAACATTTGAAGAGTTCCATTCTAAAGAAACATTAAAAATTATCAGTAAACAAATAGATATTGCCTTAGACGGAGTTGATGAAACGGCTGATATTATTATTTCATACGAGCCAATTTGAGCTATTGGTACAGGTTTGGTTGCTTCGAATGAGCATTTAGCTCCTATATTTGAATTTTTACAAAACAAATTACCTAAATGTAAATTTTTATATGGTGGTAGCGCAAACCCTGGTAATATAATGCATTTATTAGAAATACCGCAAATAACTGGTTTTTTAGTTGGTAATGCATCATTATCACCTGAAAAATTTGTGTCAATGTTAAACATGATGGAATTACAGAAAAAATAATAAAATAAACAAAAAATAAGCAAATCAGCTTATTTTTTTTAGTGTTTTTATTTATTTTGTAAAGTCTACAAAAAAACTTTTTAAGATACTAAAAGTATATTTTTTTTGTATTTTCGCTTGTAAAAAAAAAAAAAAAAGTAATAAAAATTCATTTATATAAAATTAATTTACTAGTTTATAAGGAGAAGATATGAAAAATAATAAATCTAAAACATTAGTTAAGTTATTGACGTTAACATCGTTAACAGCCGCTTTATCAGCTAACGCTGTATTAATTTCGACTTTAAATGAAGGTGAAAATCCTATCTTAGTTAAAGGAGATAAAACAAAAACAGCGTCAGAATATGTTGAAGCTGTTAAAAATAATTCAATTAAACCAACAATATCGGATCCAAAAGACACTGAAGAATTTGAATACACAATTTCTGATGCTAAAACTAATGAAGATGGAACTGTCACTGCAACTGTTGTAAAAACAAACAAAAAAGACTCAAAAGATTCGAAAAAATATGAAGTAATTATTGCTAAAAATCAATTTAAAGAAGTATTGAGTGTAAAAGGTGATAAGACTAAAACATCTAAAGAATATGCAGAGGCAATTAACAATAAATCATTCACACCTCAAATTCAAGGCATGAATGATTCTGAAAATTATGATTACGTTGTAACTAAATCAGTAGCTAACAAAGATGGAAGTGTTGATGTAACCGTAACCAAAACCAATAAAAAAGATTCAAAAGATGTTACTGATTCAATAATAAATATTCCATCAGAAGAATTTAAACTTGAGTTAAGTATTGAAGGAGATAAAACAAAAACAGCGTCAGAATATGTTGAAGCTATTAAAAATAATTTAATTAAACCAACAATATCGGGTCCAAAAGACACTGAAGAATTCGAATACACAATTTCTGATGCTAAAACTAATGAAGATGGAACTGTTGCTGCAACTGTTGTAAAAACAAACAAAAAAGACTCAAAAGATTCGAAAAAATATGAAGTAATTATTGCTAAAAATCAATTTAAAGAAGTATTGAGTGTAAAAGGTGATAAGACTAAAACATCTAAAGAATATGCAGAGGCAATTAACAATAAATCATTCACACCTCAAATTGAAGGTATGAATGATTCTGAAAATTATGATTACGTTGTAACTAAATCAGTAGCTAACAATGATGGTAGTGTTGACGTAACCGTAACCAAAACCAATAAAAAAGATTCAAAAGATGTTACTGATTCAATAATAAATATTCCATCAGAAGAATTTAAAATTGTACAAACCAAATTAAATTTATCTTCTGAAGTTGTTACAGTTGAACAAAATTCAGTAGTTAGCGAAGAACAATTTAAAAAAGTAATATTAAATTATGATGAATTACCAAAAGATACTACTATAGAAATTATTAATGAACCAGATACAAGCAACGTTGGAGAACAGACTGCTAAAGTTAAAGTGAATATCCCGGTAGAAATACCTCAATCATTAGACATAATAGTAGATGTTAAAGAGTTTAAAAATGAAATCCGTCCAAGTATTGATTATAGTAATGAAATCGAAGTCAATACTGAAGTAACAGAAGACATATTAAAATCATTTATTAAAAATGTATCTGAATACCCAAAGAGTTCTGTGTTCAAACTAAAAGAACCTTTAGATACAACTGTTATCGGTCAAAAAACAGCGACTTTAATTATAAAACAACAATTTAAAGAAGAAAAAGAGTACCCACTTTCTATAACCGTAGTTTCAGCTCCTGTTTTTAAAGAAAGCACAGCCAAATGAACAAATTCAGCTTACACAAAAGGATACAAAGAAGAAGGAACAAAATTAACTGAAGCTGAAATAAAAAACAGTATTAGCATTCTAAAAGATCCAAACAATCCTTATATAGAATACAAGATAACTGAAGCAATAATAACAGAAGATGGTGTTAAAATATCCTATAAACATCCTTATGACAGCAGTCAAAGATTCTATACTATTTTAGATTTTAAAGAAGCTACTCCAGAAATTATTGAAGGTGGTTATGATGTTTGACTTCCTGAATTTACTATAAATAATGAATTTGTTGAAGTAAACAATGATAAAGAATTGCGTCAAAAACTTGAAAAATCTATAATAAACAACAAATATGATTCTATTGAAATTAAAAAAATGGAAAAAGACATTTATACACAAGAAATAAAAGTTGAATTAGTTGGTAAAAAGAATAATGAACAAGACACAAAAATAGTTTATAACAAACAATTAAAAAGAAAAATTAAATTAATAGGTGAAATCGGACACGAAATTGGTCCATTCGAAGACAGCATGACTGCGAGTTATATATACGACAGTGTAATTAATGATGATATGTTAAATAAACTAATTGAATCAAAAGGTAAAGCAAGAATAGGAGATGGTTATTTAATAAATATTTCTGTAACAGATGCCGAATCTTATGCATTAAACGATTCTTCTGCTCAAAAAAACAATTTTGATAAAAAAATTGGTGGATTGAAAAACCTATTAGAAGCTAATGAACAATACACTAAATTAAAAATAACAAAATTAGTTAAAAAAGAATTAAACAAAATAACTAACTCTATTATTTTAACTGCTACATTGGAACACCCAGATATCGACAATGGAAAACCTTGAAATGAAGATATTTATTTCCAAATAAATAAATTAGGTGGTAATTACGCCTTTAAGTTAGGTAACTTCAGATTAAAAGAAGGAGACAAATTAAGTAATTACAAATTTGCTGAACTAACTAAAGAGAAATTAAATCAAATGGAATTTGAATATGACATATTAATTGGTAACAATAGAAACATATTCCCTAATTTAAACCTTGAAGAAGGAGAGATTAAAAACAAATTTGATTTCTCAATCAAAAATAAAGAATTGTTAAACAATGGTATTTTAATAACTTATTTAGTTTCAGATAAAACTGACCCATCTATAAAAGGTGAAGAATCTGTATTGATTAGTCGTGAATTTTTCAAAAGTTCAACAAAAGCAACTTTAAAAGCTGAATCAATAAAAAACAAAATGCTAGACGAGATATACGGAGCTGATTTTGAGATAACTTCAGAAGACCCGTTAATTGAAAGATCTGAAATTAAAGCAAATGGTTTTGTAAAAATGCCTAACAATTATGGTTATGTAAGATCATCAAATGCAATAGAAATAACAGTAATTAATTGATACAAAGACAAAGAACTATCACCTAGTTATTACGAAGAAAAAGTTGTTTTTGAGTTAACAGATGAAATTAAAAAACAATTTACAGATTTTGATACTGTAGGTAAAACTATTACACCTGATTCTCCGTCTATACCTTCAGGAGGATTCACAAGTGCTAATATTGAACAAAATTTATCGTCATTGATTTCTAAAATGCAAGTAGAATTAGTAAACAAAATAACTAAAAATACAGAAATAATAAGACTGACAACCAGTGAACAAAACACAGTGAAATTAATACAATATGATGAAACTCAAAAGATTTTAACTGTTAGTTTTACGCTTGATGGATTGCAAAAAAAATGTCAAGCATCATTTAAACTTGATTATTAAAATTAATCCTACAAATGTAGGATTTTTTATTACCTTTTTTTAAGAGACAGAATAAATGTTTTTGTGTTAAAATAAATTAGTACTATTAAAGAGTACTTAAATATTAATAAAATTAAACACTGTTGCGAATTGTATTGGGTGTGTCGTAAATGATGCCAATATTTAGAAACAACAGGACGAAAACAAACAAAGGAAAATAAATATGGAAAATACAGAAAAAAAAGTTGTTGAAGAACAACAAAAATCAGCTCGTACACCTGAAATTATTTCACGTGCTAAATTATTAGAAGCTGGTACATACTTTGGACGTCGTCCAAGCGCATGAAACCCAAAAATGAAACCTTACATTTACGGGAAAAGAAACGGTAACCACATTATCGATGTTACCAAAACTCAAAAATCATTAGAATATGCATTCAAAATGATTCAAAAAGCTTCAGCAAAAGGCGCAAAATTTATTTTTGTTGGAACTAAAAAACAAGCTAAGTCAATTATTGAAGAACAAGCTAACAGAACAAATTCACCATACGTTTCTGAACGTTGATTAGGTGGAACACTAACAAACCAACAAACAATTTTCAAAAGCGTTGATTTATTAGAATCTTTAGAAAAAAAACAAGCTGAAGGGTATGTTGGATACACTAAAAAAGAAGGATTAGATTTTGATAAAAAAATATCAAAACTACAAAAAAACTTGAATGGTATCCGTAACATGCGTTACACACCAAACATTATGATTGTAGCTTCACCATTAGTTGATGATATTGCAATTAAAGAAGCTCGTAAAAAAGGGATTAAAGTATTTGGAATTTTAAACTCAAATGCTGATCCAGATAACGTAGACTTTGGAATCCCAGCAAACGATGCATCAGTTAAATCAATTACTTTAATTTTAACTGTTTTAGCAGACGCTATTGCAAGCGGACGTAACGAAAAACAATTATTTGCTTACCAACCAGACGAAGCTGTTGTTTTACCAGAAGATGTTCGTAAAGAATCATCAGATCAACCACGTAGAGTTTACAACCGTAAACCAAGAGTAGAAAATTCAGAAAACAAAGGAGAATAATATGGCAGCAGATGCAAAATTAATTAAAGAATTACGTGATATAACAAACTCAGGATTCTTAGATTGTAAAAAAGCCCTAGAAGAAACAAATAATGATATTAATGCAGCTATCGCTTTATTACAAGAAAAAGGAGTAGCTAAAGCAGCTAAAAAAGCTTCACGTGTAGCAGCTGAAGGGATTGTTAGAGCTATTTCAAATGAAAAATATTCAGTATTATTTGAATTAAATGCTGAAACAGATTTCGTTGCTAAAAACGAATTATTCCAAGAATTAGTAGAAACAATTCAAAAAGCCTTATTATCAAATGAATTCAAAACTTTAGAAGATGCTTTAAACATCGAAGTAAATGGTTCTTCATTAGAATCATTAGTAACAAACGCAACCGCAAAAATTGGAGAAAAAATCACATTACGTCGTGTTGAAAAAGTTTCATTTACAGAAGGTGAAGTTGCGGCTATTTATACACACGCTAATAAACGTATTGCCTCAATTATTCATGCTAAAGGTACAAATGGTGATGCAGCTAGAAACGTTGCAATGCACGTTGCTGCTTTAAACCCAACATTTGACACTGAAAACGATTTACCAGTTGAATTAAAAGAAAAAATTCACACTGAAGCAGTTGCTGAATGTAAAGAAAACCCAAAATTTGATTCATTACCAGAAAAAGTTCAAAACTCAATGCTTGATGGTAAATTACGTAAAGCATTCAATGAAAACAATGTTTTATCATTCCAAGCATTTGTTATGGAAGATTCAAAAACAGTTGCTCAATACTTAAGTGACAATGGTCTTGAATTAATCAAATCATACCGTTTCGAAGTTGGAGAAGGTATTGAGAAAAAAGTTGTTGACTTTGCAGCTGAAGTAGCTGAACAAATGAAATAGTTTTTTTCAACCAAATTAAAAACAGCGTACCTAACAAGGGACGTTGTTTTTTTAATTGTATATTGATATTAAAAAAACATTAAATGCTGATGTAAAATTAAGATATAAGAATATTAAATAAAAAAGGAAGTATATGAAGATATTATTTGCAGGAGCAGGAGCATTAGGATCACGTTTTGCATTTATGTTGCACCAAGCTGGATTTGATGTAACATTGATAGATAACTGAGAAACACACATTGAAAACATTAAAAAAGACGGATTAAAAGTTATTATCGATGATAAAGACTTAGGTAACTATAAAATGCCTATTTATTGCTCAAAAGAAGTTAAAAATATTAAAGAAGATTTTGACGTAATATTTGTATCAACGAAATCAATGCAATTAAGACCAATGTTGGAAGATATTAAACCGTTATTAAAAAAAGACACAAAAGTAATTTGCGTATTAAATGGTTTAGGTCACGTTGATACATTGAAAGAATACATTGACCCCAATAACATATTAATAGGTGTAACCGTATGAACATCAGGATTAGGTGGGCCAGGTATATTGAAAGCTCACGGAGTTGGAAAAGCAGAAATTAAACAAGTTGAGGAAAAAGACTTAACAAAAACAAATTCTATTATTGAACAATTTAATAAAGCTGGATTAAATTTAATTTATTCAAATAATGTTTATACATCTATTTGACATAAAGCAGCCTTAAACTGTGTATTAAATTCATACTGTACACTTATTGATTGCAATATTAATCAATATGGATCATATAAAGATCATCAAGTATTGACAGATGGCATTTTAGATGAATTAGTGAAAGTTGCAGAAGCTGAAGGAGTTAGTGTTTCTAAAGAAATTATTTCTCAAAACATTATCAACTGTTTTGATCCAAAAACAGCAGGATTACATTACCCATCATTATATCAAGATATGAAAAATGGCCGTTTAACAGAAATAGATTATTTAAATGGAGCTATTGCTAAATTAGGTAAAAAACACAACATAGCCACACCAGTAAACGCAATCATTGCCCATATGATTCATTCAAAAGAAAACAAAAACAATAATAAGTAATTTATTATCTGAACCATTTGATAATGGTTCAGTTTTTAATTTATTTGTTAAGACAAATACAAATGATTCAATTATAATATTGAAATAACAAAAAGAAAAAAAGAGGACTAATGAAAGAAATAAAATATCCATATCCATTTAAATTTATAAACAATAATAAAAGTGAATACCCGATTGTTTTTGCACATGGATTTAATTCAAGTATAAATTGTCTTGATATATTTGCGAACAATTGAAAAGATAATGATTTTTATGCAATTTCATTTCCTGGGAATCAAGGATTAAAACCAATTGAAAACCATGAAATATCAGTGTACCAATACGCACAACTGCTAGCTCAATTCATTATTGATAATGATTTAAAAAATGTTATATTGATAGGGCACTCAATGGGAGGTGGAACAATATCTTTAGCTTATGAATTGGTTAAAGATAGAATAAGTAAAATGATTTATTTAGCTCCTATGAATAAAACAAGTTTGCCTAAAGAAGAAGTGTATTTCGATACATACTTTCCAAGAACTTTCAATGAATTTATAACTAAATTTATTCCAGTTTTGTATTATGATGCTTCAATATTTACAAATGATTCACAATGAATGAAAGAAAACAAAAAAAACTTTAAAGTAAGTGATCATATTAATGACATGATAATGAAACTAGGGGAATCATTACCTGATCCAAAATTAATGAATGACATTGAAATGGCCATGAAAAAAATAACAGTACCAAGTATGTTGATAATGGGTGAAAAAGATGGTGTTATGAAAAGGGATAATTGCTTAGAATATTTCAAAAAAACCATTAAAAATGTTGAAACATACTGAATCAAAAAAACAGGTCATATGATGTTTGATGAAGATTTTGATACATTCAAAATGTTACTTAAAAACTTTATTAATAAAAAATAATACAATACGCTATACGCTAAAAATATAATTATCGTTATATAATTAGCGTATTTTTAGTTCAATTAAATTTTGTTTTTTTTGTATAATTTTAGTATGAAAATAGGAGTATTAGATCACGGTTTATTAGTTGACCAACAAACACATCATCAAACATATCAAAATACAATCGAATTAGCTAAATTTGCTGACGATATTAATCTTGACTCATTTTGAGTTTCAGAACAACATGGAGTACATTCATTAATCATTTCATATCCTTTACTGCTTATGAATGAGTTAGCACATCAAACTAAAAACATCAAAATTGGATGTGGGGGAATAATGTTGAGTAATTATCAACCTTATTCAATCATTGAACAAATAAATACATTAAACATTTTGCAACCTAAAAGATTCATATATGGTTTTGGAAGTAATCCTGGTACAGATAATGTCAAATCAGTATTTGAATCTGGAAGACATTCATTAAATTATTATTCAAAGTTATTGAAAATCACGGAATATTATAATCATGACTCAATTCAAGATATTAAACCATACAATAACCAAAAAAATGAATTTTATTTACTTATTACTGGTGTTGAAAGCGCAATATTTGCAGCTAAAAACAATTTAGCAATTATATACGGGTGATTTTTATTACCTAATAAAACAATAGCTAAACAAGTGATAGAAACATATATTGAAGAATATCAAAGAATTCATAATAAAAAACCAGTAAATATAGGTATAGCTTTAAACGTAGTAAGTTGTAAAAACAAAACCTTAAATGATGAATTGGCATCTCAAATAGCACTTTTTAGATTAGGTAAAAATGATTATAATGAGTACGAACATTTTCCAACTTATGAAAATGTTAAACAAAGAGAGTTTGATGATCAAGAAGAAAAAAAACAATTCGAAAGAAACAAAAGAAATATATTTTTATTAAATTCGATTAGCGACGTGGAAAAAATAAACAAATTATGTGAGGAATTGCATATTGATAATTTGATTATTTCACCCTTAGCTGAAAAACAAGAAGACAAAAAACGTGCTCTAACATTCATAAAAAATTATTTTAATAAGGAGTAATAATGAAAAAAATAACAGAATTTTTATTAGTAGAAAAAAAAGACGACGTATACACAATTAGAATGACACCTGAATTACAAGATGATTTAGGTACAATCGGTTTCGCTCAATTTTATCAAGTTGAAAAAGTTGACAAAGGCGACATTATCATGAAAGTCGAAGCTTCGAAAGCTATTGTTAATGTTAAAATGCCGATATCAGGAACAGTTGTTGAAAAAAATATGGAAGTGTTAAAAAACCCTCAATTATTGAATTCAGCCAGTGAAAATGACAACTGAATTGTTAGACTTACTGATGTAAATGAACAAGATTACAATGCTTTAGAAGATTATTAATATGTGAGCAAAACAATTAAATAAAAATCCAACACCAAAAGAATTAAACCAATGAATTAATGAGGCTGATGCTATTGTTGTTGGAATTGGAGCGGGAATGACTTCTGCCGATGGTATCGGATATTCAGGGAAAAGATTTGAATCCAATTTTCCCGATTTTATCAAAGAATACCGATTCTTAGATATGTTACAAGCCAGTTTGTATCATTTTCCATCATGACAAACATATTGAGCATTTCAAAGCAGATTTATGGATTTAAATTACTTTTCACAACCAGCGGGAGAAAGTTTTATTAATTTATTGGAAATATTAAAAGGAAAAGAATATTTCATAATTACAACTAATTCTGACAGCAGTTTAGAAGTTGCTGGTTTTGATCAACAAAAAGTTTTTTACATTCAAGGAAAATATAATTTATTGCAATGTAGCGCAATGTGTCATCAACAAAGATATCAAATGGATGATTTGATTAAGGAAATGATTTCAAAACAAGAAAACATGCAAGTACCATATGAATTACTTCCGCATTGTCCAAAATGTGATGCCTTTTTAGAAGTTAACAAGCGTGTAGCTTACAAAGGTATGGCAGAGGATGATCAGTTTTTTGCCGAAAAAGCTCGTTATGATGAATTCATAAAAAAAAGTTCAAATAAAAAAGTTTTATTTTGAGAATTAGGTGTGGGTTATACAACACCGCAGCTAATTAAAATTCCATTTTGAGAAATGACAAAAAGCAATAAAAACGCATTGTATATTGCTATGAACGCCAAAAATTATAGAGTTGATAAAGAAATTTTAGATCGCACTATCGCCATTAATGACGATATAAATGCATTTATGAAACAATTAAAAAAGGAAATTTAATGATTTTAATAGAACCTATTCGTAATGGTAAATATTTAAAAGACGGTGCATATTGATTAGCTATTCAAGTTTGAGCACTGAACAATTTAAACGTTGATGATACAATTGTATTTCCGGCTATTGCAGATCCGCATATTCAACTTGGTTACTTTCAAAACGCAGAAGTTGAGGTAAATCATCAATTTTTAACAGATAACAATATAAGCATAGTTCGTAGAGATACGGGCGGTGGTGCTATATATATCGATTCCAACGCAGTTAATATATGTTATATTATTCCTTATGACAAAAATAATAACATTCTTGGAAATTTCCAAAAATTTTATGAACCAACCATTCAAATTCTTAAAGAAATGGGGGCGAATAATATTGAACAAACAGGTAAAAACGATTTAACAATTAATGGACGTAAAGTATCGGGTGCAGCAATGATGCTCGCAAATAATAAAGTGTATGGCGGTTATTCTTTATTATATAAAGTAGATTATGATTCAATGGTTAATGCATTGAATCCTAACCGTAAAAAAATTGCTTCTCAAGGAGTTAAATCAGTAAGGCAAAGAGTAGGTCAACTTAATGAATACTTAACAAACGATTTTAATAATTTATCAGTATTTGAATTTAAAGATGAAGTTATTAAAAGATTATTCAACGTTGATTCCATCGAAAAAATTAATCGCTACGAATTAACTGAAAAAGACTGAAAAGAAATTGATGAATTAGTAAATAAAAAATATAAAAATTGAGATTGAAATTACGGTCTAAGTCCTAGATATGAGTATAATCGTGATGCAAGGTTATCTATAGGTACTGTAAACTTTTCATTTTGTGTAAATGAAGGAAAAATTGAAAAATGTAAAATAAGCGGAGATTTTTTTACAAAAAAACCAATTAGTGAATTAGAAAACGTACTCGTGGGTACAAAAATGCGTTATCAAGAATTATTTAATAAATTAAATTCCGTTAATTTAAATGAATACTTTTTTAGCGAATTAAATGCAAAAGAAGTCACAGAATTGATATTAGACATAAATAAATACAATCCATTGTTTCAAAAAATTAAATTAAAAAACCATATATTGGATAATAGATTTGTATTATCTCCTATGACATTAAATTTAGCTACTAAAAACGGTAAAATGACCAAAGAAGAAATTGATTATGCACTCAGAAGAAGTCATTCTGCTACATTACAAATTTCTGGAGGAGCTTATTTTGACGATTTTGGACATTTATTTGAATATGGATATAGCGCTAAAGATGATGATGATATTGAATCATTAGCTAAATTAGCGAATGCAATGAAAGCCCGCGGTTCAGTGGCGATATTACAATTAGCACATGCTGGTAAGTGATCTGTTGCTTCAATAAAAGAACATGGATATGTATATGGCCCTAGTTATGAACACTTACACACACCAATAGAACACGATGTTTTTGAATTGTCTATTGAACAAATAAAGCAAATTGTAACAGATTATGGTAAAGCAACTATAAGAGCAATTAAAGCTGGTTTTGATGGTGTTGAAATATCGATGGCTCAACGTCTATTACTGCAAACATTTATAAGTAAATTAGTTAACAAAAGAACAGACGAATATGGATGTCAATCATTAGAAAACCGTTCAAGATTATTACTGGAAGTCATCACTGAAATTCAAAGAGTTATTGATGATTATGCAGATGACAACTTTATATTTGGTTTCAGAGCAACGCCCGAAGAAACTGTTGGTAGTGAAATAGGTTATACAATTGAAGAATTTAATTCAATCATGGATTTGATATTAAATACTGCAAACATATCGTACTTGGCTATTGCATCATGAGGGCATGATATTTATTTAAATAAAGTACGCTCAAGTGAAAAATATAAAAATCAACTAGTGAATAAAGTTGTTTATGAACATATTAATAAACGTATACCAATAATTTCTAGTGGTGGTATTAATACTCCCGAAAAATGTTTGGAAGCATTAGAGTATTCAGATTTAGTTGGTCTTTCATCAGTTTTTGTTGTCGAACCCGAATTTGCTCAAAAATTAAAAAATAATAAACCTGAAGAAATAAATTTAAAATTAACAACAGACAGACTTGATGATTTAAAAATTCCTTCAAATACATTCAAAAATATCGTTAGAATGTTTGATTATGGTGAAACAATTCCGGACGAAACAAGACAATTATTGACTAAAAATTCAAAAAAACAATATTAAAATACAATGTCAAAATGCTGAAATTTTTTCAGAATTTGGCAGTATTTTTTTTAAAGTAGAATTTTAAAGTTTCAACTAGAAAAAAATAAAGCTATTCGTGTAAAATTATAAACAAAAAGCGAGGCAAAATGAATTATAAAACAGACGACTTATACCCATATCCGTATATATTTAAAGACAATAATAGCCCAGAGAATCCAATAATTTTTATACATGGTTTTAATTCACAACCTGGTGTTTTTAAAAAAATTCAGAATTATTGAACTAAAAATGATTATTATGCATTATGAATGCCTGGTTGTAGTGGTTTAGAGCTTAAAAACGATCACAAACCTGATGTCTATTTTTATGCAGAATTATTATTAAATTTCATTGAAACACACAATTTAAAAAATATTATCTTAATAGGGCATTCAATGGGCGGCGGAATTATTTCCTTGGCTTATAAATTAAAACCGCATCTGTTTGCAAAAATGATATATTTAGCTCCAATGAATAAAACTTCATTGAATGTTAAAGATAATTATTTTGATACTTATTTTCCACATGATTTTGATGGTTTTATTAAATATATGGATGCATTATATTTTGACATCTCACGTTTTAAAAACGACGAAAAATGAATGAAAAAATATCGCATGCTTTTCAATAAAGAAGATTATTGTAATGACAATATTATTGAATTAGGCAAATCATTGCCTAACATTGATATTATGAATGATATTGAATCAGGAATGAATAAAATTTCCGTTCCATCATTATTAATTCTTGGTGAAAAAGATGGTGTGATAGACAGAGACGAATGCGTTGAATATTTTAAACATAATATCAAAGATTGCCAAACTTTTTGAATACCAAAAACTGGTCATATGATGTTTGAGGAAAATTTCGAAAAATTTATTGAAATTATTGATAGCTTTATAAACTGTAAATCTTCTATAGTTTCAATCGAAAATTTAGATTTTTCATATGATAAAAAAAATGGTGTAAAAATTAAAAAATTAAATATTGAAGAAAATAATATAACAGTATTATTGGGACCATCAGGATCTGGTAAAACAACATTATTAAATTTAATTATTGGATTTTTAAGAACAAAAAATAATGCAATCAATATAAAAAATAATCCAAAAATATATGAAATTGGTTACATCATGCAAGAAAATAATGTATACCCTAATTTATCGGTGTTTCAAAATGTCTATTTAAGTGCTAAAAATTATCCAGCATGGGTAAATTCAGCAAGATTGAATGCTATGGAGGATGTATTACTTTTATTGGGCAAAATTAAATTATTAAAAACTATTAAACATAAATATGAATTGGAAATAAACAAACCTAAACAAAACAAAATTAAATTAACATATTTATTCAATAAATTCAGATTTATTTGTTCAGTGTTGTTGCTTCCAAAATTTGTTGTTTTTGCTCATTGTTTAGAACATTTAAGATTAAAAAATATGTTCAAAAAAGAGTGGAAAAGTATATCTGAAAAACTAGGTTTATCTGAATACTCTAATAAAAAAGCATGTTTACTTTCCGGCGGTCAAAAACAACGTGTTGCATTCGCTAAAGCTATTATCAAAAAAAACAAACTGATAATTCTAGATGAACCCTTTTCCGCACTAGATGCCAAAATAAAAGAACAAACAATTGAATGAATTATCGAAATAAAAAATGAGTACCAATTGTCGATAATAATGGTTACTCATGACCAACAAGATGCAGTTAAGGTTGGAGATAAAATCATATTATTGAACAATGGTGAAGTTCAACAGTACTCAAATCCAGAAGAATTATATAACAACCCCAATAATTTGTTTGTTGCAAAATTTATTGGTTCTCCGGAAATAAATTTAATTAATGAAACTGATAAATATTTTGAATACATAAGACACAATAACATTTCTATTAATCCAAGTGGAACCAATCGCATAATAAATAAAAAACATTTAGGAGATAAAATTGTGTATTCAATTGAATACAACAAATACACTGTTAATGTTTTATCAAATAACAATGAATTCAGTATTGATCAGTGTGTGGGGATTGAATTTAATAAAAAAGATATATTAAAATTTGATTTTGAAGGTAAACGTATTTATGAATAAATTTAAACAAATTTTAATAGAAAAAAAAGATTGAATTGGTTACGTATATTTATTGCCGTTACTGTTTCTCATAATTTGTTTTATATTTGTGCCTATATTAAATTCCTTTAACAGTTCTTTAGTTATTTATCCAAATAAGCATAACTTAACCATAACTTCAAAAGGTTTTGATAATTATTTAGATGTATTGAGTGATAAACAATTTTATCATGCAGTCAAAAATTCAACATTAGTACTTATTTTAGGAACTGCATTATCATTTTTTATAGCATTTGTAATTTCGTTATCTTTAGAGTCTTTGATATCTAAAATGACATCGAATTTATTATTAACTTTGATTTACTCACAATTTTATATATCTTCTTTTGCAGTTGGTACCGCATTTATATATTTATTTGGTGAGAAAAACATATTTTTTAAAGCTTTTGGTTCAGATTTCAGTTTTTATTTTGGTAAGTCAAACATATTTTGATATTACGTTATTTTTCAAATATGAAGATCCTTGCCTTTTAATATAGTTTTATTTTCCGCTTCAATAAACAAAGCCAATATTAAATATAAAAGAGTTATGACGATTGATAATTTATCGTTATTCAACAAAATTAAAGACATTTATTTAAAAGAAATTAACAAAACAATATTTGTTGTAATTTGTACAAATTTCATCTTCGCTTTTTTAATGTATCCTTATATTGTATTGGATGAACATTTTCCAATAGAATCTAGAAACGGTCATACAGTGGCTAGTTATATATTGAAATATTTAGGAATTCCTAAAGGTGAATACTGAAATAAAGAAAAAGCATTCGCAGCATCTTTCAGTGTATTGGTATTTGTCTTTTTAAATTTGATTATTTTACATTTATTAAGACCTAAATTTTGAAAAAAATTAATTCAATTAATAAAACATACAAAAGGAGAAAAAAATGTTTAAAAAAATATTTTATGAATCCTTGAAATTATTATTCATAATATGCGGTTGTTTATTCGTTTTATTTCCAATATATTTTTTATTAATGACTGCACTACAATCAAATTCCACCTCAGCATCAGTAACTGAAACATTATTAATTAAAGAATGAAATTTTGATGTATTTATTTCTTTATTTAATAAGAAATTATTATCATCATTTTTATTAACAATATCTTCATCAATATTATTGGTTATTATTAGAATAATCGTTTATTCTTTAGCTATAACAGGTTTAATCAAAATCAAAAGTTTAAGATTCAAAAATTATTTTGTTTATTTTTTATTATTAATTAGTTTAATACCTGAATATGTTTTGTATTCATCTTTAAAACTTGAATTAAATAATTGAAACTTGACATCTTATTCATGATTTTCAATGATCACAAATGGTTTTGTAAGTTTTTTTATATTTGCATACACATATAAGATTGCGCAAAACATTAGTGACGCTAAATCTAGATTGATTAAAATTGACAATATTAAATGATATGAAAAAGTTATGTATGTTTATTTACCGGAACTCAAATTATCATATTTACTATTAATAATTTTCACAACTACATCAGTATGAAATGATTATTTATGACCTAAATATTTATTAAGTTCTTCTGGAAAAACGAATATTACTTTGTGATTTTTATACCCAAGAACAAATGATGTGCCCCTCCCAAATATGATTGCCGCAGGTGCCATTATATCTATGTTAATTCCTCTATCAACTTATTTAAGTTTTTCAAAATTTATCAATAAATCAACAAGATAAAAAATACTTTTTAACATTTTTTTCAAAAACCACACGTTAAAAAGTATTTTTTAATTCTATTTTTTACGTTAATATATAATATAAATATCAAATTTATTAAGAGGTAATATGAATATTAAAAATAAAAAATTATTAGTTTTATCATGTGCTGCCATTGGGATTATCGCACCACTAAGTTCAGTATCATGTTCAGCTGATGAAAAACAAGAAAATAAAGACGAACAAAATCAAGTACAAAATAAAGTTATATTTTCAACTGCACAAGGGGAAGACTGACCTTTAATGCGTGGTATTAAACCATTGGTTGATGAATATAATAAAACACAAAACACGCAAGAAGGATTTGTTGAAGTAGAATTACAAACTGCAGAAGATCACTTTAATTACGAAGAAATTGAATTATTAACAAGTGTTAAAACAAGTATAAACGAAAAAAGTAAAATTATTCCTAATATTATTTTAGGACAACATTCCGGAGCATATATCATAAGTCAATATGATCGTTTATTAGATATGAATGAAAATGGAATTAACAAAACATTATTTCATTCAAAAATAAATAAATTACATTCACAATTAATAGGTAATGAAGATAAAAATTCTAAATTATATTCATTGCCTTTTGACATTTCTGATACAGATGGATTGACATTTAATCTAGATTTAATGAACAAAATTTTTGAAATTGTCAAAGCTGGAGGTGGAAATGTTGATGAAAAAATGCCTTTATATGAAAAAGCACTTAAAGCAAGTACTACTGGAACAAGTATTCCAGCTAAAAGCATATTTAACTATATAGAAGCAAAATCAAAAACTGCATTCAAAGATTTAAATGTTAATGCAAAAACATTTGAATCTTTAAAATCAGTAAGAGACTTTGTTAAAGCATTTCACAATGGAATCAAATTTAATAAATCTTCAGTTGATTCTTCAGTAAAAAACGGGAGTTTATTGGCAATTGATTATCAAGAAGAGGTATTCCAAAAAGAACTAGCGTCTATTTCAAACGAAAAATTATGAACAATAGATAGCAAAGGCGTTGATTATACAAATATTCTAGAAAATAAAGAAGTTCAAGATTCGTTCAAAAATTTATGAAATGATTGAAACTCGGCATTACTTACACATGATATAAACGTTGGTGAAGCTGCATCTAGATCAGTTAACAATTCATTGGCTAAAAAAACTCTTTCAGCTGTAAGTTACAAACAAAACGGGGCTTCTGATTGAGCTAGTTATGACATAAGAACATATGATACTGCAATTGCTTATGCAGCATCTGTCGGTAGAAATTATTCAATGCAATCACCTTGATCAAAAGGATATTTCAAACCAGATGCAGATACTTATGCAAGTTGAGCTTCATTAACTGACGTTGAGCATCAAAGCCAGTTGATAAAATCAAGTGAAAATGGTAAAAAAGTATATTGAGAAGGTGGTTCATCTCTTATTGCTATTAGAAATGATAATGAGAATTTAAACACTGGAACAATTAAGTTTTTAAATTGACTATATACAGGACAAATTAATAAAGTTCCAAATTGAATTTATTTTGCACAAAATACAGGTTATATTATCCCTTATAAAGAAGTTCTAACAAATGAAAATTTAAAGTTGTTAAAACAAAAAGAACAAGAAGAAATTAACAAATGAAAAGAAGACATGGAAAAAAACGCAAGTCACTTAATAAATGCTAATAACTATCATTCAGCAATTGTTTCATTGAATTCTATACTTAAATATATTGATAAAGATGCTGAAGTTATTGAGGCAAAAAACAATTATAATGGTGACTGAACATCGTTCCAAATTATTTCAGAAATAAAAACAACACTATTGAATAACTCATCAAAAAATATCAAAGAAAAAACCAATGGTGAAAGAATGTTGAGCTCTTTAATTCAAATTATTAATAATAATTAAAACAAGAGCTTATGCTCTTTTTTTAATTACTTAAATTTTTATTGTATTATATTAGTAATTACGCAAGGATTACAATGAAAATAAAAGATTATTTAATTATAGAAAAACAAAATGATTTATACACGATAAGGTTAAGTGCTGAATTACAAGATGATTTAGGTACAATAACATTTGCACAAATGAATAAAAAAAAGTTTTTAAATAAAGATGATACCCTCATGTCAATTGAAGCATCGAAAGCTGCAATAGATATTAAGGCACCTATTTCCGGAAAAGTTTATGAATTTAATAAAAATGCTATTGAAAATCCAAGATTATTGAATTCTGAATTAAATGAAAATAATTGAGTCATTACATTGACGGATGTTGATATTAAACAATATAATTTATTGGAAGATTACTAATGAAAAAAAACGAATTCACAAATAAAATGTTGCGTGTAAAAACGCTTATTGAAGAAGCTGATGCCATTGTTGTTGGTGTTGGTTCTGGAATGAATCTAAGTGATAATATAGGTAACTCGGAAAAAAGATTTAATCAAAACTTCAATAAATTTATTGAAAAATATAACTTGATTGACGCAATGCAAACTACATTATATAATTTTAATTCCAAAGCTGAATACTGAGCTTTTTATTCATTGTATGTATATCATAATTTTATAAATCAGCCAATTGGGCCAAGTTATTTAAATTTAAAAAAAATATTACATAAAAAAAATTATTTTATTATAACAACTAATAATGATTCAGCTTTTATCATTTCTAAATTTGATCAAAAGAAAATTTTTTATAAACAAGGAATGTTAAATTCCATGCGATGTTCTTCACTTTGTCAAAATAATAGTTATATAGATGATGATTTAATTATTGCTATGTGTAAACAACAAAAAGACTTTAAGGTGCCGCAAGAATTAATTCCACGCTGTCCAAATTGCGACGCGTATTTAGAAATTAATATTCGTGATGCTTTACAAGGTATGATTGAAGATGAATATTATGAAAAAGCTAAACAAAGATACGAATTTTTCTTGAACAAATATAACAATAAAAAGATTGTGTTTTTAGAATTAGGTGTTGGTTGTACAACCCCGCATTTAATTAAATGAGAATTTTGAAATCTTGTAAAAAACAATATTAATTCATCTTACGTTAGTGTAAATAAAAAACGTTATCGTATTGAAAAAAGCATTCGTGATCGAACTATAGAAATTAATGGTGACATTGCAGAGTTTATTAATAAATTAGTTTAAAAAATAACCTTATTGAATTATTAAGGTTATTTTATTTAGACTCTGATCCAATAATTTCGTCAATAGTTTTGAAATTGGCTTTTGCAACGTTATATAATTCATCTTTTCCGTATATTTTGACGAATTCTTTACCAAAAGCAATATTTTTATTTGAAGCACCTAAAGGAAATATTACTTTATACTTTTCATTTTGAATGCTCATTGCTTGTAAAAACAAATAACGAGCAATAATTGAAGCAACAGCAACGCTTAATATTTTGTCCTCTGCTTTTGTTTCGTACAAAACATTATTCTCAGGTATTTTGAAATCTAATGATGTTTTTAAAAGTTTTGTCTTATATTTTTCAATACTTAAGAGTGTTGAAAATTGATCAATAAACGAATCTTTATTTATTTCTTTTTCCATTGCATTAATATTTTTAAAATGATATAAAAGTTTGACTTCATTTGTGTTTAAAAATTTCGCCAACTTATTGTTACCTTGTTGAGATAAAGCTGATTTCCGATAAATAGATAACTCCATTAATTTCGGTGCAATTTCCATTATTTTTTTATCTGTTATTTTTTTAGAATCTTTAACGCCTAAATCAATTATTTTTTGTATGTTTTTAACTGGTATATACGCTGCAACAAAAACAATAGGGCCATAAAAATCGCCTACACCCGTTTCATCACAACCTATATAATCTTGAATATTATTCATTTTCTTCATCATAGAAGTGAGCTGCTCCTACAATATTCATTTTTCCTTCATTTAAATTAGTGTGGAATTTTTTCGCGTGATTTATGTATTTATCTGGGTTGTTTAAAAATTTTTCAATGAAATAACCAACAGCCCCCTCTTTATTTGTTTGTTTCATGACAACGTTAGCCATTGCTTTGATTTGTTTTTCAGCATTAGCTGGTGCAACACCAACGGTACATGTTTCAAACATGCTTATATCATTAAAACTGTCTCCCATTGCAATAGTTTCATCAATATCAATATCGTAATAACGCATTAATAATGAAATTACCTTTGATTTTGTTACACCTATTGAAGTGATATCGAACACAGGTGTTAATCCCTCACCTTTTGATCATGAAGAAAATTCACCAAGATCACCATAACGGCGTTTTAGATAACTCAATAATTCTAATACGTCTGTAGTTGGTTTAACATCGAATACTATTCCAGTAGGTTTTAATGGAAGCTTTGTTAATTCAATACTTTCTTTAAATTTCGCTGCAGTATTAAAATTGAATACACGTTCCAATGCTTCGTCACGGTGTTGTAATTGTACTCAGTCCGGTCCTTCTATTGCATAATTAGATATTTCCTTTTTAACCTTTTCATCCCCCAAAATGTACAATACCTCGTTTAAATCCAAGTATGAAATTGTTGGTATAAAAAATGGATCATTTGGTAAGTGAATGTGAGCTCCGTTATAATTACCCACTATAGCATTCAATCCTAATTTTTCATAAAACGGCTTTGTACTTCTTCATGGTCTACCCGTAATTATGGAAACAATGTGTCCTTCAGCAACAGCTCTTTTAATTTGTTCTTCAGTTTTTGGGTGAATAATACCCTTACCACTATCTGCTAATAATGTACCGTCTAGGTCAATAGCAAATAAAAATCTTCTTTTGTTTGTTTTTTCTCGCATAATACTCCTAAATTAATGAAAATTATAATAAAAAAAGCATTTTATTTTACAAATTTATTGAAAAACACTGGACTATGAGTACTTTTTACTGAATTTTGCTGAATATTATTTTAAATAAATTTGCTGAGAAAAAACTTTAAATTTGAAATAACTTTGATTTTTATAAATATTTATTTATAATTGAAATTATGATTAACATAGTATTATACCAACCAGAAATTAGCCCAAACACAAGTAATATTATTAGATGTTGCTATGCAACGGGTGCAAAACTACATATAATTAAGCCAATAGCATTCGATTTACATCCCCACTGATTAAAAAGAGCAGCAGCGGGACATTTTTTGAGTGATATTCCACACGAAATTCATAACAGTTGAAATGATTTTGAAAAAAAATATGGTTCTAAAAACATTTTTTATATTTCCAGATATGCACAAAACACTTATTCAGAAATTGACTATAAACAAATATATGAAAACGAAAAAGAAGTATGATTAATGTTCGGTACCGAAAGTACTGGAATACCTAAGAAAATACTACAGAAAAATTTGGACAACTGTTTACGAATACCTATGATGCCAAACGCAAGATCATTGAATCTTTCTAACACTGTAGCGATTTTATCTTATGAAGTAGTTAAACAATTAGATTTTGAAAACCTATCTAAATACGAAGTTCAAAAAGGTAAAGATTTTATAAAGGAATAACATGCCAAAGTATATTAATATAGATAAAATTGTCAAAAAAAAATTTTCAGGATGTTTGAATGGTTATGATCCTGAAGAAGTGGATGAATTCATTGATGAATTAATTGAAGATATTAAAGAATATCAAGAAACAATCAAACGTTTAGAAAACGATAAATAAGGAGTTATAATGATTAACTGATTTCCAGGACATATGAAGAAAACATTCGACATCATCAAACAAAAGGAAAAATTGTTTGATGTATTTATTATTGTACTGGATTCACGTTGTCCAATATCTTCATACAATTATGAATTTGATAAGATTGCTCCTAATAAAAAGAGAATTTTTGTTTTCACTAAAATAGATATGACAAACAAAAATCGTTTTCAAGAATTAATGAAACAATACAATAACCCAAAGGATGAAATTTTAGCTTTAAATTTAAAAAATGCAGCAAAAAGTCAATCACAGTTACACAAAGTTATTAAAAAAATATATAACCAAAAAAATAAAATTAATGCTGCAAAGGGATACAAAACACCACCACTTAAAATCGGTGTACTAGGAGTACCTAACGCAGGTAAAAGTACATTAATTAACATTTTAGCCAAGTCAAAAGTAGCTAAAGTCAGAAATGAAGCTGGAGTAACAAGGAGTGAGCAATGAATAAATTGCAACAATGAATACATGCTTTTAGATACCCCGGGATTATTGTGACCTAAATTTGATGATCAAAGTACAGCTGTAAAATTAGCGATAATTGGCTCAATTAAAACGGAATCTCTTGATCAAAAAAATCTTGTTTATGAATCATATAAATTAATTTCTCAATTTAAACCAGATTCATTGACAAAGTTAGGATTAGTACCTACTGAAGATGAAATTAAAATATATGACAACATTATTGAATTAGCAAGAAAATTGAAACACTTAGATAAAAATAAACAAATCATCATTAACGACACGTATAAATATCTAATGAATTATTTCAAAAATTTAACAGACATTATTTATGATTAGGAGCGGAAATGAATATATTATCTTTTAAAAAAGTGGTTGATTTAAACAAAAATACAATCAATATAAACGTTATTAATAAAGAATTAAATTATGTAGCAATTGGTGATTCGATTGCTGCTGGTTTTAATTCGAAATTCGGTTTTCAAAGTTGTGGTTACAAAGATGATGAATTGAATAAAATTATTGGTTTTTCTTATCCGTCATATTTTGCGCGAATGATCAATGAATTAAAACCAAATTTTGTAAATCAATTCAATAACTTTTCATTTTCTAATATAACAGCAAAACAATATTTAGACTTGTTATCACGTCAAGAGGACATTTCACATTCAACAAAAACATTGTTTAAATTTATTAATGCATTAAACAAGGAAGACACCAATCCATTTAAAAATGAGTATAGTGATGAATTCAAAGACTTTAATTATCAAAATCATGATTTCGATTACATGTATACTCAAATTTCTAAGGCTAATTTAATTACTGTTTCGCTTGGTGCTAATGACTTTATTAAGTTGTTGCCATTAAAAACGCTAATTAAGTATTCAAATGAAAAGAATGTATCGATAAAAAGAGATTTATTGATTCAATTACATCAAGAATTAAATTTTGTAAGTGAAAAAATCAAAAAATATTTAAAAGGTGTTTACATTGGATTGAGAAATTTAAATAATAATTCAAATATTGTTTTCTTAGGATATCAAAAAACATTAATTCATTTTGAATCATTAATAAACAGTTTATTTAATACTGAAGATATTGTCGATGAAGAAATCTCAAACATTTTAATAGGATACTTGAATTTATCAATTAAAACAGTTGCCAATGAAAATAATTGTCAGTATATTGATATAAATGATACTGAGTTTATTGAAATTCACAAAGATCAATTGTATGAAAACATATTTGATATTCACCCCACTGAAAAAGGTCAAAAGTTTATTGCGCAAATTTTGGCTAATAAATTATTGATAAATCGTGATTTTATTCACGATTCATATAAAAATACCAATAATCGGATTCTTACTTTATTGCCTTCATTAAAGGTGTTCTTAAAGGATAATTTAAGTTACAACAAAACCATTGATTTAGGCCAATCGGACATGAGTATTCTTGTGTCATTATTCGGTTTATCACGTGGAGATAGATTGTTTTTAGATGATTCAGTTGAAATCGAGTATAAACATTTATTTGTTCCTGATTTTAAAATCTCTTGAGCTTTATCTCACATGGATTCGATAATGAATATAGACGTATCGCGTTTTATTAAATTATGAATTCAAACCAAATTTCATGATGAAAATTATGAGTACGAATCAAAAAAACTTATCATTGAATATTTAAACAACCGTGATTGAAGTAAACAAATTATCAAGCATTTATTAACTGGTGATGGTGTGAACGAATTGATTAAAACATACGAACATCAAATTATAAAAACAAGAAGATACGGAAAAGAAATTGATATCCGTTCAATGTTAGATGCAAAAAATATGCTTTTAGTTGATCAAAAATTGATATATTCAGTTGTCAAATTAGTTTTCAACACACCATTCATAATCAGTACTAAAGAACAATTAAATAACATTTTATATGCGTTTTTACGTGAAATATTAACGAAACCATTATTAGAAACATTAATTGGACATAAATTGGATGAAAAAATGATTCGTATCAGAGAATACGTTTCTGAGTTGGATAGCTTTAAAGAATTTGTGGAATTTTTATTAACAAATTTAATAATTAATACAAAGAAATTTATTGAATTAGATAGTTTTGATGAAATGTTTAAAAGATGAATATCACTGAACTATTACAAACTTATTTACTATTTCGATAGCATATTGTTTGAAATAACAAAAACTGAAAATGAGAAAAAAACTTTAAATTTAATTGTTTCAACAATTTTATTATCGAATAAATTAACTAATATAACTGAAGAAGAAATGGAAGAATTAAATAAAAAAGTCGAGTCATTATTATGATTGAGTAAATTACATAAGGTAAGATTAAATGCTATGTTCATTTTATTCATGAAAGAAATGAAGAAAATTAAACCTTATGAATTAATTTTTAACCCCAGATCAAAAAAAAGACGTAAATGATACGCATTTAATTTAGCTAGAAAATTGAAATATTTAAATATATTAAAAAAATTCACTTTAACTTCAATGCAAATCAATAGATTAATTAAAAAAATAAAAGCCAAACAAAAAGGGGAATAGATGAGAGTATATTCAAAAACGGTTAATGTTTATAATGTTATTGAAGATATCAATGGTCTTGGTTCGCCGCATTCACCACATATTGGTTGAGATGAAGTCAAAAACGCTAAAAGTTACGCAGTGTCAATAATCGATCATGAAGCGTGCGGTGTTGCTGGATTAAGTTTTATTCATTGAGGAGTATTGAATATTAAGGGAGATCATATTTGTCGTGATTCAAGTATAAGAAAAGCAAAAGAATTGTTCCAAATTGAAAATTCCTTATCTAAAAAAGCATTAAACCCATTGATCCACCAATCTAGTTTGATTGATAATGCAAATTCCTATTATGGTCCAAAGCCACCTGATCAAGATCATGTATATGAAGTCAGGGTTTATGCATTAGATTTTGAACATGTTTCAGAAGTATGAGACATAGAGAAACCCATGTTTTGAAAAGATTTTGATAATATAGTTGCAGAACACAAAATCGATTCGGGAGTATTGACATTTTCAAGCCAAAAAGCTATCGAAGAAAATGGCAAGTGTTACCACGAAGAAAGTGCAACACATGGTTTATTTTACGTATTAAATGAAAATGACGAATTAGAAGAACTACGTGTTTCAATGACTGATTTTGAAAAAGATGAACAAGGTAACTTTTGATTAGATAAACAATTTTACTTAGAAACAAGTAATACGGCTGATTGAGCTAATAAAAATTCACCAGCTTTTAAAATTAAAAACATCAAAGGTGTAAAAGAATATGCGATATTCGTGTTTAATAACAACACATCAAAAGAATGAAGTTTGGTATCTTGCGAGTATGCTGTATTGGGTATCAGATCTCAAAAAGGCGATTGAACAATTATTGAAAAAAATGATTTAAATAGTAAAGACAGAACTAGATTACCTATAAATAATTCATATTCTGAAACAACAATTGTTCCCAAAAATATTAAACAATTGTATAAAAATCGTCAAAGCAAATGAAACGTTACAATGCACAATGAATTTGCTGAAAATAACTCCAATCATGTAATGATGATATTTGCTCTAGATCAAACAATAACCACAAGAGATCAAGCGCTCAATCCGGCAGATGCGTATAGATTTGTAAAAAACAAAGTCATAGGTGAAAAAATCATTCGTTTCAAATTAAAAAAATAAAAAACACTTATTTTTTTAAAAATATAGTGTTTTTTATTTTATTTTTGTAAAAAAGTATTTAAAAATGAGTACTTTTTTTAATTAAAACAATCCACTTAATCCACCCATTATATTTGGATTTAATCCTCCGCGACCGCTAGCCATGTCTTTCATTTGTTTGGCTATTCTTTCATAATCCGCTAATAATAAGTTAAACTCTTTAGCGCTTCTTCCAGAACCTTTCATAATTCTATTTTTTCTCGATGAGTCTTTTAATAATTTAGGATTTTTTCTTTCTTCTTTCGTCATTGATGAAATTAATATTTCATACATTCTAAATTTTTCTTCTGCTTTATCAATTTGACTTGGATCAATTTTATTAGCAATACCTGGAATCATTTTTAATAATTTACTCATTTTTCCAAGTTTTTTAATTTGAGCCATTGTTTCCATTAAATCATCTAATGAAAATTGACCACTCATGAATCTATTTCCAAGTTTTTTAGCCTTAGATTCATCAATGTTTTCTTGAGCATTTTCAATTAAGGAAACGAAATCCCCCATTCCTAAAATACGTTTTGCCATTCTGTCAGGATGGAAAACTTCCAGACCAGAAATTTTTTCACTAGTTCCAATAAAATTAATTGGAATATTCAATAAATGAGTTATTGATAATGCCGCACCACCTCTGGCATCTGAATCCAATTTGGTGATAATAGTTCCATTTAAATTCAAGTTCTCGTGGAATGTTTTTGCAACGTTTATTACGTCTTGTCCAGACATTGCATCAACTACTAAAAATATATAATCAGGTTTAATATATTTTTTAATAGATTTTAATTCATCCATTAATGTTTCATCAATTGATAATCTACCAGCGGTATCGATTATTAATAAATCATTTTTGTTGTTTTTTGCTTGTGAGACAGCCTCTTTTGAAATTTGCAACGCATCATCAATTCTATTGGTATAAAAATTACAATTAATTTGTTTTGATAAACTTTCTAATTGATCTCTCGCTGCTGGCCGATAAATATCCGCTCCAATTAATAAAGGATTTTCAGCGATTTTTTTCTTTCTTAAATATGCTGCTAGCTTCGCACTTGTTGTGGTTTTTCCACTACCTTGTAAACCAATCATCATGATTATAGTTGGTTTATTTTTAATTTTTACTTCAACTGTTTTTTGACCTAAAATGTTAATTAGTTCTTCATTGAAAATTTTAATAACTGTTTGCTGTGCATCTAAGTTACCGATTTTTCCACTTTCAAGAATTTTAGTTTTTACTTCTTTTGTAAATTTTTTAACTACTTCAAGATTAACGTCAGCTTCAAGTAATGATAATTTAACCTCTCTTAATATTTCTAAAATATCTGATTCTGAAATCAGCGTTTTTTTATTCATTTTTTGTATAGATTTTTGTAATCTATTTCCTATAAAATCAAACATATTAATAATTATACCAAATCACTTAAAATCATTTATGAACTTAAAACAAAGGATAAAATCGATTCATTTTCACATTAAAAAATGATTTATAGTCAGTAAATTTTTGCAATTATAATTTTTTTAATTGAATTTTGGCATTTTTAGGCTTATTATTATAACTTAAGTTATAATTTTAATTAGTTTAAAATGAGGTGAAATATGAAAAATCAAGATAAAAATATACAAGAAATAATTAATCACTTGAAAACATCGGGATTTGTTTTTCAAAATTCTGAAATTTACGGAGGATTAGTTAATACTTGAGATTATGGTCCATTGGCAATATCAGTTTTAAACGTATTGAAAAATGAATGAGTAAAAACTTTTATAACAAATGAGCCAAACAATTTCCAAATCGATTCAAAAATTTTAATGAATTCATTAGTTTGAAAAGCTTCTGGTCATTTGGATAACTTTAGTGATTTTTTAATCGAAAATAAAATCAACAAAAAACGTTATCGTGCCGACCATATTATCAAGGATTTATTACCTGAATATGATGTTGAAAAAATGACTCGCGATGAAATGGAACAAGTAATTAGAGAAAAAGTTACAAAATACGATGGTGAAAAATGTGAATGAAACGAAATTAGAGCATTTAATTTAATGTTTAAAACACAAGCTGGAGCTATCGAAGATTCTTCAAGTACTATTTATTTACGTCCTGAAACTGCTCAAGGTATATTTACAAACTTTAAAAATGTTTCTAGAACAATGCGTCCTAAATTACCATTCGGTATTGGACAAATTGGTAAAAGTTTTAGAAATGAAATAACTCCAAGAGATTTCATTTTCAGAACTAGAGAATTTGAACAAATGGAATTAGAATTCTTTTGTACTGAAGAAGATTCGAATAAATTTTATGAATACTATATTCAAAAATGTTGAGACTTTGTTAAGTCGGTAGGTATTCATGAACAATCAATAAAAATAAGACCACATGAAAAAGAAGAGTTAAGTCACTACTCGAAAGGTACTAGTGATATTGAGTTCATGTTCCCATTTGGCTGAGGAGAATTAATGGGTATTGCAAACAGAGGAAATTACGATATGACTCAACACATCAAACATTCCGGAGAAAATTTATATTACCTAAGTGATAAAGGTGAAAAAATTGTTCCGTACTGTATTGAACCTTCGATAGGTTTAGATAGATTATTGCTAGCTATGATAGTTGATGCATACGAGGTTGAAAAAATTGAAGATGAGGATCGTATAGTATTGAATTTTGATTACAAATTCTCACCTTATCAAGTTTGTGTAACACCATTAGTTAAAAAACTATCTGAAAATTCAATGGAGATTTTTAGAAAATTAAAAGCAAATGGCATTAGAACAACTTATGAAGAATCAGGTTCAATTGGTAAACGTTACCGTCGTCAAGATGCAATCGGTACATATTACTGCATTACATTTGATTATGATTCTTTAGAAGATAATAAAGTAACAATCCGTGATAGAAAAACAATGAAACAAGAAAGAATTTCTATTGATGAAATTGTTAAATACTTAGAAAGCAAACATGAATAATAACAATATTTGAAAAACAGTAGAACAATCGAATGATATTGTTGGTGTTATTTCTGAATATTGTAATTTAATAAAAAATGGAAAAAACTATAAAGCCCCCTGTCCTTTTCATGATGAAAAAACAGCATCTTTTATAGTCAGCCCAGAAAAACAAATATTTACATGTTTTGGATGTAAAAAATCTGGTTCAGTAATTAGATTTATTGAATTCAAAAAAAACATCAGTGCATTTGAAGCATTGAAATTATTAGCGGCTAGAGCAAATATTGATATCAGTAAGTATGATAAATATTCAAATACAAGTGTAAAAACTGAGCGGCAACTGTCTTTGATTGAAATAAATGCAGCAGCAAATACGTTTTTTCAATATCAATACCATAAACAAAAAGAAAGTAATAATATCAATTTATTGAATGTTATCAATTCGAGAAAACTTGAGCAATTGGATATAGATATTGTAAAACATTTTCAAATTGGATATTCCGATGAAGATATTTCGATTAATGAGTATCTACAAAAAAAAGGATTTGCACAAAATGTAATAGCAAATTCTAGTTTAACTGCTTTTGAAAAAGAACACAGAAACTTTTTTAATAATCGTTTAATATTCCCGATTTATAACGATGACTTAAATTGCGTAGGATTTAGCGGGAGAACTGTAGTTAATGACGAAATAAAATATTTAAATACTTCAGAAAATGAAATATTCAAAAAACATTCATTATTTTTCAATTGACAAAACGTAAAAGAGAAATTGATAAAAGATAATGAAGTATATATTGTTGAAGGACAATTCGATGTTATTGCATTGTACAGAATAGGGATTGAAAATGCAATAGCTGTAATGGGTACATCATTAACTGAATTTCATTTGAAGATGTTACAAAAATGTACAATTAATTTATTTTATGATGGGGATAAAGCTGGTAAGGCAGCGACTGTAAAATCACTGAACACATTATTAAAATTTAAGGATCGTTATAAATATCGAATAAACATTATTGATAATAATTCACCTGCCGATCCCGATGAATTATTCAACGCAATGCCTAATGGCGAAGCCTTGAAAACTATTATTAAAAACAAAATAAATTATCTTGATTATATTTACAATTCAACAGTAAACAAAGATACTAATTCATTCGAAGAAAGTATTCAAAATATTAATCAATTCAATCAATATTTAACTTTATTGAATCAAACTGAACGTGATGTATTATCGAAACGAGCATTAGACGATAAAAAAATTTATGAAGATTCGTTAATAAAAAATGTTAATCAAAATGATCAGCCTATTGATTATGGTAACTATTTTATACAAGACGATTTATTGCTAAATACAACTAAATTAAGATTCACAAAAACAAGACTTATTAAAACAAAAAACAATAAATCAAAACAATTGATTAAGGGCAGTCATTCATATTATATGTACTCTATTTTAAAAACAATTTTATCGCAACCATTATTTTTAAAAGAGTTGTTGAACAGAAGTAACAACCCATCCAACGATGAGTTGAATAATTTAATATTTTTAATGACTTCAAATCATGAGCCAGAAGTTAAACAAATTATTCAAAAAAGTGTTTCGCAAATCAAAGCCAATAATAACAGCAATTTAAAAATAAATGTGGAGGAATTCAGTGATGAAATTTCAATCACAAATGAAATTTCTCAAAATATCGAACAAGTTACTGGCGCAAAATCAGCGGATGAATTGTATGAAATGATAAAAAAAATAAACCAAAATTAAATTAAGGAGTGAATATGGAAAAAAGAACCAAAGAAGAACAAATGAGTATTCAAAATGCAGTTAAAGCTGTTAAATCTCATTTAAAATCTTTACAAAAAAACGATAAAGATATAAAAGCATTAACTCAAGATGATGTTTTTGAATTTTTTGATAAAAAGAAAATTTTCTTAGATGATTCAGACACTAATGAAGTGTTTGATTTATTAATGGAAGAAAACATTATCGAGGACTCATTTGATTATGGTGATGATGATGATATTGATGAATCTGAGTTATCAAAATTAACATCGAGCAATAAAACAAAAAACAAAAAACAAACTGATTTTGAAGATGACGATGAAGAAGAACCAGAAGAATTTAGCGATGAATTTGATGATGATGATGAAGATATAGAAGATGACGAAGATTTTGACGATGAAGATGACATTGACGAAATCAATGACTCTGAAACAAATGCTGACGTTGGAAATGTTGAAAAAACCAAAAAAGCAAAAGATGATGAAGAATATGATGAAGAAGTTGAAGAGTTAAAAGGTTATGCAGGAATCAAAGATAATGATTATGAAGAAGATATGGATGATGTTGACTTTTTACTTAAAGATTATGATGATGATGAGGTGTTTAATAAAACCGAAAGCGACGAAGAATTATTAAGTAACAACTTGAGTGAAACCAATGACATTGTCAAATGATACATGCGTTGAATCGGTAAATATGGAAAATTGCTTTTACCTGAAGAAGAAAAAGAATTAGCTGTAAAAATGGAAAAATATAAAGGTAAAAACGAAAGATTATATAAAAAAGCCAGAGATACATTAATTAATAGAAATTTACGTTTGGTAATCAATAATGCTAAAAGATACAAAAACCGTGGATTATCATTTATCGACTTAATAAGTGAAGGTAATGCTGGAATAATTAAAGCTGTAAATAAATATGATTACCATAAAGGGTTTAAATTTTCAACTTATGCAACATGATGAATCCGTCAAGCTATAACACGTGCAGTAGCTGACCAAGCGCGTACAATTCGTGTGCCAGTTCATATGGTTGAAACAATCAACAAAATTATCAAAATTGAAAGAGAATTGCAACAAGAAAATGGAGTTGCACCAAGTGATGAGGAAATTGCAACACGTTACGGCGGAGAAATGGATGCAGATAAAGTGCGGTACATACGTAAAATCAATATTGATCCTATTTCTTTGGATAAATCAATTGGTAAAGAGGAAAATTCTAACTTTTCAGACTTTGTTAAAGATGAAAGTGTTATTAGTCCAGTTGATTTCGCCGCAAGTGAAGAACTATCAGAAATTATCAATGATATGTTAGAAAATCACTTAGACGAAAGCGATAGAATTTTGATAAGAAAAAGATACGGAGTTGGTACTGATAAAAATGGTATTCCTTACCGTATCCACACATTAGACGAACTAGCGCGTGAAAAGGGAATATCTAAAGAAAGAGTAAGACAAATCGAAACAAAAATTTTACGTAAATTGAAACATCCACAAAAACGTAAAAAATTAAAAGACTTTTACACAAGTGAAAACTAAAAATACAACAATATATCAATTCGTTAATGATATAAAAAAATTTTTTCCAATTGAAAACGCTGAAAAATGAGATCCAATTGGGTTTTCAAAAAAACCGCATTGAAAAACAAAAATAAACCATGTCTTATTCTGTTTGGATATAACTGAAAAGGTAGTCGAATTCGCTATTAAAAATGATTGTAATTTGATAATATCTCACCATCCATTTATCTTTGACAAACTTGAAAAAGATTTAGAAAACTTCCCGTACAAAAACAACATTTGAAATAAATTAAATAACAACAAAATTTATTCTTTTTCATTACATACTTCTGTCGACAACACGAATAATTTCAGTGCTAAATCAATCAGTAAAAAATTAGGTTTTTTGAACAATATTGATGAATCATATAATAAAAAATTTAATACTTCTTCAGTATTGATTAAAAAGGAATTTACTTTATTAAAGTTATTAAAAATATTAAATGAAAATCAATTAGATATAATTCAAACAAATATTCAAAATTTCGATTCTTTAGATAAATATAAATCACTTATACTATTTTCGGGTTCAGGACCATGCAAAGAAATTGTTCAAGCTAAAAAATATGCAGACTTATTTGTAACTTGTGATGTTAAATGAAGCGACTGAATTGCTTATGATCAAGAAAACATTAACGTTATACAAATAAGTCATTTCAGTGAACACTTTGTTGTAAATGAATTAAAAGAAATTATCCAATCAAATTTATCAAAATATTCTGATGTTAAAATGTATGTTTTCAATAATGAAATAAAAGTTTTAAATTAAAAAAAAGGGGGCGAGAATGAAACAAAATTTTAAATTAAAAAAACCAGTATGAAACGCCAATTTGACTATGCGTAAATTAATGGTTATAATATGATCAAAACGTGTAATACCTACTGAAGTAAAATCTCATTCGCGTACAATAAAAATTTGAAGAGCTTTTTATGCAATATTGATTTCTTCAGTATGTTTAGTTTCAGCCTTTTCACTTATATCAGCCCCAGAGGCAATTAGACCAACTTGAAACAAAATATTGGCAGTTATGCAAATTATGACATTTTTTGTTTTTGTTGCTGATTATTGTTTACACCTTATAACATTTAGATATCGTGATACAGCGGTGAAGCGAAAGTCATTTTGATATAACTTAATGTTTATCATTTCTTTAAAAGGAATAATAATATTATTGAGTATATTATCTTCTATTTCAGTAGTGGGACTATTGAGTAATAATCAAGGTATCATTGAAGTTTCTAGGTATTTTAAATCTTTAAACATATTTAGATTCTTTAGACTATTCTTTATATTAACATTGTTTTCACCTTTTGCAATTATCATTGATGTTTTTCAAAAGCAAAGAAAAATATTATTTATGGTATTTTTAATGATTGCATTAATGATTGTGCTGTTTGCAATTTTAATATTGAATAATGAAAGAACATATTTAGCTGAAATTCAATCTGAGTGAATAAAAAATAATCCAACGATAATTGATTATTTAAACAATGCAGATTATAAAGCATTGTCTAATAATTACGTTATGACATTTGCTGATTCACTTTACTTTACAACGATAACATTAACAACCATTGGTTATGGAGATTTCAGCCCACATGCACCAACAACGAGGGCTATTGTTACTGTTATAGCTTTATTAGGAATCGCAGTTATTGCTATACCTTCAGGTATTGTGGCTAGTGCATTTTTAGCAGATATTCAAAAACACTTACAAAAGGGTAAAAATGCTTAAATTAGGAAGTCATATATCATTTAAATCTCCAGATTATTTATTAGCAGCATCAGAAGAAACAATTGATAATAATGCCAATGTAATGATGATTTATTTAGGTGCGCCACAAACTGCTAAAAGAGTTGATAAAATTCGTTTTAAATTAAAGGAATATATTGAAAAGTATTCACAAATAATAAAGCCCGAAGACATTATAATCCATGCTCCATATATAATAAATGCATCTAATCCAGAAAAAAATGTTTTTGCGATTAATTTCTTAGCACAAGAAATCGAAAGAATGAATTATATCGGAGCAAAATACATAGTCTTGCACCCTGGAGCTCACACTGTTTTTGATAGAGAAAAATCAATTAAAACTTTGATCGAATCAATGAAAACATTAATTTCCATTACTGAAAATGTTGTTATCTGTTTGGAAACAATGGCTGGTAAAGGTACTGAAATATTCACTAATTTAGCTGAAATGAAGTACATATTGGAATCAATTAATAGTGATAGAGTACAAATGTGTTTAGATACTTGCCATATTTGAGATGCGGGTTACAACATTAAACATTATGAAGAATTTAAAAATGAATTAAAACAATACAATTTGTTCAATAAGATAAAAGTGATTCATTTGAACGATTCACTAAATGATTTAAATTCTCATAAAGATCGTCACGCAAATATCAATAAAGGTTTCATCGGTTTAGAAACATTAGCTAAATTTGTACATGATCCTGAATTTGATAATGTGCCAATTATATTAGAAACACCTTGAACTGATCAAGGCCCTATATATAAAGAAGAAATTGCGATGTTATTAAACAAAAAATAATTTCGAATAAATAAAAAATAAGCTTTAATACAAAAAATAATTTTTTAATCTATAATAATAAAGATATTTACTACGTACAATTGTACAAAATTTAAGGAGGACATATGCCAAGAGATGGATTAACACTAAGATGTGAAGCATGTAAAATGGAAAATTACATTACTAAGAAAAACAAAAAATTACATCCAGAAAAAATGGAAGTTAAAAAACATTGTCATAAATGTAATGCTCACACAACTCACAAAGAAAAAAAATAAGGAGTAAATTATGATTAAAACAGAATTACTAAAAACATTTGAATCACAAAATATTGACGTAATTATTTCTGAAGCTCCAGAAACTAGACTATGAATGGCTGAAGTACAAACTTCAGACGGTTTCTTAGTTATTGAAAAAGAAAAATCATACTTATTTGTTGATGGGCGTTATATTGAATACGTAACAAACAATGCTAAAAATGTGGAAGTTCACTTATTATTAGGAACTTCATTGAAAGACTTTTTAGCTGAAAAAAAATACAAAAATGTCGGTATTGAAAGAGATTATTTAACTGTAGGTACATTAGAAAGATTTCAAAAAATGTTGCCTAAAGCCAAATTTGTTTCAATCTCAGGTCAATGAAACCGTGTTCACAAAGATCAACGTGAAGCATCAATTATTGAAGATGCATGTAAAATCTCATTAGAAGCATTTAATGAAGTTACAAAATATCTAAAAGTCGGAGTAACTGAAAAAGAAATCAGTCATAAACTAGGTTATTTAATGCGTTTATTTGGTGCTGAAAAAGAATCTTTTGATTCAATAGTTGCTTTTGGTTCTAACGCTGCTGAACCACACCATCATCCTACTGATGCAACACTTTCAGACGGAGATATAGTAAAAATTGATTTTGGTGCTGAATATTTAGGATGAGCAAGTGATATAACAAGAACATTCTTTTTTGGAACACCAAAAAATGAAAAATTAGTTGAAGTACTTGAAATTGTTAAAGAAGCACAAAAATTAGGACGTCAAGCGGTTAGACCTGGAATAAAAACTTCAGAAATAGATAAAATATGTCGTGATTACATTAAAGAAAAAGGGTATGGTGAATACTTTACTCATTCAACAGGACATGGAGTAGGTATTAATGTTCATGAATTACCTAACGTTTCTCAAACTGTTGACTTTACTTTGGAACCAGGAATGGTAATTACTGTTGAACCAGGAATTTATATCGAAGGATTAGGTGGGGCTAGAATTGAAGACACAATTTTAGTTACAAAAGATGGTTATAAAACCTTAAGCCGTCCAGAAGACTATAAATAATAAATAATTAATTTGACACATTTATTGTGTCTTTTTTATTGCTTTTGAAAATAAATAAGTTTTTTTCACTTTTATGGTAATATATTCATACTATGAAATTTATAGACGATGTAAAAATAAATGTAAAAGCTGGAGATGGTGGGAATGGTTTAATTTCCTTCCGTCGTGAAGCTCACGTCGATAGAGGTGGACCAGACGGTGGAGATGGTGGAGCCGGAGGAAGTATTTATTTTGTTGGTGATAGTGGTGTTAATACATTATTAAATTTCCATTACAAAAACAAAATCGAAGCTGAAAACGGTGAAAACGGAAAACGTAAAAACGCTTATGGTCGTGCCGGAGTTGACACATATGTTAAGGTGCCATTAGGTACAATTGTATATAACAAAGGAGATGTATTAGCAGATATCACTGAAACTAAAGCATATTTAATTGCAAAAGGTGGACGTGGTGGACGTGGAAATTTAAAATTTAAAACAAGTAGAAACACAGCTCCCCGTTTAAGTGAAAACGGTGAAAAAGGTGAACAATTTGAATTACGTTTAAGCTTAAAGGTATTAGCTGATGTTGGTTTAGTCGGTAAACCCAGCGCTGGTAAAAGCACACTATTAGCATCGTTATCGAATGCTAAACCAAAAATTGCCGAATACGAATTCACAACCCTTGTTCCGCAATTAGGACTTGTAAAATATCATGATGATTCATTTGTTATAACTGATTTACCTGGTTTGATTGAAGGCGCTAGCGAAGGCAAAGGCCTTGGAATTCAATTTTTAAAACACATCGAACGTTGTCGTGTATTATGTCATGTTATAGATTTTGGTGATGAAAATAAAAATCCAATCAAAGATTTTGAAGATATCAATAATGAATTAATACAATACAACTTAAATTTAGAATCAAGACCACAAGTTGTTATTGCAAACAAAAGCGATTTAACTAAATTTGAAGAAAATGTAAAAAGATTCAAATCAAAATATCCGAACATAAACATAATAGAACACTCATTATTAAATGAAAAAGAATCATTGAATATTATTAAAAATGTTTTATATAAAACAATTCAAGAAGCAAATGATTTAATTTTTGCAGAAGTAGCTGAAAAAGAAATTACGATTACATTGCCAGAAGATGATTTTGTAATCAAAAAAATAAGTGCAGATACTTACGAAATTTCAGGTAAAAAAATTACTGAATTTTACAATCGTATTCCATTAATTAGTCATGACAACCTTTTAAGATTTAATAACAAATTAAAAAATTTAGGTGTTTGAGACGAATTATGATCAATGGGCATTAATTCAGGTGATACTGTGCGTATCGAGGATTATGAATTCACTTGAAGTGATGAATATTAATCATTCAAAATATGATCAAAAAAAGCAAATTTATAAGTAAAAAATCTTCGTAAAAAAATTTTTAATTATTTTGTAACATTTCTAAAAAATATTATATAATTAATTAGCATTAACGAAGAAGTGGAGAAGTAGCTCAGCTTGGTAGAGCACTTGACTTGGGCTCAAGCGGTCGCAGGTTCGAATCCTGTCTTCTTCACCATTTAATGGGGGGGTAGCTCACCTGGCTAGAGCGCCTGCCTTGCACGCAGGAGGTAGTGGGTTCGAGTCCCATCCTCTCCACCATTTATGGCTCTGTAGCTCAGTTGGTTAGAGCGTCCGGTTCATACCCGGAAGGTCAAGAGTTCGACTCTCTTCGGAGCCACCAAACGGAATATCCAAGTATGGATTTGGACCTATAGCTCAGTTGGTTAGAGCAACCGGCTCATAACCGGTCGGTCGCAGGTTCGAGTCCTGCTGGGTCCACCATGGGCAATTACCCAAGAGGCTGAAGGGAGCAGTCTTGAAAACTGCCAGGGGCTGCAAGGCCCGCGGGGGTTCAAATCCCTCATTGCCCGCCATATATTTGCACGAAGATCCCTTTAGTGCGAATGCCTTATAGCGGAGTGGAGCAGTCGGTAGCTCGTTGGGCTCATAACCCAAAGGTCACAGGTTCGAGTCCTGTCTCCGCAACCATTAATGGTCCAGTGGTAAAGTGGTTTAATACGTCTCCCTGTCACGGAGAAGATCGCGGGTTCAATTCCCGTCTGGACCGCCATTGTGGCTCTGTAGCTCAGTTGGTAGAGCAACGGATTGAAGCTCCGTGTGTCGCTGGTTCGATTCCTGCCGGAGCCACCATATCAAGCTGATCGCACCCAAAAGGGTGTTTTTTTTTTATTTCAAAAATACTAAAAAATCATCTTTTTGTAATAGTTTTTCCTAAAATAGTATTATTTTTTTCCCGAAGTGATTATTTTTGCTTGAATTTGGTTTTTATAATATGGGTGTAGGTATACCTACGGTTACTTTATCAGAAAGATTTAATTATGCAAAATAACGCAAGAATATTAAAAGATGAATACTCACTTCCTCTTTCAAAAAAATTATATTTATATCGTAAACAATGTGCAATCGTTAAAAAACTATTCCACAATGAAATAACCAATAACAAAAATCAATTCGCAAAGGTGTATCCCAATTCAAAAGAATACAAAACATTTATAAATAAATTCGAATATTTTAATGAATCATTAGATCCAGATCAAAGATTAATATTTTTCAATGAAATATGAAACGTGAACGCGGACAAATATTGATATAAAAATTATTTTTCAAAAACCACATACTACAAACACTTACATACGATTTTAGATAATTTTTATGAATTTATAAATGCTATTTAATACTCAAATACAACAAAATATCGATATTCAACAATTATATAAACTGAAACCATTAATAAAAACTGAATCCAAAGTGAATGATATCACTTATTTACATAATGCAGCGATTGATTTTTCAATCGAACGCCATTTAAATAGTGAAAACATTGTTTTAAATTTAAAATACAATAATTTCAACTACGCCAACGTGGCAATTCAAATTATTTTAAATAATGAACCATTACCTATAACAAATTTTTCAACTCAAAACACTGAGTTAAGAATAATAACCGGTTTAAATAAAATCAAACCATTTAAGTACAGTGATTTAAGACATATCGTAATAAATATTTATGATAAAACTCATAAAAAACTAAACAAAGTATGGCATACTCACAGCGAAATTATACATCCAAAACAAAAACAAGATTTTCAAGTAACAAGCAATGGTTGAGAAGTGCGTATACCTTTGAAAATAAAATTCAAATTAGTTGCAAATAATTATGCATATTTATTTAATAATAATAAATGTATTAATATTGATTATGCAGCAATTTCTTTTATACCGATTCCTATAAGGCAATACAAATACAATCAAACATTATTTATCATCAAGGGCGCAATAAAAAATGAATATAACCAGTTTGTTAGAAAACTTGATAACCATCACTTACAAAAAACTAAATATAAAATCATTAATTTGCCACATCTTAATAAAGAACAAGATTTATTATTCGAATACAATGAAGACTATCTAAATTCAAATGACGACACCATTGGTAAATTAGTTTTTATTAATAATACTTACTATGATTATAAAGATCAACAAACTAAATTGGGGTTTGGGTTTAATTCTAGGCCTGGTTATTTAGTGCCTTACAATTTTAAAGGTATATTCTATCCGACATTAATAATTAATTTATTTAAAGACATTAATAATCTACTTATAACTATGCCGCATAACATAAAAAAACCAATTTTACATCCTGAATACGGCCGTATTAAACTAACAATTGATGAAGATATCGATATAAAAAATAAATTAATGCAAATGAATTACACAAACCAAGAAATTTTAAACATATTAGAGTATGAATATACACTCGAAGAACTCATTACTTTATCTAAAAACGAATATTTAATAACCAATGTTAACTAATAAAATAAAAAAAATAATAGTTTTATCATTACTGAGTACAGTGACAATTAGTAGTATTACAGCACTAGCATTTGTTTTAATACATAAAAAATCTCAACAAAAAGTAATTAAAAATAAAGATGATCAAACCAAAAATAAAGAAAAACACAACAAAACAAAATTATTGAAACAAAAAAATACAGAAGAACTAACAGCGGACAACATATTTCCAACCGTTGATATTACTGATTACTATTCAAAAATCAAAATACGCAATAATAAAGCAATTATTAATGACGATATGATTGCATTTATTATTCAAGATATAATCAAAAAAATGGCAGTAAATCAAGGTGATATCAATGTAGGATATTTTCAAGAAAATGAACAAAAACTAGAATTAAAATTTGTTTGAACAAGCAACAATAAAAGTATATTAAAAACATATTTATTCACTATAATAAACAATTAACTAAAATGCAAAAAAATACTGATTAAGCAGTATTTTTTCACATATTTATTCAATTTTAAAAAACAGTATATAATATTAATTATGCAAGAAATATTACAAGCTATTATTACTGAATTAAAAACTATGACGAAATCTAAAATCACAGTTGAATCAAAAATAAAAGATTTAGGTATTGATTCGTTGGATTTATTACAATCAGTAACAAACTTAGAAGAAAAACTAAATATTCAAATATCAGATGAAGAACTTTTAACTATTAAGTCGGTTAAAGATTTATTATCAATCATTGAAACAAAATTAAATTAAAAAAATGCTTTAATAGTTAAAAATTATGTATAATATTAAAGCATTAATTAGGGGTATAGTTCAATGGTAGAACAACAGGCTTCAACCCTGTGTGTTGTGAGTTCGAGTCTTGCTACCCCTGCCATTATTGATAGTTTTAGAAAATCGCGTTAGCGGTTTTTTTTATTTATTTTTTATATAAAAAAAGAAGCACTTTAGCTTCTTTGGTCATATTGATATGGTGCCGTCAACTGGAATTGAACCAGCGACCCCTTCCTTACCATGGAAGTGCTCTGCCCCTGAGCTATGACGGCAAATGCTTTATTATTATACTTTAAAATAATTAAATTTAGTGTATATTTATAAAGAAGAGAATATGTGTGAACAAATTTTCAAGTAAAGGACGAAATATGGATAATAATTCAGAAAAATTACAAAAATTTATATCAGCAGCAGGCTTAATGTCGCGCCGTAGAGCCGAAGAGGCTATTGAAAAAGGTTTATTTAAAATTAATGGAAAAGTAGCTAAATTAGGTGATCGTGTTACCGATCTGGATAGAGTAACATATCAAAACAAACCGCTTAGAAAAGCAAATAAAATGATTTATTTATTATTTAACAAACCAAAATATGTTGTTTCAACTTTGAATGATCCTCAAAATAGAAAAACAATTAAAGATTTTTTATTGTTAAAACAATACGTTTATCCAGTGGGTAGATTAGATTATGACACAACAGGGGCCTTATTAATAACTAATGATGGTGATTTAACTAATAAATTATTACATCCTTCGCACGAAATTGAAAGAGTGTACGTGGCTACTCTAGATCGTGCGTTAACTAACGAAGAATTAAAATTTTTAAATAGTGATAATGTTTTTATTGATGGTCAGAGATCATTGCAAGTTGTTGAATCTATTCAAGACAAAGAATATCGAATCAAACTTAAAGAAGGGCGTTACCATCACGTAAAAAATTTATTTTTAGAAGCTAATGCCAAAGTTATCCAGCTACATCGTTCGCATTTTGCGTTTTTAGGTGTCAAAGGCATTAAGGAAGGTAAAATGCGTGATTTAACCTACTCAGAAGTTAAACGCTTAAAAGAGATGATAAAATAACTCACCCAGTAAACACTGGATGAGTTTTTATTTTTGAAAATTTTCTATTATATTAATAACTTCTTTTAATACTTCTTGATCATATTTGGAGTCTGCGTTGATAATTTTGTATTTAATATTATATTTTTCCATTAAGTTTATGTAATAGGGTTTATAAATGGAATGTAATTCTTTGAAATATTCTTCATTTAATTTATAGTTGTCTATTTCAGATTTGCGATTTCTTTTAAAAATTCTTTGTTTAAATGTTTCGAAAGATATGTCAATGAAAATAGCTAACTGAGGATTTTCTTCTATTTCTACTAATGTATTAAACATTTGATTAAAAGCCGTCATATACTGTTTTGGTTTATTTTTTAAACTTATTTGAGCAAATATATAATGTTCTAAGTTAAATCTATCTAAAAATATATGATCTTTTTGTAAGTTTTTATTCATCGCTTTGAATTCATGTAAGGTTTTTTTGAATTTGCTTGACAAGCTTTCAATAATATAAGCTTGAAAACTAAGCTCAATGTTTTTCTTACCCTGATAAAATCAATCTAAAAACTTATTGAAAATTTCATCATCATCTTCAAACTCTTCAAGCAATATTGAATTTTTGTAATGTTTGTGCAAACCCTTTGATAGCGTGCTTTTACCACTACTAATCATTCCACTAATACCTATTATCATGTCAACTCCTTATTCATTCAATTATATATCAACTAATAAAAAAAACACGAAGTTTAATAACTCGTGTTTTTTATTGATAATTATTCTAATTCGTATTGTGCTGTGATTAATTCTTCAAGTGCTGCCATAGGCATACTGTTGAATGATAAGTATCAGTGGAATAATTTTTTAATTCCTTCTTTATCTTTAGTGAATTCTTCTCTTGTTTTTCCAGAAGCTTTTTGAACTTTTTCGTATAGATCTTTCATAACTTCTTTACCAGCGTTATATGATGTAGCTTGTGCTGGGTATCCTAAGTAACGTTTAGGGTATGAGAAGATGTCTGATGGTAATTGTAAGTGTTTTTTCATGAATGTTCTTTGTTCTTCAATTGAAATTCCAGTTCCAATGTAATCATCACCTTGTAATTCAGCTCCGTGAATTGCTGTATCTAATGCTAGACGGTTATCACGCATCATAGCTTCATTTAACATTCCGTAGTATTGTAATAAGTTACCAATTTGTGTAGCGTTTTTAGCTGCTTGAGTATCATCTAAATCTTTTTGTACTGATTTAGCTAATCTTCAGTATGTTCCACCAGCTACTTCTTTTAAGTATTTGATTTCTTCAGCTGTTGCTGTTTCACCTTTGATTTCTGGTAAGTATCCGTTTAATGCTTTACCGAAATCTACTGGCATTTTATCAAAGTCGTTTGCATCTGAGTAATCAGGTGTTCCGTATCATCCTGTTTCTACTGCGAATCATTCAACGAATAATGCTCAACCTTCGTTAAATGCTGTGGCATCGTAAATACCTTCGATGTATTCTCCACCTTCTTGTGCTCTATCGATTTTTGTGTATCATAATTGGTTGTGGTGTCCCATTTTTGATTCGTGGTTAGTAAATGATGTTGTAGATCATTTTGGTAATCCTAAATATGGTTTTCCGTTAAAGTAGAATTCACCTTTTTCTTTGCTATATGATCCTAAATCTGATTCTGATTCTGGGTATATAGCAATTTTACATTCTTCAACACCTTCAGCAAAGAATGATGATGAGTAATCTTTTGTTTTATCATATCATCTGTTGTATTCGTTTAATGCACGAATTGCAGCTGCGTAAACTTGTTTGTTTGTGATTGATTCATTGTATTGGTATTTTGCATTTACTTTTGCTTCACTTAATAATGCATCGAATCCATTTTTATTTAAGATTTCAACAGCTTGTTTGTTTGTTTCATCTTTAATGATTTCATCAGCTTTTTCAACTGTTAAGTCTTCTTCTAATCCGTAGAAGAATTCATCGCTCATAACAAATTTGTATCATGCATCAGCGTTAATTTTTCCACCTTCACGAATTGAAACAGTTTCTTTTTTAGTTGAAGCTTTATTAGCATCTGTAGCTTCTAATTTAACTTCATTAAATCTGATTTCTGGTTTTCAATCAGCATTTTCATCACCTGTTATTAATGTTGCGATTTTATTTGCAATTGCTAACATTTTGTTTAAGTTATTTCTTGAGTTTTTAACTCCTTTGTCGTATATAACTTGAGCATCTTTTTCTGATGTTAAGTTTACGAATAATTGAGAGTTGTAGATTTTTTTAGCAGCTTCTTTATTTGTCATTCCACCAATACCTACGTTTTTAGCTTTAAGATCTTTATCTGAGTATCCTAAACCGTAAATTTTTGTGAAAACTGGTTTTTCTTCATTTTCGTATGAAACTTCAACTGTGTTTTCTTTTTCAAAATCAGCTGATTTATCATCTGCAGCGTTGGCTTTTGATAATTTGATGTCTGTTGCTTCGGCATGAGCGCTTTGGTAGTATTCTCCACCATAGAATTTCAAGAATTTAACAACGTTTGAATCTTTTTTATCACCCATTAATTCTGCATCGCTTAAGAATGCTTCTAAAGTTAAATTATCTTTATCAGATTTAGCGAAATTAACTAATTGTTCTTTTAATATTCTTCTGATGATTTCAGCAATTCCACGTTTAACGTATAGTTTTGAATGTGTTATTCCTTTGCTTGCTCCAGCTTTTAAATTTTTAATTAATTGTTCTAATTGTGTATCTGTAATGCTTGCAACTGCATATTCGATTGTTCCTCAGTGAGGTTTTAACATATTATCATCACCAATTCCTCATGATGAATCTGCCCCTAAGTATCTAGTGTCTGCTTCAATTAGTGCAATATCTGTTTTGATTAATGTAATGATTTCAGAAAGTCATACACCTTCTATTTGTGAAACTCCTGCATTTTTATAATCTTCAAATTTTTTCAATTCTTCTTTTTCGAATTTTAAAACAGCTTCTTTAACTTCGTCAGTTAAAAAACCACCTGTTGCTTCAGGGAATAAAGTTTCACGTTTGTCTTTAAAACTATTAAACATACCTTTAATTTCTTTAGCATATTTAGATGTTTCTCCACGACTTTCGTTACGAATTTTTTGAATTTGTGATTGAATATTTTGTAATTTTTCATTTAATTCTTTATTAGCTTTTTCTAAATTTTCAGTGTTTGAACATGAAACAGCTATTGCTGGTGTAGCAACTGCTGCCAACATTGAACCTAATGTTAGAAAATTAAATAATTTTTTATTTTTTTTCATATATTTCTCTTTCTTTTTATTTTAATATTTATTATTATAAAAATTATCAATGTGAACCATGAGAAGTACACATATTTATATTTTATTCTTTTATGCATAGTTTTTAATATTTATTGCAATAATTAACAGTTTTATGTAACTATAGGTGTTATAAAAATGAAAAAAACACACAGTAGTGTGCTTTTTTATTTAATATTGACCTGATTTTATTTTGTTTAAACCTGAAAAATCATTATTCGAAGTCTTACCTGATTTATTCATAAATTCAGCTCAACCACCATTTTGAATTGTTTTAAGTACATATTCACGTTTAGACAATTTTTTATTATTGATATAGAAGTTAACATCAGTACTAATACCCTTAGCCGATTTATCATTTTTATTAAATCCGCTAGTTGTTAATATGTATAGTACATTATCAGGTTTATAATTTGATTCATTGGCGTATGAATACCCTTTATATCATTTGTGGCTATTATAGTATGAGTGGAATTCATTTCTGATTTTAGCATTTTTTAAAAGTTTACCAAGCCCAATATTTACTGGAACTGAGTAGGCTTTATCTTCTTGGATAACTCAATAAATAGCTGAATTACTTGTTAGCATACCTACAAGACCATCTTTTTCACGGTCTTTAATATTAGTTTCTCTAAAGAACATTTCAAACACAACAAAGTCTACGGCTGTCATGAATCTATATATAGCTTTATAGCTTTCTTTTTGTCTTCTTTGTTTAAACGCGCTACTTGATTCATTAATTTTTTCTTCATAATATGCTTTCGATAATAAAGCGAAACCTGTTTTTAAAATAGTTGTTATTGATCCTTCTGGAGTAACTAATCATTCAGCTTTTTCATCTTTTGGAATTTCTGGTTTAGAAGGTTTTAATTTACTTAAAGCCTCAAAAATGTTTTCCCCAGTTATATTATTCAGCGCATCTTTATTTGTTCGTTTTTTCAGATCTGGATCCATATTTAATTTACGTAAACTGTTGTAAACTAATGAATCTTCAAAATTCGATTTTTCAAAAATGACATTAATTAATTTGACAAATTCTTTTGGTTTGATAACTGATTCATTATCATCTGTAATAACCTGTAGTAATATGGTTGCATCTGAAGCACCCAATACTGAAGTTACTTTGCTCATTGCATCTTTTACTCATTTGCCTGGGTTGCTCATATCAAACTCAACAGCTTTTTTTTCTAATCAATACACAGTTCTTTTTAGAATTTTTTTCTGGAATCAATCAGTATTAACTATAGTTTTTAATGAACGTTTAATTACATCGCCCATTAATTTTTCTTCGTCTTTAGTTGTGTTTTCAACTTTCATTAAAGCAAATATAGTTTTAGCAATTTTGTCTGAATTATCTGCTGTATTAACAAATTTATTAAATACATTTAAAACAAATTTTTCAACATAATCTTTTTCGTGTTGAATGAATAATTGGATTCAGTTACCTAATTTTTTATCAGAATCTTGTTTATGTCCTTTTCATTTTGTGTAATCAGAGTTCAGTAAATCATTAATTAATTTGGATACAAATTCGCTAACTTCTTTGTACTCTGCGATTTGTTGAATCAATGTGTTAATGTTGTTTGATTTTGAATCGCTAATTCCGAGTAATTTTCCAAAATCAACTGTTTTAGATAAATCTTTAATTATTTTAATTATTGATTCTGAGATGATTTTTGATTTTTGATCAGCATACTGTTTTGAATCTGAATCTTTATTCAATGAATTATTGAATGTTGTTATTAGTTTCAACATCAAGTTTTCAAGTTTTTTATTCGAATCTTTATTCAATGATAACGATGAATCATTTGGAGTATTTTCTTCAGTTGAACTCGATGTTCTTTTTTGCATTATTTCTCTGATAAATTTATATAAATTGAATATTTTATCGATTTGTTTTTGATTTGTTGCATCATCATTGTTTATCAATTCTTCGTTCGGGATTAAAATTTTGTATATTGCCGCTGGAATGTTATTCGTAATAATTGCTTCAATATCAATATTTGTTAATATTTTATTAATTCATGTTAAAAAGAATTCATTGTCTAATTGCATTGCATTTAATATATCAATATCAACAGCTTGCTGAATACTGTCCGTTAATAATTTATCAACAAAGTCAGCATTCGGCAGAATATTTAAAAATCTAGAAACTATATCGATAAACGTTTTTGTTTCGGCTGAATCTTTTGTGAAATTCAATTTGTATTTTTTAATTAAGAATTCACTTAGATCATTTGCAATTAATTTTTCGTTATCATTATCACTTAGCGCTAATTTTAATACATCTACAAGTGAAGTGCTTAACTTATCAGCATTCTTTTTGAATAATTCTTTAACAACTTCATTCAATGTTGTAGCACTTTGAATTTTTGAGTCTTCTACAGATATAAAGTCGCTCATTATTAAACTGATTGACTCGAATAGCACGGTTGATTTTGATAAGCTCTTCATTATCTCATTCAATGTGTTTGGTGTTAATGGTGCATTAATTTGTAATTGATTAAAGTTAAAGTTAATTAACTCATCTTTAAATAACTCTGATAATCAGTTTGCGAAATTTTTTGCTGCTGGATCATCTGTTTTTAATGATCCATTAGCTTTTTTAATAAAACTTATAATTATGTTTTCTAAATTATTATTTTTATTTTCTGGTTCTGGCGTTATGTTTTGATTTGAATTTTCAGTCGTTTTTTCTTTATCTTTAAATGCCATTTCTAATAATTTATTTCTGAACAATTTGTACACGTCATTTAAAGCATTTACTGAGTTTATATCTTTAAATAAACTATTAATTATTAATCCCATTTCATCTTTTGTGATGTATGAATCAATTTTATCCAATGCAAATGCTTTTTCAATAGATTTTTTAATATCATTAACATTTCATTTTCCATCTAATTCAAAATCTACGCTCGATAAATTAGTTAGTATTTCTTTTATTACTTTAGCTAGTACTTTATCTTCTTTGATTAAACCTAAAATGTTATCTATTAATAAGTTGATAGAATTTTCTTCTTGATTACTTACTTTTTTATCTATATATTTCTCGATAATATTTTTCAAGATTTCTTTGATTGAGTCTTTTTGACTTGTTACGATTTCATTAACTACTTGTTTAACATCATTTCCCATTGAATTTTTAACTGTATTTAAAATAATTTTAACTGTCTCGTTAAAGTCTTTAGATTTAGATAAATCAATTTCTTTAGTTAGGATTTTAATCAACGTATTATTCAATAAAGAATCTACTGAATCTAATGAAATAACATTATTTATTAGTTTTTGAATAAGTATTACATTGTTGTTGTCAATCGTATCCGACTCAATATCAATTTTCTCAATAAACTGTTTCAACACATTTTTGACAAGTAGTTTAATCTTTGTTTTTAAATTTTCATTTGAATTTGCTAAAACACCATTAAATTGTTTTGCATATTTATGAATAGTTTCAAACAAACTAGATTTTTCATCTGTGTTTGATTCAGTATTTTCAGTTGAATTTGGTTTTAAAATTCAGTTTATTAGTTTCGTCACTTCTTCTACCGCAGTATTATCTGCTTTATCTGCATCCAATATTTTTTCTAATACAGGAGTAATATTTTGTGATGAAGAAACAAGTTCTAATACATGGTCTAATGTGAATTTTTCTTTTAATTTTTTAACTATATCTTCATTGAATTTAAAGTCTTTTAATAATATGTTGGTATTTTTTAATATATCTGTCAATTCTTGAATAACTATATCTAATAATTTAAAATTACCAAAATCATTCAATACTCTTTTTAACATATTTTTTATCGAGTTTTGTGTATCTTCATCCATCTCTTTATTAAATTGTTTTGTTATAAATTCAATAATAATGTCGAGTATATCGTTTTGTTTTTTACTTTTTAATGTTTCAGAAACACTTACTTTCAATGTATTAACAACTGAATCGACGTTTGATTTAACCAACTCATTAATTAATTCTTCAATGCTTTTTACTGATTTTAATTCTTCGTTACCAAAGAATGATTTCAATATATTAACTATTGCGGTTTTTGTATTTTGATCTTCAATTAATTTTTCAATAATTGTTTTCAACTTAGTTTGCGAAGCGCTGCTAATTTGTTTTATTGATGAAAGATCTAATTTATTATTTACAAATACTTTTGCTACTTTTTGTACAAGATCTGCAATGTTTTGCAATATTGTTTCATCAGCAGTTTTATCCAAAACATCAATAAAACTTTTTATTATTTCTAAGAAATCAATTTTTAGGCCCGGTTCTTGACTTTGAGCATCTTCTTCAGATATTGTTGCATTGTTATTATTACTTGGTTTCGTTAAAAAGAATTTAATAATATTGGTTAATTTATCGTTTATATTTGTTTTAAATAATGCTTCAAAGAACGGTTTAATGTTTTCGCTATTTATGAATTCTTGATATTTTAACTCTGACAACATAGGGTTCAAATCAATAGTGGTTAAATCGTTACCGTTTTCAAGTTTTATATTAACAAAAGAATTAATAAACGAATTTAGAACATTGTTGATAATTTGGGTTTCAGTTAATTTATTAATTACTAATTTTAGTACATCTTTAATATCCGATCTTATTGATTCGGCTTCTGTTTTTTTGACAATTACATTAACAATGATATCGATAACTGTTTCTTGTTGGGTACTGTCTTTCAGTAATTTGTCAACCGACTCTTTAACATAAGTAACAAATTTATCTTTATTTTTTTCAATAATTAATTTTATTAAATCAAATATTGTTTCAACTTTTTGTACTTCATCATTGTTGTCTTTTATGAATGAATTTAATAATCCAGTGATTAGTTCTTTTGTATTTTTAGTTGTTAGCACATTGTCGAACACAAAATCTACCATACTGTCAAATTTATTTTTTTCAATACCGATCGAATCTTTAATTGAGTCATACATTGATTTAACTTTGTCTTTAAATAATTTTTTAGTTTCTTCTTTTACTAATAAATATTCAAGAATCTCATCAATTTGTTGTGACATTTTTTGGTTATTATTTGTATCGTTATTTATTTTTTTAACTAATGGGATAAATGATTTTAACAACGGTTTCAGAATGATTTGAATGTCGAATTGTGATTCATTTTCTTCTGGTTTTTCAGTTGGTTTTGACTCTTCAGTACTTGGTTTAGTTATAAGACCCACAATTTTTTCTTTATTTGTGTGGATGATATCAATAATATTCGCAATATCTTCTGAATCAATTTTATTAAATATTGCGCTGAAATCAATTAATAATAATTGTGACATTAATTTATTAGTTGAAAATTGTTTGTTAAAGTCTTGTAAAAAGTCTTCGCTTACTGTGACATCATTAGATAATTTGATTGATTTAACTAAGCCATCAGTCAATGATGTGAATATAGTTTTAATTGTATTTTTATCTAAAATTGAATCAAATAATTTCGTTATTGTTTTGATTAATAAATCTTTTTGTGTTTTATTAATAGACACGTATTCTTTTGAATAGTAAACTGCTAAATTAATTGCAAATTTGATAGTTGAGTCTTTAAAATCATTATTTGTAGTTAACTCAGTTGTTATTGTGTTTATAAACTCACTTAAATGATTAGCTATATTTGTCATGATGTATTTTTCGAATCATGTTGAAGGGCTGTTTTCTGCTGCTTTTATGCTTTCGTCGCTGAATATTTTTTCTACTAATTTGATAATAATGTCGTTAGTTATGTCTTCAAGATTATTATCAATTAGTTGGATAAGTTGAGATTTGATTTTTTCAAATGATTGTTGTGTTTCTTGGTCAAAATCATCTTTTCATAATTTTCAATCATTTAGCATCTGTTTTAATTTGTTTTTAATGCTAAATTTTTCAAATATTAATTTATTAATTTTTTGATTATTCATTAATGGTTTTAATGAAATTAATCATTTATGTATCGGTACATTGATTTTGTTATTTTTATCTCTTGCCACAATTAAGGATAAAATATCATTTATTAATAACGAGTTGTTAGATTTCACAAAATCAATAATCGACTTAGAAATAGCTTGAACAACCTCTGATACCGTATTAGTTGAATCGGTGTCAGCTTTTTGAACCTGTCCAATAATATTACTTAGTATTTGCGAATCAGGCGCATTCAATAAAACTAATGATATATTTTCCACAAGTAAGTTTATTTGTTGTTTGTTTAAATCAATATCAAAAAAGCCTTTTAATAAACTGTGTAAAAACTTAACTGATTTTTCTTTTGTTTTACCATCTTTAGTAATTGTTGTGACTAAGCTTTTCAATACTCCCTTGATGTCAAGGATATTAATATTTTTCACTGCCTTTTTAACAATTCCTAATACAGTATTATCGCTTAATTTATCCAAATTATCCACAACATTAGATATAGACTTTTCTAATTGTGTAAATATTTCTTCAGAATTTAATAAATCTAATATTAACGAATCAAACCAATCTTGAATAAATCCTTTTAAACCGTTTTTATATTCTTCATACTCTTTACTTATTGAATCAGTGATTTTTAAATCTACCATTTTTTGATAAATCACATTAACAACATTACCTTCAGATAACGTTGATAACACTTGTGGGATTAACGGATTTTTGAAAACATTACTTTTTAGTAATAATAAAATGATTTTTTTGATGTTATCTTTAGCGTATTGATTTTTCGCAAATATTGGACTATTTAATAAATTTATAAATCAAGTTTTAATTTTTTCTGTATCTATTCCAGTTAATGGATTTGTTCCAGTGGCTGAAAAATCTTTTATAAAATTATGATTAAATATTATATTTAATATTTCATCAAACCCCTTTTTGTATTTATCATCTGTTGCTCCAAATGATAAAAGATCAATAATGAATTCATTTTGTTCATTGCCTTTATATGATTCAGTAATTGATTTTATTACGGCTGGTAATAAAATAGATTCAAATTTAATGTTTTTATTATTAATATTAGCAAACATTGAATCAATTATGTTTTCTGATAAAGTAATAAAATACTCTTCATTCGGCATGTGACTGATATATGTTACTACTGTGTAACGAATATTTTCTATTTGTTGTTCATTTAATTTGTTTTCTTTAGAATTGTAATTATTTAAAGCTTTTGAAATGGTTTTATTCAATAAATCATTATTCTCAATAAACACTTTCAATAAATTGATCAATATTGTTTTGCATTCCTCTTTATCATTGTCAAAAATATTTTTTATGAATTTATTGAAATTTGGTGCTTGGTTAAAATATTGACTTGGGTTATCAATCATTTTGTTATTGATTTTGATAAATGAATCAATTATTAATTTTAGTTTTGTTTGTTCGATTTTTAAACCAATAAATTTTTCATTGAAAACGTTTGGTAATAATTTAAAGAAGAAGTCAACATTTGAGAACTCATTCAGTAATGCTTGTGATATTTGTTTTAGTATTTTTTTATTAGTTTGATTTTTTACAAATTCACTAGACATAAATGATTTTAGGGCCTTGTATAATTCATCGATGTTTAATAAATTATTTTTAGCAATTTTACTAATATCTTGTTTGGTAATTGCGCCTGCGTATTTTGAATCTAATAACTTATCTAAATCATTACTTATAGCATTAAATAATTTAGAAAAGATTTTTGTATCGATTAATGTTTTAGCAAATTTTTGTAAAAATAAAGCTGAATTTTCATCTTTGTTTAATTTTTCAAGAACGTTTTGAATACTTGGTAAGTCTTCTAAAGATAATGAATAATAACTCAATACGCGATTTATTCTGTCAATAATGTTTTTATTTAGATTTTCGGCATCACCGTTAATTGAGTCAAGCAATAGTTTTTCAACATCAACGTTTTTGTTTTCAGTAAATAATTTAATTATTGTTTTATTTATGTGTGAATTTTCAAAGGTGTATTTATTATTTGCGACATCAACATTCAATTCATCAACACCATAAATAAATAAACGTAGCTCATCATTCTTTTTATCCTTTAAATGGATTACTTGTTTGTATTTTTTATCATCTGTTAGTTTAAATGACTCTGATAAAGCTATAGGTTTACCTTTTTCGTATGTATCGAAAGCCATTTTGTAAAAAATGTCTTGCGCCATTTTTTTATACCCCAATAAACTTGGGTGAATATCAAGTGGATTTTGAGCTAATGATTGTACGTGTTTTTCTCAAAGTTCTTGATCATAAGAATTAATAAAGTTAACCGCATTATCACTAGCGGCTTGTTTTAAGGCTGTATTTAATTCAGCCATCAATTCATCAGTAATATCCTTTGAAACAGATTCAAATTTAGAATCTAAAAATGGATTTAATTTTAAAAAAGGCTGTGGATAAGAAATGATGTTAATATTAATTTTTTTATTAACCGTTCTTATTAATTCAATCAATTTTTTATATTTGGAAACAATATTTTGTATGGCTTTTTTACCCTCAACCTTAATGTTTTCATAAGCTTTTGTTAATTCTTCTTTTTGTTCTATTTTATTGCTTGAAATTAAGTTTAATAGATTGATAAAACCTGTTTCGTCTTTGAAATCATTCGCACCTAAAGATATTGTTAATAAATTAGCTTTTGACAACTCTTCGATAAAATGAGTGAATTTGTTTTCAGTTGGTACAAAATCATTAAATAGATAACTAATACGATTTTCACCGTACATTGTTATGGCTTGATTTGAATTTTTATTGTTCTGTTTATTAAAGTTTAACTGACGTTTAACTTTTTGCAATTCTTCATTTTCAAACGCAGATGGATTCAATAAATAAATTCAATCATTTAATGTTGTACCGGTTAATGAATAGTTTGTAAATGATTCAAGTTTTGTTGTTGAGTCATTAGCTTGTTTCAACATACCTGCTATATATGATGGGTATGACAAACCTTCAACTTCTTTAGTTTCAGTGTTAAAATAACCACCTTGATCAGTTCCGAAATTAATATTAAATCCAGCCCCTATTGAATCACCTATCGCTATGTAACGAACATTGCCTTCTATAGTTGATTCATCTCTTTTTTGATTAATTTCAGGTTCAATTGGAACAACTGGATCTTGTGTTTTTTTTGTCACTAATAAACCAGCTGTTACTGAAGCTCCAATTAATAATAGTCCAGCCAAACTTGCTGCAACTATTATTTTAATTTTTTTATTTTTTTCCATGTCAACCTCCTGTGTTGATTACCCTAGTGATACATCTTCGTAAATATAGGTGTAACTATTGACATTATGTTTTTGATTGCCTCATACCAAGATCGTTGAAGTAATTCCTAATTGTCCTATGAACATATAGATAATTAAAGTTAATTTTGATGCTAAATTAAGTTTTTCTGTCAATCCAGTACTTAATCCAGAAGATCCAAAGGCCGATGTAACTTCGAAGAATACATCTGCAGTTGAATAATTTTTAATATTTTTATTTAATTCAATCGGATTATAATCGACTGATGTTGAAACGATAAATGAACCAATAATAACCAGGATCATCGCTATTGTTAAAATATTGACAGCCTTAATAAGTGTTTCTTTTCCAATGCGACGATGGAATGCAACAATGTTATTACGTCCTAATATTGTGTTATATACACTTAAAAATATAATTGAGATTGTGATATTTCTAATCCCTCCTGCTGTTGATGCGGGAGCAAAACCAATGAACATCAGTATCGCGTGTAATATTGTCGTTTGGTTAGTAAAATGATAATAATCAATCGTGGCAAAACCGGCGCTCCGTGTTGACATTGTGTGAAAAATTATTGCAAAGCTTTTTGTCGCTATGGAACCATATTCATCTTGGTTTCAAAAAGTATGATCATTTTTACTTGTGGTTTCGAAAATAAATGTTAAAGTGATTCCGATAATTGTTATACATAAATAAGTTATTAGATTTAATTTCGTAAATAAGCTAAAACGATATTTTTTACCATTGCGCAAACTGACGATTTTGTTGTAAAAATCATAAAGCGAAGGATATCCCACTCCCCCGATAAATATTAATAACATTATTCACAACTGTAAACCATATGCGTTGTAATAAGCATTAATTGATGCTGGCCCTATAATATCAAACCCGGCATTGTTCAATGCACTGATGCTTTCAAAAATACCATATCTTAATGATTTAATAAAATCACCATTTGGATTGTAATGTTCTGGTAAAAAAGGATTAAATGTGTTCGGACCTAATTTTTTCGCTGCTAATTGATCATCAAAATGTCCAGCTGGTGAAAAATAAAAGTACAATGTCATGAATATTATCGAAGCAAACAATGTAATAAATAAAACTGTTAAACTAACTTTTATTAATTTGGTTGTATCTCCATCTACTGTTGATCCCCGCTCAAGTTGGATCATGTCACGTTTATAGTAACTTGTTTTTTTTCACATTCAACCAAATAATAATTGGAATATATAAAGCTTTAATGTGAAAAATCCAAATCCTCCTATTAATATCGCGACAGCAATTATTGCCTGTCCCAACTCATTAAATCCCAAGGATATATTTAGCGTGCTTAAACCAGTATCACTAAAAGCGCTGGCCGCTATAAATAATGCATCACTATAATCGAAATCTGCCTTAGCAGCTTTCATATCATTATGGCTAATTGGTAGATACAATAAAATACTAATGCTAATAGTTATTAATAAATAAACTAAAAATATATATTTTATTTTTCCAGTTTTTTTAAAATACGTAACTAAGTTAAAACTTGGTTTATTATTTTTTACATTTGTTCTTTTTCAATTTTTCATAAAAAGTATTCTACAATAAAAATATTTTTTGAATAGCTTTTTGTGTGGTTTAATAAATATATTTATATATTTCTGCTTAAATTTGAGTAGAATTAATCATTTTTTCGTGTTAAAAAAACGAAGACAGGTAAAAAAATGTAAAATTAAACTAACGAATAATTCAGAAGGAGATTCCATGAAAAAAAGAAGAAAAGTATCGGAAATTTGCATAATCGGACTTGGTCGTTATGGACAAAGTGTTGTTGATCACCTATTAACAAAATCTAACGATATTTCATTAACATTAATAGATGCTGATGAAAAAAACTTAACCTCATTTAGAAACGACGTTGATAAAATTTATGTTGCTGACGCCGCTGATCCGAAAGCATTACAAAGCATAGGTTTAGAAAATTGTGATGCTGTTGTTGTTGCAACGGGTGATAATGTTGAAATAATTGCAACGTTGCAAGAATTAGGAATTAAACAAATTATCGCAAGAGCAAATAACGTCCGGCACTCACGTGTTTTAAAACAAATCGGAGTTGATGTTATTATTAGTCCAGAAGAAGAAGCCGGAGCAAAAACAGCTTTAATTGTTGCTAGTCAAACATTCATGTCATATAGTCAAAATCTGGATGAAGTTAGCGATGGTTTCATTGTAGGTAGTGTATACATTAAAAACAAAAGAATATCGGGTAAAAGTATTAAAGATTTAAACATTAGAAAACTTAATATATCTATTGTTTTAATAAAAAGAGGAAAAACGAGTTTTCTGCCTGAAGGTAACTTTACTCTAATGGAGGGTGATATGATTACGGTAATAGGTAAGGTTGAAGATTTAAATAAAGGTTTTGAGTGGTTTTCAAAAATATAAAATAAAAAAAAGTATTTATAATGAATGCTTTTTTTATTTTTTGTTTATACGAAAATACTAAAATAGATTGAACGCAAATTTACTTTGTTTAGATTAAAATGCACTGAATAAAACAAAGAATTGCGAATTTATTTTTAAATTTGAATTTAAACAAAATATGAAATAATTAAAAAATTAAAGTATTTGAGTAACTTTTAATAGATTATATTAAAATAAATATATTATATTGCTGTAGGAGGATGTATGAAAACTAAATTTATTTTTGTTACTGGTGGAGTAATATCAGGGCTTGGAAAAGGTGTTAGTGCAGCAAGTATCGGACGGTTGTTGCGAGCAAGAAATTTTGATGTATTTGCTTTGAAATTGGATCCTTATTTAAATGTTGATCCTGGAGTTTTATCACCTTTTGAACATGGTGAAGTATACGTAACTAACGATGGAGGTGAAACTGATTTGGATTTAGGTCATTACGAAAGATTTATTGATCAAAATCTGTCAAAGGATTCGTCTGTCACTAGTGGTAAATTATTCTCTTATTTAATTAAAAACGAAAGAGAAGGAATGTACAACGGCAAAACCGTGCAAATAGTACCACATTTTACAGATTCAATAAAAAACGCTATTTTAAACATTGCGAACAAATATAATCCTGACTTTGCAATTGTTGAAATCGGTGGTACAGTTGGTGATATTGAATCAAATTCATTCTTTTATGCAATTGCGCAACTCAAATACACAATGCCTAACAATGTTTATTTTGTACATACATCATATGTTCCGTTTTTAGAAGCTAGTAAGGAATTTAAATCTAAACCTACACAACATTCGATATCAATATTAAGAGAATTAGGTATTAATCCCAATTTAGTTTTATTAAGAAGTCACAATAAAGTCAATAATGACATTATTTCAAAAATAGCTAACTTTTCATTTATTGAAAAAAACAGCGTCATTAGCATCCCTGATTTTAAACAAGTATATGAGATGCCATTATATCTTGAAGAGCACAACGTATGTCAAACAATATTATCTTATTTTAATTTAGAACAAAGAAATGCTGATTTAACTAATTGAAAAGAATTCGTTAATTTAATAAGCACGAAATATGAAAAAGACATAAACTTAGCATTAGTAGGTAAATATGTTGCTTATGATGATGCTTACAAATCAATTATTGAGGCACTAAAAATTTCTTCCGCATATCAAAATGTAAATTTAAAAATTCAATGAATTGATTCAGAAACTATTAAAAGTATTGAAGACGCAAAAATTTCAATAAAAAACATTGATGGAGTACTGATATTACCGGGTTTTGGTAAACGTGGTATTGAAGGCAAAATTTTAATGGCTAACGCCACAAGACAATTAAACACCCCAACATTAGGAATATGTCTGGGAATGCAAGTTATGTGTATTAATCAGGCACGTCTGAAAGGAATGATTAATGCAACTAGTTATGAATTTAAAACAGAAAACAAAGATGAAATATATGTTTTAGATTTAATAAGGGGTAAAAACGAAACAGATAAAATGGGTGGTACTTTGAGATTGGGTGCTAGTGATACTGAAATAAAACCAAATACACTTGCACACAATATATATAAAGAACAATTAATTAGTGAAAGACATCGTCATCGTTATGAAATTTCACCAAACTATAGATCTAAAATCGAAGATGAGGAATTTATTTTTTCTGGTCAAGAACCAAACAGTAAACTAGCTGAAATTTGTGAATTAAAAAATCATTCATTTTATGTGGGTGTTCAATATCACCCTGAATTCAATGCTAGACCACTAAGACCGCATCCATTATTCAATGAATTTATCAAAACTATAAAGAAGGACAAATAATTATGAAAAATGAAACCAAAGATTATAAAAATACGTTATTAATGCCAGAAACTGATTTTCCAATGAAGGCAGATTTAACAAACAAAGAAAAAAAATATCAACAAACATGAAAAGAATTGGATATATACAACAAAATATTGAAACAAAATAAAGATAATGAAGCTTTTATTTTGCATGATGGACCACCATATGCAAACGGAAGTATTCACGTCGGACATGCTTTAAATAAAATTTTAAAAGACATTATTGTGCGTCAAAAAAGTATGAGTGGATTTTACTCACCTTTTGTTGCTGGTTGAGATACGCATGGTTTACCAATAGAACACAAAATGCTTGCAGAAGCAAAAAAAACAAAATCTGATTTTTCAATAATTGAATTGCGTAAAGCATGTGCTGCATACGCACTTACACAAGTTGAGTTACAAAAAAATGAATTCCAAAATCTTTCATTGTTATCACCATTAGACGATAAATACATCACATTAGATAAACACATGGAAGCAAATCAATTACGTTTATTCCAAAGAATGATTCAAAAAGGGTTAGTATACAAAGGATTAAAACCTATCTATTGATCACCTTCAAGTCAAAGTGCTTTAGCTGAGGCTGAAGTTGAATATGCAGATCATATTTCACCATCCATGTATGTTGCATTTGAGATTGAAAAAGGAAATTCATTTGTTGAAAAGGGAGATTATATCGTTATTTGAACTACAACCCCTTGAACATTAATTGCCAACTCTGGTGTAGCTATAAATGAAGATTTTGAATACGTTATTGTATTACACAACAACAACAAATACATTGTTGCCAAGGCTTTATTAGAGCAATTAACTGATGTGTTTAAATGAGAAGATTATTCAATTTTAAATACAATGTTAGGAAAAGATTTAATCGGCGTTCAATATAATTCACCGATTAATAACTTATTAGCGCCAGTAGTTTCTGGACACCACGTTACATTAGAAACCGGTACTGGTCTAGTTCATATAGCGCCTTTATTTGGGGAAGATGACTTCCAAATTGGTAAAACACATAATTTAGAAATGATAATGCATGTGGATGACGATGGTACATTGAATAAACAAGCAGGTGAATTTGCCGGGTTATTTTATGAAGACTCGAACATAAAAGTTGGACAAAAATTGGTTAAAAAAAATCTACAGTTAGCTTTCAAAAAAATTAAACACTCATACCCACACGATTGAAGAACTCACTTACCTATCATTTATCGTGGTACGCCTCAATGATTTGTGTCTTTAAAACCAATTAAAGAGCAAATATTAAAAGCAATTAGCGAAGTTAAAACATATAATGATTGATCAAAAAAACGTCTTGAATTAATGTTGAAAGCACGTGAATCATGAACCATTTCACGTCAACGTGCATGAGGTGTTCCAATAACAATTTTCTACGATGAAAATAAAGAACCTGTTTTAGATGACGAAATTATGGATTACGTAATAAAATTAGTTGAAGAGCACGGTACAGACATTTGATACCAATCATCTGTTGACGAATTATTACCTGAGAAATATCGTGGTAAAAACTTTACCAAAGAAAACGATATTATGGATGTATGATTTGATTCAGGTTCAACATCAATAGGATTAAAACCAGGTGGTATTAAAGCCCCATTCGACTTATATTTAGAAGGAAGTGATCAATATAGGGGATGATTCAATTCATCAATAATCAACTCAGTAGCATGAAGAGAAACCAGCCCATACAAAGCATTATTATCACATGGTTTTGTTTTAGATGGCAAGGGAAATAAAATGTCAAAATCTAAAGGGAATGTTGTTAAACCATTGGATGTTGTTAATAAATACGGAGCCGACATTTTAAGATTATGAGTAGCAAACTCTGAGTATACAAGCGACATAAGTATTGATGATAAAATTCTTACTCAAAATGTTGAAATATACAGAAAATTAAGAAACACATTCAAATTCATGCTGGGTGCATTAAATGATTACAAGTTTAAGAAAATGGAACTTGATGGTATTCATGCGCTTATTGATGAAAGAAGAAAAATATTGGAAAATAAAATTATCGATAACTATGAAAATTATCGTTTTATAAATGTTATAAAAGACATTAATAACTTTGTAATTGATTTAAGTAGTTTTTATATCTCATTAGCTAAAGATTCTTTATATGCTGATGAAAAAGACAATTTACAAAGAAGACAAATTCAATACAATTTATTTAAAATCACAAAAACATTATTGATAGCACTTGCTCCAGTAATGCCAACAACTTGTGAAGAAATTTATACATATCTACCAGAAACAGATAAAAGTGAATCAGTACATTTATTACCATTTTTCAAAAAAAATACAATATCGACTGATGAAGAGTCGAAATGAAATGCCTTTTTCGAATTAAAAGATGAAATATATAAACTAATCGAAAACGCAATTAAAAACCAAGAAATCAAAAGGCAAAATGAAGCGAAAGTAACATTAAAAGTAAACGATGCATTTATTAAATCATTGAATCTTGAACAATTATTAATGGTTGCAAAAGTTGAATTTGGTGATTGCAACAAAATAGAAAAATTAAATGATTCGATTAAATGTCAAAGATGCTGAAACCACTTTGAATCAAACACAATAATTGATGATGTGTGTCTAAGATGTTCTAAGGTTATAAATGGCATTAAATAGCGAAGGATTATTACTCAAAATAAAAGAGCATTTTAAAGTAAATAAAAAACAAATATTACTGAATTTTATTGCTTTTACATCAATATTTACTTTGTTGCTTTTTATTGATTTATTAACAAAAGGTGTTTGATATGATTCGTCGATTGAAGGCGGTAATCCCGATATTAATTTGAATTACACAATTTTCGAAATAAAAAATTTATTAAATAAAGGTACATATGTTTTCGGTAACGCAATACCTTATTATTTACTCCACACAGTATCAATATTAATTGTGTTAGTGTCTTTGATAGTGTGTTGTTCGTCAAAAAATAAAGAATACTTCCCAATAATATTTGCATTAGGTTGTTTATCAGCTGGCGCAATTGGAAATATGTATGATCGTATAACCTTTGCTGGTGTCAGAGATATATTTGTAATGATTTGAGGTAAATCATTTTTACCGGCTGGAACATTCAATTTTGCAGATGTTTGTTTAGGTTATGGCGCCATTTTTATATCAATTTATACATTATTAATTATTGTGTTGTTGCCATGATTTACAAAAAAACAAAACAAAGAAACAAATACCGATAAAAAAAATTAAAAAATAATATAAAATTAACATATTAACTTACAAAATATTAAGGAGAATAACATGATTAATGTTAACGAATTTAAACCAGGTGTAACATTTGAACTAGATGGTAACATCTATGTGGTAATGGAATCACAACATTCAAAACAAGGTAGAGGTCAAGCAACAGTTAAAGCTAAAGTAAAAGATTTACGTTCAGGTTCTACAACAATAAAATCATTCACAGGTGGAGATAAGGTAAAACAGGCGAGAATTGAAAAATCTTCAATGGATTATTTATATAACGACGGTGAAAATATTATTTTAATGGATCAAGAAACATTTGAACAAATTGAAATTTCAATGTCAAAATTAGAATGAGAAATGAATTTCTTAAAAGAAGGACAAAAAGTTTTAGTTAGAAAATTTGAAGCTGAAGTATTAGATATTGAATTACCAGTTAATATCGATTTATTAGTTACTGAAGCACCAGACGCTGTTAAGGGAAACACCACAAGCAATCCACAAAAAAAAGTAACAGTAGAAACAGGATACGTACTTGAAACTCCAATGTTCATTAAAGAAGGTGAATTAATTACTATTTCAAGTGAAACAGGGAAATACGTAGGAAGAGCAAATAAATAATGCAAGATTTTATTAAAGCAAATTCAAATAACAAAGTAAATTTACATGTACACGTAGGTGTGCTTGTTCAAACTATTGAAAAAAACTTTGCTTCAAATAAAAACGTTAAATTTAACAATGGTATATCAGTTCTAATTAACAAAAGTGAAACCAATGTTAGTTATGAAATTGATTATAGCATCGCAAAAGATGCGAATCCAATCTTTGAAACCAATAATATAATGTTTCAAATTGAACAAATTACATACAGTGTATTAAATATCAAACCAATAAACATTCGTTTGAATTATATTGGAGAATTTTAATAATTAAAAGAGCACCCATTGAAGGATGCCTTTTTTTATATTGTAATTTTTTTGTATATGGTTTTCGCTATATTTAATATTGATGTTATAAATTTTTCTTTATCAACTTCGTTTAATATTTTAGATAAATATTCTACGTCATTAAATTCATACATGTACACATTCTTATTCAAAGCTTCCATTACTAAAAATGAAACCATTTCTTCTTCTAGATTAGTGTTTTCCAATATTGCTTCATACTTATCCATACTTAATAAAACTCGTACTAATGCACGCATTAACATCAATTCTTTATAAGATTCATCTTTTATAAAAATTCATATTGATTTAACATCATCTTTAATACTCAAGCCATTATAATCAGATACATGGTAAGTAATGTTATATTTAAGTGAATTCAATATTTCAGTAGTTCAGTCAATTAAGTTTATTGTTACTTTATCGTTGGTTTTTATTTTTGGGTTTTTTAATTGATTATCTCCGAAATAAGGAACAAAAGACAATGTTTTTCTTTTGACTATTCTAATTGAGCCGTTTTGTAGTTTTTCTTTATCAATTTTTGTAGCTGATGTATATGGCACACATTCTGCATCCGCATCATTGTTATCAACGATGTATGGTTTGGACAAGTATTCAATCAAATAAGATGCTTTTGAACCCTTTTTTATTATTTTGCCAAGTTTTTTTCATTCATCGAATTTTTTGAATTCGTCAGCTTCTTTATTTTGTTTGAATAATAACCATTGATTAGTTAAATCAAATGGTAAAAATTTTGAAAAATATTTTAAATACTTAATAACATGATTATAAGATTGGAAAAAATCATGATTTTGATTCTTGGCAAAATCAATGCAATCAAGCATTTGTTGATTTTTTATTTGTTTATAATTTTCATTTAAATTAGAAATAGTAATAGATGGGTGTAACATAAGTTTCTCCAGTATTTTTGTTATCTCATTTAAATGTATCACCAGATTTTGTTTTTATTTCCCCATTTGTAGAGCTAGCCGCTTTAATTGTGCCAGCAAGTGAGCTGACAATACTTATACCTAAAGGAATAACGGTCGACATTGCTGCTAATCACGACCCGCCGCTATACCTAGCTGCTTTTTCTGTATTCATTGGTTTAAAGTTATTCATTAGTGAATATATTTATGTCCTTTCTGATCGTTGGGTTTATTAATTTCGAACAATTTTATGTATGTTCAATACGATGAATTTTGAGAGTTATGATATTTGTTTAGATTTGTAAGATGGGGATTGATATGATCCTTAGCATATTCAAAAGAAGTAAATTTACTATTACTTATAAATGAGTAAGTGGTTTTTAATTCATTCAGTATTGTTTTGAGTTCGGTTTTGTTTATATTTATTTTTTTATCCAATGCTTCAAATACTTGTTCATTAGAAAGATTGAGTAACATATCAAACAATTTATCATTTTTAGTGTGTTTAAATATGTTTTGATATTCATTTACGTTTCATTGAGTTGGATTTTGATTGTAAAATCTTACAAATTGATCAATGTTTTTTAAAGATACCGATAATGTGTTTTTAATCATTTCTACCATTGTTTCATTAAATTTATCAGTATTTTGAATAATTAGTTTGTTAAGTTCTGTTTTTTCTACATTCAATTTATTTAATTCGTTTAACAATTTTTGATTTTTAGCCTGTTTTTCATTTAATTCTTGTTGCATTTGATTTATTTTATGGTTATTATCATTAAATTTTTTATTTATATCAATGTATTTATTATTCAAATCATTGAAATTATTTTTAGAATTATTCAACTGAATTTTCAGCATTTCTACTTTATTTTCTGTATTTTTTATATCAGTTTTCAAGTTGATTATTTCATTATTTAATTGTGTTATTTTGGTTTTATTATTGGTTTCATTTTGAACACTAATATTGAGTTCGTTTATTTTAGTTTTTAGTAATTTGTTTTTTTCCAAAATTAATCTTTGTTGGTTTTCAATTGCAATAACATTCTTTTGAATTTCAAGTTTTAAAGTACTTATTTCTTCATTGTGTTCGTTATTTTTTAAAATTAATTCGTTATTTGTATTAATTAAATTATTGATATCGTTTTGTAATTTTGAAATTTTTTGTTTTTTGTTCTTAATTATTTCATTAGATTCATTGATAGTTTGAGTCATATCGGCAATATTTTCACTCAATTTCAGTATTTTAATTTTTGAATCCAATACTTCTTCAATGGTTGTGTTTGTCAAAGCTGAATAAGCATTAATTCAATCTTGATATTTAGTTTTTAATTCACTAAATATTTTTTCAATAGATTTGTGATAAATAGCTGATTTGGTTTCATTTAATTTTAATTCAGCAAGCGCTTGAAGTGACTCTGATTCTAAAAATGATAAAAATGAATTAGTATTAGATTTAAACTCTTTGAATTCTTGTTTGTCTTTATCGATTGATGTGTTTTCTATGTCTTTAAACACATTTTGCACTACTTTTTTATAAAAATCTATCATATTGGTAACATTTACATAATATCTTTGCACAACATCTAAAGATTCTTTCGCCATGTTTTTAATATTATCAATGTCGTTCATTAATTCATCGATAGTAATCCGCTGTTCCTTCTCAGTGTTAATCAATGAATTATTAAGTGAAGACAACTCTTTGATTTTTTCAGTCTGTGAATTCATATTTAATTGTAACAGCTTGTTTTTATTTCGCTGCTCAGTAAGCATGTTAGTATTTTCAATAACTTGTTTGTTTAGTTTTTCGTTATTTTTATTTAAATCTTCAATTTTATATTCGTTATCATTGTTTATATTTTCTAGTTTTTTATTTTTGATTTTTAATTGGTTAATAACTGTATCTTTTTCATCGATATTTTTAATTAATGACCGATTTTTATTTTGTTGAAATAATATTTCATCTGATTGTTGGCTAATTTTACTATTAACTTTATTTGTATAATGTATTGCGCCATATACTGAAAGTACGGCGCAAGTGCCAGCAATCAAACCGCTAGATACTAGTAATAATAATTTGCTTTTGTAATTTTTTTTGTTTATTATATTTTTTTTAATATTTGATTTTTCCATTTTCTCCTTTCACCAATAAAAGTAAAAAATAAAGGACGAAAATAAAAATAAAAAAAATCAGCTGGTTCGCTGATTTTATTTGATACGTTGAAAAATTATTTCTTCAACTTTTAGCTTTTTATTATCGAATTTGTTTGTGTGTTGGATTAAATCAAAGCTAATTTGATCTTGGGCTATATATGAAGCTAATTTTTTAGCACTATTAGGCATTACAGGTGACAACATAACAAGGACAGAATATATTCCGTTTAATAGTGTATTTAAAACAACGTTCAATCTTTGTAAATCGTCTTTTAATTTTCAAGGTGTGGTTTGGTCGATATATAAATTTAAAGTTTTACTCAATGAAATCGCAGTTTTTAATGCTTTATCAATTTCATTATTATCAAAATGTTTTTTATATGTTTCGACGCTAAAATTTATTTCAGAATAAATATTATGATCTATTGTTTGAAGTGCTTTTTCATCAAAAATTACTCCGTTTTCAAAACTTTGATTTGCCATAGCTACTGTACGATTTAATAAATTTCCGAAGTTATTAGCCAAATCAGCATTTATCGTGTTTTTAAATCCTTCTATATCGAATATACCATCATTGTGAATATTTATTTGCGACATAAAGAAGTATTTAGTAGGTTCAACTCCAAAATTATTTATTAAATCATAAGGATCCACAACATTGCCTTTAGATTTCGACATCTTACCAGTTGGTGTAACAATTCATCCATGGCTCAGTATCAATGTTGGTTGCGGCAATGACAATGCTTCCAAAAAGATAGGTCAGTATATACAGTGGAATCGAGTTATTTCTTTACCTACAACATGAACTCTTTCAGTACCATTTAATCAGTATTTATTGTATTTAGATTCATCTTCTGTTAAATATCCTAGTGCAGTTATATAGTTAAATAAAGCATCTAATCATACATAAATTATGTGTTTAAATTTTGATGGAACGTTTACTGTAATCCCTCAATTGAAACTTACACGTGTCACACTTAAGTCTTCTAATCCCTTTGAAATAAAATTGTTTATTAATTCATTTTTTATTTTTGGATTACTAATAATATTTGGATTTTTATTGTAAAACTCTGTGATTCACGGAGTAAATTTTGACATTTCAAAAAAGTATGTTTCTTCTTGAATAGTTTCTAATTCATGCCCCGAGGTAGGGTGATAAAATTTCCCTTCTTTTTCTACTGCTTGAGTTTTTGTTAAATATTCTTCATCACTTACCGAATAAAGTCCTTCGTAATTGCCTAAATAAATATATCCTTTTTCAAGCATTTTATTGAATATTTTTTGAATTACTGTTTTATGTTGTTGACTTGTTGTTCTTGAAAAGAAATCGTAATTCAATTCAGCATCGACTCAAAGTTTTTTAAACAAATTGCACTGTTTATCAACAAATGCTTGCGGTTCTATGCCTTCCTTTAAAGCCGACTTTTGAATCTTTTGTCCATGTTCATCAATACCAGTTACAATAAAAGTATCATAACCTCTTAGTTTTTTATAATTAGCTAAAGTATTTGCGATTGTTGTTGTGTAAAAGTGACCAATGTGTAATTTTCCGTTAGGGTAGTAAATTGGCGTAGAAACATAATATGTTTTTTTATTCATTATTCCTCGATTCTAATTGGTTTATATAATTTTACAATTTCATCATTGTATACGTGAGTGGTTTTGTCGTCTGGGTGTAAATATAAATTAGGTAAATAATGTGTTCCTCAACCCGTGTTAAATCTAGATTCAATTAAACAAAATTTAGGCAAATCATTAATACGGGGGTATACAAGTTGGATTCTCTTGGGTTCAAAATTGTTTTTTCTGAGTATTGTAATTGCGTCTACAAACCTGCTAATTGGCAATACCAATGCAAAATAACCTTTTTGCTCTATGATTTTACTAGCTCCGTAACATAATTGATCAAGATTTAAAAATTTTTCATGAGTTGCAATTTCTTTGTATTTATTCGTATTAACTCTTTTGATATTATTTTCTTCATTGTAATAAGGCGGGTTTGCAACAATCATGTCATATTTTTTAGCTTGATTTGTTCCAGTTAATTTAGCATAGTTTTTGTAATACTGATTAAAATCTGCTTCAATAACATTAATTCTCGAGTCTAATTTATTCATAGAAACATTAAACTTTGCCAACTCCACTGCTTCTGGTTGTATCTCAACTGCATCAATAACGTAATTATTACCACGTTGCGCCATAAAAATACTCAACGCCCCATTGTTAGTTCCAACTTCTAGTATATTTTTCACGCGTCTGTTTAATGAAGCGAAATTACCCAATAAAATTGTATCTACTGAATAACTGAACATTTCTTTGTCTTGATAAATTTCTAAGCCGTCTTCGTATCCTAAATTATTTTTTACTCATGTATTTTTCATTATTTAATTATAGCAATTATTTACACCAAAATAACAGTATATATTGATGTTATTTTTTATTCTCTATATATATTAAATCCTATGCCATTTTATGTGATTTCAATAGAAAAAGATTATAATTTACACATGAACAAAACAAAGGAAAAAAATACGCCAGTAAAATCATATACTACTCAAGTGTATATTGATTTCGAAGCAATAACAAATCCCTTTTCAAAGATTTTAAAAATCCCTAATTCAACACCATATTGTTATACATTAGGATTTAAAAATCCAAAGGGTGTTTTTCAGTCGCACACCTTTGTTATGGATTTTAGAAAAAATAAAGATTTTTATTCTACTTTACGTCAAGCAATAATCAGAGATATAAAAAGAATTGATCCAAGTATTAAATTAAAATATGTGGAATTCATAGGTCATAATCCCGTACTTGAAGATGAGTGTATTAAAAAATTATTTCCCAAACACATTGTAAAACCATTAATTGAGAATCAACGAATAAGCCTTTCTTTATTGACAAGAAAAAAATTCAATAACGAATACTTTAGAGAAATCAAAAAAATTATTGATTCAAGTACTTCATCAAAGGTTATTAAAAATAGAATTACCGGGCAAAATGGCGCAATAGCTTCTTATGTTGGGTTTCTCTTATTTTGCATGGATAATAAAATCAACACAGACAAAAAATTTTATATCAACATTGATCGCCAATTAATTATTAGCGAATTAAAAGAGTACTCACATGATGATGTTTGAAAAATGGAATACGTGTCAAAACACAAAGATCAGACTCAAGAATGATTGAATGATATAAACCACAAAAGAGAAATATTGAAACAAATTAACGCTTTAGGTGTAGATGAAAATTTAACAATAAAAGAACTGAAAGAAAAAATTTGAACGCTATAAACGTGGTATAATTTTGAATCGAAATTAGGAACATATGGAAAATATAACAAGTAAAAATTTTTTTAAAACACATTTACCAGCAGATAAACAAACTTGAAAATTATTTTTAAAAATGACTATACCAGTAGTAATTGGTGAGTTAATTTTTGCTTTAATTGGATTCGTCGATAATTTTATGGTTACCCATATTCCTAACGGTATAAATGCTTTGTCATACGCAAACACATGAACAGGAATATTGATGATATTTTTTATGACAATAAATATCTTGGCTTCAATGCTGGTTGGACAATATTACGGTTCTAAACAGTATTCTAACCTAAACCAAATAATGGCTTTAAGGGTTTGGACATATTTAATTATCGCAACAGCTTTTTTTATTCCTGTATGAGTGGCGCCCGAAAAAATGATAACAATTGTAGCACCACTCGATGATGCAAGCTTAGAATCTAGTGTTAAATATTTGCAATACATTTCTTTTTCATGGTTTGGTCTAGCGATTGCTTGAAATACAAATGGTTTACTGAATGAGGCGGGAAAATCCAAATTTGCTTTATTTTCAGCTATTGGAGCCTTACTTTCAAATATAACTATTAATGCTATATTTATCTATGGATTAAAACAAGGAGCTGAAAGTGCGGCATTTGGAACAATCATTTCGCTTGCTGTTAATATAACATTAGATGAAATATGAATGTACTGACAAGACAAAAACATTTGGATTAATCCGAAAAACTTGTTTAAAATAACAAATAAAATTTTCAAAGTATATGCTAAAAGGATTTTTGCATTTGGAGTAGCAATTGGAGGAATGATAGTTATTCCGATGAGAATGTTTTTATGAAACAGAGCATACCCACCAGGCTCAGTAGGTGAAGATTATATGCGTTTATCAGCCGCTAGTGTTCTAACATTAACTGAATCTTTGGCAAGCATATTCAGTGCAACAACCGCTGCTTGCGGAGCTAATGTAAGTGTTTTTGTTGCTTCACAATTAGGAAAGGGTAACTTTGATTTAGCTCAAAAAAATGCAAAATCATTAAAGGGATTCCATTCATTGTTATCATTGTTCTTTTCATTGTTATTGGTTGCTTTTTCTTTAATAATTTACATGACTGGTGCATTATCCAATGGTTCACAAACAGAAGTCATGGAACGAATGAGTAGTGTAGATTTTGATCAAAGCATTATCAGCGCACTAAGCGTCGAATTTAATATAACTGATAAACAATTAATCATTGAAAAAGCAGCGGCAAATGCCGCTAATCAATCAGTATTAGTACTTTTAACAACATCATTGGTTATAGCTGCTGTTAACCCGTTATGAAATTGATTCTATACAACAAGTGCAGTAATCAGCAGTGGTGGAAGAACTACTTTATCAGGGGTTACAACATATATTTCTCAATGAGCACACTTGTTATGATTAATATTAATAGCATTCGTGATTGTTCCTCGTTCTCATATATCATTACCTATAGCTTATGTACTATTTTATTTATTTGATATAATCCGGCTAATTATTTATGAAATTGTTCAATATAAATTTAATTGATTGATTAATATCACACAAACACATAAATCTTAATTTTAGGACTGAATTTATAACATAAATTAATAATGGTATATTACATAAAAAACACGACCTTTATATTGGACGTGTTTTTTGTTATTGAATAATATATTAATCTTCAAATTCAGATGAATCTTCAAAGTATTTCACTTCCTGTGATTCTTCTTGAATTTCATCAGTGATTTCTTTAATTTCTTCTTCGTATTGAGCTAATTCTTCATCAAAATCAAAGTCGATATCAACCGGATCTTCAGTTTTAAAGTATGATAAAGCTGATTTGATATCATATTTAGCATCTTTTTCAATTCCTGCAAAGTTTGTTCCAGCTGGAATTTTTTTACCAAGAATAATATTTTCTTTTAATCCTTCTAAGTAATCAAATTTATTTGAAATTGCAGCATGAACAAGAATTTTAGTTGTTTCTTGATATGAGGCAGCTGCTAAGAATGAATCACTTAATAAAGGTGTTTGTTTTGCCCCTTTAATAATAACTTTACCAAATGCAGGTTTTTTACCTTCTGATAATAGTTTTCCACATTCTTCTTGATATTCAAATATGTCAACAATTTCTCCGGCAAAGAATTTCGAATCCCCTTGCTCATAAATAGTAACTTTTGACATCATTTGACGCACAATAATTTCTATATATTTATCACTAATTGCAATCCCTTGTGAACGATAAATTCTTTGAATTTCTTTTAATAAGTAGTTTTGTACTGCGTTAACGTCTGCGATTTCCAATAAGTCTTTCAAGATAATTGGACCTTCTGATAATCTTTGACCTCTTTTAACTTGGTCTCCAACTTTAACACGTAATTTACGTTTTGTTCTAACTTCAACTTCTTGTCTTGAAATTTGTTTGTCTGAGTTTTTGTATTCAATTGTAACAATATGTAAACCTTCTTCGACTGCTGATTCATGTGTATCAACAATAACACCATCAAATGGAGATATTGTGGCAGGTGTTCCTCATGGTGTGTCATAAGCATCGATTAACTCAATTAAACGAGTAAACCCACCAGTAATATCTTCAACACCAGCAACCCCTCCTGAGTGGAATGTACGCATTGTTAGCTGAGTTCCAGGTTCCCCGATTGATTGAGCAGCGATAATACCTACTGCTTCACCAATATTTACTAAACGGTTAGTTGCCAAGTCTTTACCAAAACAGTATTTACATACACCGTTTTTAGTATTACATCCAAAGATTGAACGAATTTCTACTTGTTTTACACCGGCATCAGCAATTCTTGAAGCAATTTCGGGTGTGATAAGTGTTCCACGTTTAATAATTTCCCCATTAAGGTCAATGTTTTTATTTGTGAAACGACCCTCGATACGTTCTACCATTGAAACAATTTTTTGTTGAGTTTTGTTATCAACGATATCATTAATCACGAATCCATAATCGCTACCACAATTTTCCTCTTTAACAACGATATTTTGAGCAACATCAACTAAACGACGAGTTAAATATCCTGATTTAGCAGTGTTAAGTGCGGTATCTGTTAGTCCTTTACGAGCACCGTGAGTTGATGAATAAAATTCATATGCAGTTAGTCCTTCAAGGAATGAAGATTTAACTGGAACCTCGACAGTTGAACGAACAACACGATCATTTTTCGCATCAGCTTTTAATGTTTTAGTGTTGTTAGCCATTAGTCCACGCATTCCGGCTAATTGAACGTAGTTATTAATTGTTCCCCGAGCTCCCGAGTCAATCATAACAATAACCGGGTTATTTGGGTTAGACTCAATAACTGTTTTTAATTCTTTTTGAATATTATCTTTAACTTCTGTTCATTTTTTAATTGTTAAATTATAACGATCATCGTCTGTTAACTCTCCACTTGTGTAGTATTCTTTTAATTTGGCAATATAATCATCACCTTCTTTAACATAGTCAGATTTTTTATCTGTTCCGATAATGTCATCGATTGAAATACTAATTCCACTCAATGTTGAGTATTTGAATCCAAGTGCTTTAACTTTATCTAATATTGATGCCACGATGTTTGTATACTTGAATCAAACACCATCCAAAATTTTCGCTTTTTCTTCTGCGTTTACATTTTCGCATGATTCACCTGGTTTAACAATTTTATTAGAGTTGTAATTCAATTCAAATTCTTCAATTGTGAATTTTCTTAAAGCGTTAGCATGAACAATATCTAATGTGTGACCACGATAATCTTTTAATTGAATGTATTTTGTTAATGTGTCTTTGTAGTTTTCAGGTGTTATATCTTTAATAACTGATGCAACATCTCCGAATGAAAGTACTGAAACATATCTTGTGAAGGCTAAACGAATAATTTTAGCAATATTCTTTTTAGTAAATGCTTTTTGAACTGGGGCCTCAATTTTAATAAACGAACTTAAATCAGTGTGTGCTTTTGCAATAAAATTACGCATGTTTTTACTGATTTCTTGTTCTGAAGAAACCTTATCACCAGTGTGAATGAATGGGAATGAAGTTGGAAATACTGAGTTAAAAATGAATTTACCTACTGAAGAAATGATATATTTATCACCTTCGTTGTAGTATTTGTTATCTCACTCTTTAATTGCACTAATTGGTAATGCAACACGTGCGTGTAAATCAATTCTCTTGTCTTCATAAGCACGCATCATATGATCAAAGCTTGAGAAGTAACGTCCATCACCTTTAGCACCGGCTTTTTCCATTGTTAAGTAGTATAACCCAAGAATCATATCTTGTGATGGGTTGATGATTGGTTCTCCATCTTTTGGACCTAGAATGTTTTTGTTAGCAAGCATTAATTCTCTAGCTTCTAATAAAGCTTGTTCTGATATTGGTACGTGAACAGCCATTTGGTCACCATCGAAGTCGGCATTGAATGCGGTACATACTAATGGATGTAAACGGATAGCCTTTCCACGAACTAAAACAGGTTCAAATGCTTGAATACTTAAACGGTGCAATGTAGGAGCACGGTTAAGTAAAACTAATCTTCCTTTAATAGCTTCAGCCACATATGGTCAAATGATTGGGTTTTCATCTTCAATCATTTTTCGAGCATTTTTAATTGTAGTTGCTACTTCTTTATTGATTAAACAATTAATAATTCATGGTTCAAATAATTTTGCTGCCATTTCACGTGGTATACCACATTGGTGCATTTTTAAGTTTGGACCAACAACAATTACTGAACGACCTGAGTAGTCAACACGTTTTCCAAGTAAGTTTTGTCTAAAACGACCTTTTTTCCCTGATAATGCATCAGAAATTGATTTAAATGGTCTGTTATCTTTTGACATAACAGGATTTGGTGATTTACGAGCATTATCAATTAAAGCATCCACGGCTTCTTGAATCATCCGTAATTCGTTTTGTTCTAATAAGTGAGGAGCTGCTGTTTCTTGTCAGTTTTTTAAACGGTTATTACGAATAATAACACGACGGTACAACTCGTTAACATCACTTGTTGAGTGACGTCCTCCATCCAATTGAACTAGCGGACGTAAATCAGCTGGAATGACTGGTAAGTTATAAATAAGCATTGATGTTGGTTTTTGTCCTGATTCAATAAAAGAATTAATTACTTTTAGACGTTTATATAATTTTTCACGATTTGTTTTTGCTGATGTCGAAATGTTTCCTAAAGCATTTTCTTCAGCGTTGATAGCATTAATTTGATTTGTAACAAGTTTGTGTTCTTTTTCTAAATCAATGTTTTTCAATAAGTATTCGATAGCTTTTGAACCAGTACCTATTTTGGCGTCTGAATAAGCTTCAATGATGTCATTGTATTCGTAAAAGTCAATACCGTGGTCTTGACCAATTCTTGATGAAGCTTTTTCAACTAAGTTTTTAAGTGATTCTTCGATATCTTCTAATGCTTCTTCATCATCTTTCATTTTTTCTCTTAATTCTAAAAGAGCGTCATTGTAAATGATACCAGCATTATTAATGTCAATGATTCTGTTTTTTTGCAGTGATTTTAATCCACCTGATTCTAAAATAATGTGTGATTTGTAATAGATTAAGTTTTCTAATGACGAACGTTTAACGTATTCTTCAGTATTTTCTACTTTTAAACCTAATAATTTAGAAAGAATTGAGTGGTCTACTTTGAAATATCAAAAGTGAACAACTGGCGAATTTAATTTGATGTGACCCATATGATAACGACGTGCTATCTTAGGTAAAATTTCAGGTTTTTCTTGTTTACATAATTCAGTACGAATACAGTATTGATTTTTATTAATCATTTTGTATTTGTGGCCACAAATTGGACAACGATAATCAAGCATTGGCCCGAAAATCAATTCATCAAAAAGTCCAAAACGTTCTGGTTTATAACTTTTATAGTTAATAGTTTCGGGTTTTGTTACTTCTCCATGACTTCATTCACTAACTTCTTCACTTGTTGCAAGTGCTAAAGAGATTTTATCAATACGAGTTTCATCTAATGATGCATATTTTCTTGTTTTTGGCATTATTCTTGTTCTCCTTCGTTTGCGAATTCTTCTTCTAATTGGTTAGTGATTTCTTCTTTTGTTACATGTTCTTTTTCATGAACTTGTAATTTAATACCTAATCCACGTAATTCATATGCAAGAACTGAGAATGACTCAGGCATACCTGGGTTAGGAATTTTTGAACCAGTTGCTAATGCAGTATATAGTTTGTTACGACCGATAATGTTGTCTGATTTATATGTTAATAATTCTTGTAAAACATTTGTTGCTCCAAATGATTCAATAGCTCATGTTTCCATTTCCCCAAATCTTTGTCCCCCATTTTGGCTTTTTCCTCCAAGAGGTTGTTGAGTAATTAATGAATATGGCCCTACTGAACGAGCATGCATTTTATCATCAACCATGTGGTAAAGTTTTAGATAATACATAATTCCGACTGAAACCGGTTGGTCGAATGGTTCACCTGTTATACCGTTGTATACAGTCATTTTTCCAGTTGTTGATAATCCTGCTTCTTTTTGAATTTCTTGAATTTCTTTGTAACTTATTCCATCAAATACTGGTGATACAAATTTAGTATTTAATTTTTTAGCTGCTAAACCTAAATGTAGCTCAAGTACTTGACCAATATTCATCCGAGAAGGAACCCCTTGTGGATTCAATAAAATGTCTAATGGTGTACCATCTTCTAAATATGGCATATCTTCTTCAGGTAATACGATTGAAACAACCCCTTTGTTACCATGACGTCCAGCCATTTTATCCCCAACTTTTATTTTACGTTTTTGAGCAATAGATATTTTTACTATTGTTTCAATACCATCTTCTAATTGATCTCCGGCTTCACGACTCAATATTTCAACAGCAACAACTGTTCCTCCGTGACCATGTTTAACTTTTAATGATGTATCTTTTAAATTACTTGTTTTGTGTCCAAAAATTGCTGACATTAATTTTTCTTCAGGTGAAGGATTTTCTTCCGCTTTAGGCGATACACGTCCTACTAGAATATCACCAGCAGAAACTTCTGATCCGACTCTTACAACACCTTTTTCATTCAAGAAACGTTTTGAACGGTTTGAAGCGTTAGGAATATCAGCTGTAAGAATATCTTCCCCGGCTTTTGCACGACGGAATTGAATAACTTGTTCATCTATGTGGATAGAGGTATAAACATCGTCTTTAACTAATCTTTCGTTTAATATAACGGCATCTTCATAGTTATATCCAAATCATGTACTAAATCCTACTAATACGTTACGACCTAAAGCTAATTCTCCGTTTTGCATACTTGGCCCGTCGGTTAATAAGTCACCAACTTCAATTCTTTGCCCAACATTCACTATTGGTTTTTGATGAATAACAGTTCCTTGATTTGAACGTTCGAATGTTTTTAATTTAAATTCAAATTCTTTTTTCTCATTGTCAGGTTTTACTTTAATAACACCGGCGTCAACATATGTAACAATTCCGGCTTTTGTGCTTCTTACGTTTGACGCTGAATATTTAGCAATATCAGCTTCAACTCCAGTGGCAACTAATGGTGCTTCAGGTTTTATCAATGGAACTGCTTGACGTTGCATGTTTGATCCCATAAGTGCACGGTTGGCATCGTCATTTTCTAAGAATGGAATAGCTGAAGCTGAAATTGATGCCATTTGTCTTGATGAAACACCTAAATAATCTATTTCATTTTTGTTCAATTCAGTATATTCATTATTTTTACGCGCCATTACTTTTTCATCTAAAATTTGACCTGTTTCAGTATCAATGTTTATTGATGATTGAGCAAATGAATAATTGGTTTCTTCAATGGCTGTTAAATATACAATATCATTGAAATCAACAACACCATTATTCACTTTGAAATATGGAGATTGAATAAATCCATATTCGTCAATTTTAGCGTATGAAGCTAAATTTAAGATAAGTCCGATGTTAGGTCCCTCAGGTGTTTCAATAGGACAAATACGTCCATAGTGAGTTGAGTGAACATCCCGAACTTCGAATTGCGCTGTATCACGGTTAAGACCTCTAGGCCCTAATGATGTAACACGACGTTTGTTTGAAATTTCTCCAAGCGGGTTAACTTGATCCATAAATTGTGAAAGTTTAGATGAGTTGAAGAAAGATTTCATTTGATTATATATTGGTTTATTATTTGTTACATTTCTTGCTGTAATCTTGTCAGTTTCTTTTGTTTTAATTTTTTCTTCAGTATTTTTCTCTAATTTCAACAATCCGATTCTGAATTGATTTTGTAACAATTCACCAATTGTAACTATTCTTTTATTTACTAATGAATCGGGATCATCATCTGATCCAACTCCGCTTAATAAGTTAAAGTAATAGTTAATAGCGGCAATAATATCAGGAATAATTAAATGTTTTTGTGTTGCAGTTGGGTCGTTACCGATAACTGTTAAAGGATCATTTTCTAATTCAAAATCCTTTCTTGTTGGTCATATGTAAATTGTTGCAACAGATAAATGTTTTGCCAATTCTTCCCCATTTGGACCTTCAAGTTGATTTGCATAAATGTCAGCTTGAACATCTGGAATTCTTGTTAATTTAATAATTCCTTGTTTAATTTTTTCATGTATTTCACGAGCTATATCTTGAGTAATGAATAACCCTTTTTTATATAGCAGGTCAATTTCTCCATCTTCATTTGGAGCTGAAAAAATATCTTTAGCTAAGTAAGTATTTGAAATACGATCAATTACACTTAATTTACGGTTTATTGTAAAACGACCAGTTTTAGTTAAATCATATCTTTTTTCATTGAATATTAATGAAGGTAATAAATTTCTTAAACTTTCGCTTGTGATACGATCTCCACGACGTAGTAAACGGTATAGAATATCTTGCGCTCTTTCAATTGAATCGTAGCTTCCTTGTTCAATTTTGTCACGTTTAAATGTTTCTAATAATACATCATGATTACCGAATAACTGAATCATTGATTCCTCTGTTAATCCTAATGCTTTTAGAAATACACTAAGTGCTGCGCTTTTGTTTTTGTCAATTTTAATTTTTACTGAATCTGTGTTGTTTCCAGTTACTTTATGGCTTATTTCGATTCATGAACCGATGTGAGGAATAATTTCCATTTTGTTAAATAAGTCGTTAGCTTGTTTATTTCTAACCCCTAGTCCATAGTAAACACCTGTTGAACGTATCAATTGACTAACAATAACTTTTTCTGAACCATTAATAACGAAAGTTCCACCATGTGTCATTATTGGGATTTCACCAAAAACAACTTCATAGTCTTTAACTTGACCGTCTTCAATATTGATTTGACGTAAACTGGCTTTTAATTTACCTGAATATGAAGAACCTTTTTGTTTTGCAATTTTTACTGATTCAAATTCACTTTTTGAAGGAATTTCAAATTCAACGCTTCCTGGTATGTATTCAATTCTTACTTTATTTGGTTGTTCAATTGGATAAACCGATTGCAATTCTTCCTCAATACCTTGAGTAATAAACTCTTCGATTGATTTTCTTTGCATTTCTAAAAAATCTGGTGTTTCAAAAATTTTAGGTGATTTTGAGTAATCACGTCTTAATGTAAGTGGTCCGAATTTTCTTTCGATGTATTTTTTATTTTGTTGTTCCATGTTGCCACCTTAATTGATTTATTTTTGTATTTTTTGCATTTTTTCACAATAAATGCGATATTTTTTATAGAAATTTATTTTCTATAAAAAACTCTATATAAATAACAAAAATGGCATAGATGCCATTTCTATTTTGTAAATTATTAGTCGATGCTTACTTGAGCTCCAACAGCTTCTAATTTACCTTTAATGTCTTCTGCTTCTTCTTTTTTAACAGCTTCTTTAATAACAGCAGGAGCTGATTCAACTAATTTTTTAGCATCCATTAGTCCTAAACCTGTTAATTCTTTAACTGCTTTAATAACGTTAACTTTTTGATCTCCAGCAGCTTTTAAAGTAACGTTGAATTCTGTTTTAGCTTCTCCAGCAGCTTCAGCTGGTGCAGCAGCAGCTACAGCAACTGCTGATGGGTCGATTCCAAATTCTTCTTTTAACCCTTCAACTAGTTCCATAACTTCTTTAATGTTCATTTCTTTTAATGCTGAAATGAATTCGTCTTTTGTTAATTTAGCCATAATTTTTACCTATCCTTGTATTTTATTTTCTTTAACCATCATATCAAGACCCATTGCTAAATGTCTTAATGGTGTTAATAAAGAGCTTCCTAATGTCATTAGAGCTTCTTCGTATGTTGGCAATGTTGCAACAACTTTAACTTGATCAGCATTAATAACTTTGTTTTCAAAGATACCAGCTACGATTTCAAGTTTTTTGTGTTTTTTAGCAAAATTTGCTACTAATTTAGCAGCGGAAATATCATCATCGTTACCAAAAACGTAAATATTTTGCCCTGCTAAGTGATCGTTTAATGCATCGTAGTTTAATTTACTTGCAGCATGTTTAACTAGTCTGTTTTTAAAAACTTTTAAACTTACACCGTTAGCTTTTGCTTCTGTTCTTAGTTCTTGTAATTGTTCAACGTTTAAACCTTGATAATTAGCAACAACAAGAGCTTTAGCATTTTCTAACATTTCAGTAATTTCATTAACTACTAAAACTTTTGCATCTCTTAAATCGCTCATTTTGTCTCCTTTATTTTCTTGGGAATACAATACACATAGATATATACTCGATAACGAATTAAGCTTACGCAGTTATTGTCTTTGTATATTGCACGTTTATTATAACAAAAAAACTATATTATTTTCAAATATGTAAATTTTTGGAAAAAATATTTTTTTTCATTGTTCTAAAAATTGAAAAAAAACCCTTCTACAAGGTATAAATTACACTTTCGAATGGGTTTAAAGTATTTGGCAATTTTGTGTAAATTTTATTAGAATAAGTTGAAAATAAAATATTCGCTCGTTTAGATATTTTGACTGCTCGTGGTTGTTTTGTTAAATTTAACAAATAAATCACTTTTTCGCCACCATAATATTTCACAATTTTGATAATACCTTTGCGCGCTAAATGTTTAGATATTTTGACTCTATTAGCATTAAATAAGTCAAATAAATCTTTTTCGTTCAATAGATTCATGTATAAATTTCAAAAAACAAGTGAAGAATTGTGAATTGTTTTTTCGGTTTCCACATTATTTACATGATATTTTTCGCTAACATTGAATTTTGTAACCGGGTTTTTTGTAAATCCTGCAAATTTTTCATTCGATCAAGACATTAACGCATTGTTAGAAAGTTTGTTTAAATAATGCATAGAATTTAAAAACGTATTGTTATTTATTTTCTTAGATTGTAATAAGCGTTTTAATTCATTAATATTATCTTCGTTGAAATCATTTGTGTTTTTTATTTTTACTTTTAACGTTGCAAGCTCATCACCATAATAAATTGAATAAGAATTTTTTGCACTAGCTATTACAAGCAAAAATGTTTTAGCTGCTTCATAATTAAAATTCAACTCATCTCCTCAACGTGAACAAATTCGTCCCACATAATCGGATGATAAAGATAAAATATATCGATCATCATCCATGTATCTTTTAATATCTTTGATGAAATGAGTATAATCAAATTTAGCAATAATTAAATTTTTGTATTTTTTATTCAATCCATATTCAGAAAATTTGTTAACGAAAATATAGTCACATATTTTGTTTAACAATTTCAGTATTTTTTGACTTTCAGAATATGTTAACGTTTTCGAACGTAATACAATTGAAACGTTTGGATAGGTTTGTTTAATATGCATATAAAAATCATGCAATTTTGAATAAAGAATATTTTTTGCACTGGATGTACTGAATGAAAAATACCGATCAAAATTATCGAACACCAATACAGAACAATTTAATTTAATGTAAAATGCAGCGATTTTGTCTAAATATTCGAGTAAATCGGTTGCTTCTTTTTCTTGATTTTTATAACTCGCGTCATAAGCTATATATTTTTGCAATGTTGTATTTTTTAAATAAACATTACTGTTGTTGGTTTCCTTATAAAATGATTGCGCTCTTTGTCAATTATTATATGACTGTTTTAACTCAAGAAAATCAATAACTGGTCCTGTATTGATTTCATTTTGTTTTAATGTATTTACCATTTTATTAAAATCAAATATCGATCCATAACGATCATGGATAAAATTTAATTCGTCCGATTCTTGATAATAATTCAAAATATTATTGATAAACAGTGTGTTAATTTTGAGATATTTTAAATATTCAATTTTTTTTGTAACTCCATTGTAATCACCATAAGACGAATTATTTGAATCAAAAAAAGTATGAATTTTAATTTCATAGCCGTTTATTTTTGTTGTTTGAAGTTTTTCCATTATTACCTACTTAATAATTTGCATAATAAAATAATTTAAGGCATTAAATTCATCAAGTAAACCACTTTTTATGTCAATATCAATCTGCGCTAATTTTTCAATATATTGTTTTATGGATTCAATACCCGTTTGCACTAAATAATTATTAATTAATTGCACACGATATTCGTGCATATTTAGTATTAAACCGATTTGTTTTAAATTATTATTCATTTGTTTTAGTATATATATTTGCTGCGCACTATTGAATAAGTTCGCAATTTGCCCAATAATTAAAGCGGGTGGAACACCCATCATGATTTGTTCGTTGTACTTAGTCATTATTGAATCATTTGATTGTTTTTTTATTAATGCATCACTTAAAGCAAATTCTACATTATCGGATATACTAATATCATCATCTTTAACATGTTGAATTGTAATATGCTGTGTGGTAATCAAATATTTTTTAATTTCGTTTGTCAATATAAATAAATTGTTGGGAAACTTACTGATTAATTCCCTCACAGCTTCCTTATCTATATAAGCTTTTTTTGAAGCCACATAAGAAATAATGAATTTTTCTAATTCTCAATCTTTCAAAGAATTACATTGAATAGCTTTAGTTTGTTTAGATATGTATTGAAATAACATTGAAGGTTTAAATGTTTTGATTTTGGGTTCATATAAAGAAAAAATTATAATATCTTCTTTATTATTTTTCAATACATCAATGAATTCAACACACTTTTGTTCATCTTTTTTATTATTGTAAAGCAGTGGTAAATTCTTAATGATAACGATTTTTTTATTATTGAAAAGATTCACACTGTCAAGTGTGGTTAATATTGTTTGATAATCTTCTGTTTCATCAAATGTGTATCTATCTAAAATATTAATGTTTTCTGTTGTTATTTTAGATAGATTTTCTTCAATAAAAAAATTCTCGTTTCCATAAATTAAATACATATTTCTATTATATAATACCTGCTATATATTATTTAATTAAACGTTTGAATTTTTGAATTTATAAAAAATTGCATACAACATTAATAACAGATAATAAATTAGTACATAAAAAAAGGGAATATAAAAGATTTGGATAAATAAAGAAAAATCGTATGCAAACAATAATAAATCCTTTAACAATTCAAACAATAAGTTATTTAAAGACACAAATCAAAAAAACATCAAAGTATAACAATAATAAATCGGGATTAACATTCCAAATAGCAACTGATAAAAATATCCAAATATATTAACAACTTTAATACTATTGCTCAATATCGTTACTGACAAAACATAGCATAATAATGAATAAACAAGTTTTTTATATTTTATTGAAGTATTAGCGATAACTATACCTGCAAAACTTAATAACATAGACAATATATAACCTTTTGTTATTACTTGATTTATATCGATAAAACTTAATATACACGCCATAATAATAAATGTGTCAATATTATTGACTTTTATTTTTAAAAGTTGAAATGTTCTCAATAAAAATAAATATATAAAAGAACGCAAGGCAGATAATTGGAAATTTAATAAAGATAAATACATCAATAAAACAAAAAATATTAAATAATCAACGAAGTATTTATTCAATTTAATCAAAAATAAAATCTTATTAAGAAAATAGGTAATGATTCAAAAATGAAAGCCGCTTATCACAAACAAATGCAATAAATTAAGATCTTTCAACATTGTATATATTGTGGAATCGTTATTTTTTTTACCGAGAATAAACATGTTTATAAATTCCTTCGAATTTAAATTGTTTTTATTGATAATAGATTCAATTAATGTTGTGAAATTATCAATTTTAATATTTTCTATTACATATGTATTTAATTGATAACGAATACCCAATTTAATTAAAAAATCATCATTTGAAATTGTATTGAAATAACCTTTAACGTATACATAATTTGATAATATGGATGTATTTGTTTCAATAAATATTTTTTTATTCAAATGACGAATTACAATTCCGTTTTTATATTTGTTCAATATTTTATACGTATTATCAATTTCACAAATATTATTTCATAATAAGTATTCAAGCAATAAAGCAAAAATCATTATTGAAAAAATAATAAAAAAATGATTTCAAAATTTTTTATTGTTAAAACAAATGAATACCAGAAGAAATTCAATTGCAATATATTGATATCAATGATATTGGAAAATTACATACAATAGTACACAAGCTAAAAAGGCAAAAAAACTAGCTAATTTATTAATATTTTTGTTTTTAATATATTGATAGTTTTTTCACCCACACCATTTATTTTTTCAATACTTTCTCATGTTAATTCAGTTGAGTTTTTAAATAAATTCAAAATCAATTTAGCTTGTTTTTTGTAAATTTTCCAATTCAATAAAGTTTCCAATTGTTTAATATCTTTTCAATGGATTTTTTCGCCATTTTTGTAAGGAATATAATATTTTTTGTTATTCACGATTTTCTGTGAAAAATCAATTTTACTAAAATCAGCATTAGACTTAATGCCTACCTTGTTTAAAACTGATTTAAAATTTTCGTTTTTATCAATACTTATTTTCCCGGGATATTTTACAGCACCAGAAAAATAAATAATAATGTTATTTGAATGTTTTGAGGGTTGCGAATGTTTTTTTAAATTTGTAATCACTAAGACAGTTGAAACACACAAAACAAAAGATAACATCAATAATGAGCTTTTATAAATTCTTTTCATATATATAAAAGTAAAAAAAACACACTTTATTTAAGAAAAAATATATAATAATTAAGACTTGCCCAGTTGCTGCACTAAACGTGTAGAGGAAAATCCACACTAGCACTTTCTGAGATGAAAGTAGTGATCATGCTGAGTCTAATAAATTCAGGCAGTAGCAATACTGACAACTAGTGACACAGAAACTAAGTCTGCTCAATGAGTAAGAGTGCAAAGGTTAAACTTCATGAGCTAGAAATCTAAATTATGGTAAGAGAGTCTGATTTAGGGAAATGAACCGACGTCAGGAGGGTAGTAATACCTTAGATAAATAACTGGGGCTCATTATTGAGTACAAAAAGTGGTTTATAGAGTCAATACACCTATATGGTGTATTTTTATTTTTTAAGCTTTTAAAGTATATAATTAAAAAGTAAAAGGAGTAAATTATGATAGAAACAATATTATTGAGCGATGTGCAAAATCCTTATACCGATGACAATGGAGGTTTTCTTACAAGAAACATCGGTATATTACTTTTAGCTATACTTCTTGGGCTTATATTCATTTTTGTTGTGTACAAAACAATCAAGGGAATGTATTCAAAGAAAAAAGCTGTTATCGCAAAAAAAAGACAAAACGAAATAAACAAGGAACTTTACCGTGAATATATTGTTGCGATTTGCGAAATTATTCGTTATTCACAAAAACAAATTGATGATTTTGAAGTAAGTATTGGACAATATAAAATGAGTGAAGTAAACAACGGTGGGGTTAAATTAATTCACAAACTATTGAATCGAGATGATTTTAAAGACTTTAGAGAAAATGATTCATATGAAGACTTTGTTGCTAAGTTAGAAACATTCACACGCTTCAAGCCAACAGTTTGAAAAAGTAAACTATTATCTGAAATAAATTATTTTGAAAATTTAGAATCAAAATTAGAAAAAGATACAAAATATTTTGAATACCAAAACAAAATAAGAAAAAGTATAGAGGAAAAATATTATGAGTAAAAAATTCAATAAAAAAATTCCTAACTATTTAACAATTGCAAGAATTTTATTCGCAATAATATTCATTATAATCATGAGTGTTATGCAGGGCGTTTCAATTCATGGCACAGCATTCTTTATCTTATACTGAATCAACGTTGTTATATTCGCAGTAGCAATGGTAACAGATTTTGCTGACGGATACCTAGCGCGTAAATATGACGCTGTATCAACTTTCGGAAAAATATTTGATCCAATTGCGGATAAAATCATGACTGTATCAATGATGTTATTCTTAATCTTAACTCAATTCAGTTACATTCCATTAATCGTTCTTATCATTGTCAGAGACATTATTGTTGATGGTTCAAGAATGTTTGCGGTATCACGTAATATCAACGTAGCTGCTTCATGATGAGGAAAAATTAAAACTATATTAGTTTCATTGGCATTATTATGCGTATCGCTTTCTGCACCATTCTTATACAACAACGCAGATACATGATCACTAAATCAACTATATATTAACATTCCTTTAATGGCGGGTTGCTTGGTATCATGAATAAGCGGTACAATTTATATATCTAAATATTTAAAAGGTATAAAACAAACTAATGTTTTAATAGAAACCGAACAAACAAACAACGATATTGAATAAAAATTAATTTGAATAATGCCGATAAGACTCGGCGTTATTTTTTTTAAAAATAAAAAACACCCGCACGAGGTGTTTAATAATTTATTTATTATTTGATAAGTTTTTCAAGAGTTTCAACTCTTTTTGTTAAATCGAAAATCATTTCTTTCAAATCTGTGAAAGATAATCATTTTTCGCCATTGTCATTAAATTTTCTTTTTTGTGAATTAAATGAATTGTTTCTATTTGGTCTGAATGATTTATTAAATGATCCCCTTTTGTTATTGTCATTTCTTCTGTTTGTTGATTCCATATTGTATCCTTGTTTCTATTTATTATTATCGTTTAATATCAAAAATCTTAATGCATACTAAACATTGTTAAATAGCCATAGCAATATTTCTTATTTGATTGAGAATCCTGAGTGAGTTATATATTAAACTATGCAAGTATAACACATATAAATTTTTATTTATTTAAATATAAAAAAAAGATACCCTAAGGTATCTGGTCATTTTCATGAAATGGTGCGAACGAATGGGATCGAACCATCGACCTCACGATTATCAGTCGTGTGCTCTAACCAGCTGAGCTACGCTCGCATAACTAAATGCTAATTTATTATACAGTAAAAACAGTATTTTTTTAAAAATTAAATGTTTTTATTTTTATGCTTAAAAATTGTGTAAAACGGGATAAAAAGTTTTTAAGTAGTTGTGTGTGATTTTATTTATTATCAATAACATATATACAATGGCTGTTGAATTTAATTTAATCACCAATTAAGCGATTTTGTTATGTATTAGTTATTTACTGTTGTTATTATTAAAACACTCATAGATTTGCTAATACAAGTCATAATCGACAAATGTCTTGACAATTAAATAAAGCACTGCTTGTGTAATTAATGAACATTGTTTTTTTACTAGCATGATGCGTCTTTTTGATTTTTTTGTTTTGTTGAAACTTGTTTTCAAACAGCTACACCTATGCAATAAATATATTATTTTGTAATAGTTTATCATTACAACAACAAAAAAAATACCCATTAGGGTATTTTTGGTCATTTTAATGAAATGGTGCGAACGAATGGGATCGAACCATCGACCTCACGATTATCAGTCGTGTGCTCTAACCAGCTGAGCTACGCTCGCATATATAACAAAGCAAATATGTGCTCTGTTATGAATATTGTATAAATTAACGTTTTGAGAATTGTCTTGCACGACGTGCTTTACGTAGTCCGAATTTTTTACGTTCTTTAGCTCTAGCATCACGTGTTAACATTCCAGCTGCTTTTAAAGCTGGACGGTAATCTGCGCTAGCTTCTAATAATGCACGGGCAATACCTAATCTAATAGCCCCAGCTTGTCCTGATAGCCCTCCACCATTAACGTTAGCAACTATGTCAAATTTACCAACTGTTTCTGTTAATCCAAATGGTTGTAAAGCATCTTTTAATAAGATATCACTTTTTAAATATTCTCTAGCTTCTACTTTGTTAATTAGGAATTTTCCTGTTCCTGGTTTAACGTAAACTCTAGCTACTGAACTTTTACGACGTCCTAGTCCATAGTATTTTAAATCTGCCATAATTATTTAACCTCGATTGCTATTGGTTGTTGTGCTTCGTGTTTGTGTTCTGAACCTGCATACACGTATAAATTTTTGAATTGTTTTCTACCTAATTTTGTATGTGGTAGCATTCCTTTAATCGCTTTTTCAACTAGAGCTGTTGGTTTTTTAGCTCTTAAATCTTTAGCGTTAATTTCTTTTAATCCACCAGGGTATCCTGAGTGTGAGTAGTACATTTTATCTTGCTCTTTGTTGGCTGTAAGAACAACTTCTTGAGCATTAATGATAATAACATTGTCCCCCATGTCAACGTTTGGAGTAAATGTTGGTTTATTTTTTCCTCTAAGGATTGATGCAACTTGAGCGCTTAAACGACCTAATACTTGTCCTTTAGCATCAATGATGTATCATTTTTTTTCCACTTCTAAGTGTTTAATAATTGTTGTTTGACGCATGTTGTTTCCTTTTAATGTATTTAAATAATGCTGTTTGTATTTGGTTACAATTATTCATTAACTCTTGACAAAACATATAAACAGGCAGTCTCTGCCCTAAGAATTGTTTTTGTTAATTTAAGAATTGTAAAGTTGTTTTGCAGCGCAAGGTTGACTTCAGTATCTGAAAAGCCACCTTCGGGACCTATAACAAATAATGAATCACTCGGATATGATGCAATATTTGCTGCGCTAGTTTTTTCGTGAGCTAGATATTTATTTTTAAATTCTAGTGTTATTATTTTATCAAATTTTTTTATTTTATTTAAAAAAGGTTGACGATTTCTAAATGATTGTTGTGAAGCTTCGAAAATTATCTTCTCAAAACGGTCTCTTTTTCTTTCGAAATCAGTCTCTTTCAGTTCACAATATTGACTTATGAAAGGATAAAATTCTGTAACACCAAGCTCAGTTGCTTTTTGTAAAACTAATTCAAAATTTTTTCAACTAATTAATGGTATTGCTAAGGCAACGGGTTTTTCATATTCATGATTTAAATTAAGTTTTTGAATAATTTTGGCTTTTTCCTGCTCTAAAACGCATTCATAAAATTCTTCTTCAAATACGCATATGAAATGTTTATTGATTTGTCTTGCCACTTTCATATGTTTTAATGTTTCTTTTGTTAATTCAAAGAAATCGCTATTTAGTTTTTTTTCTACAATAAAACGCATCATAATAGTAGATTATACTAAATACCTATGTATTTATTTAATCTTGATATAAATTAATTAAATAAAAAGTTCGGTAATCCCGAACTTTGTTTTTTAAAAAAAATTTACAGTATTTTAATTTCTTCAAGACATCGAAATTACCCAAATACATCTTCAAGTAAATTTTCGTTTGTGAAATCGTTTGTATCAGCGAAATTATTAGCAATGTAATCATTCGCATTCGAAGCATTTAACGAGATTTCTCTTGTGCTTTCTGATTCGAATTGAATATTAGAATTCAATATTTTTGCATTAACTTCTTCGTGAATTTGTTGCGTACTTTTAGGCACATCCGAGTTTATTCCAGCAGCAATAATAGTTACTGTTAAACTATCAGCGCTTTCTTTATTTTTATCAGCTATTTGGTGATAACCAAACATAATCTCAACATCTTGTCCAATAATTTCTTTTACTGTGTTTGCAACTGTTTTTATGTCATTTAAAGTCCCATTTGAACCAATTGCAACATGTACCATACATTCTTTAGCACCGATAATGTTCGTTTCAAGCACCGGGCTTTTTAAAGCATTAGTCACAGCTACTTGAGCTTTGTCTGTTCCACTTGCTTTACCTATACCAACTACAATTTCTCCAGGATTATTTAATATTAAACTTTGTAAATCAGCAAAATCAAGATTGATAGCTGAAGGCATTGTTGTAATATCAATAATTGAACGAATCAATTGTTTTAATGTTTTGTTCGAATATTTTCAACTGTCATTCAATGGTAATTCACCGAATGCATTTATTAATTTTTCATTGCTTACAATAATATATCCATCAACGTGTTTTTTTAATTCTTCCAAACCTTGTTTGGCAACACGCATTCTTTTATGTCCTTCAAATTCGAAGGGGGTAGTGATGACAGCTAATGTTAGTGCGCCTTGTTCTTTAGCCATTCTAGCTATTTCAGGACTTGCACCAGTACCTGTTCCTCCACCCATGCCTGCCGCGATAATAACTAATTCAGTATTACTAATTCTTTTTTTAATTTCTTGTTCACTTGTTAAAGCAGATTCTTTACCAATTTCTGGTTTAGCTCCTGCGCCGCGTCCGTGTTCATTACCAATTTGAAGGATCAGTTCGTCATTGGCGATGTTTTTTAATGCTTGTTTATCTGTATTAATTGCAATAAAACTAACACCTTCTACATTTACTGAGTTGATCAAACTCCGTATTGAGTTGTTGCCAGCTCCACCGACACCTAATACTTTTATTTTAGCTATACTAGTTAGTATATTATCTTCCATTTTTTACTCCTAGTGTATTAAACGCATTTTTTACTCATTGTCACATATTTTTCTTAAATTTAACTTGTGTCATTTCTTGAGTATTAATGATTAATGTATCAGTGACATCATGATCACTGATGTCAATGTTTAAATAATCAATAATTGCAGTGGTTTCTAAATTAATGTTTGAACTTAGCTTTTGCGAATTAATTATTTTAAAATTGGTTACTTTATCTTTATTGTTATTATTTTGAATTGTTTGGCGAATAAAATTGTTCTCCAATAGACTAATGTTAATGTGTTTGCTATCGAACACATTATTCATTTTCAATAACATTTCAGCTTCGGAACTAATGTTTTTATAAAATGAGTCGATTGTATTTTTTAATTGTTGATAGTCAATATTTTTTCTGAAAACCAAAGGGCTTTTTTGAATAGTTTTCAATGAATTTATATTCGAAATTAAATAAGTAGATAACTCAATATCAATATTGAATTTTTTAGATATAAATTGATTCAAATCATTATATCCATAACTTAATTTTTTAAAATTAATGAAATTATTGTTGTGTAAATATGATATTGCCACGCAGTTTGGTTTAATATTAATAAACACGTTTCGTTCTTTTTTATCAGTAATTTTTGACATATAAACTGATAAAGCTTCCGTTGAATTCACTGTTTTTAATATTTTTAATCCCATATTATTAATAATATTTTTTATGAATTCATACTTTTCTTTTTTAATAAAACTCAAACGTTGTTTTATTTTTAAATCATAAACATATTTATTAACAAAATCAGTGTATGTGTTTGCATTAACTCATTCACCTTGAGTATTTAAATATTTCAATGACAATATTCTTTGCATTGTTAGATGACCGTTTTCTGGGTCATATTCTAACGATTTTTCAATATCATACGCGTTTTCTGGCGAGAATACTGAATTAATTTGAACGTTTTGTTCTTTTGTGTAAAAGTAATAATCATTTGCATCTTCAAATGATAATATAATATGTTCTAATTTACCATTGATAATTGATTCAATGTTTTTTATTGCTAATTGACACAATGGTAAAGAATTACTAATTGGGATGTGATTATCTTTATAAAGCACAAGGAAAGAATTATCTTCAAGCTTTTCAATGGCTTTAATAGATAATGTCTTGTCGTATATGTTAAATATTACGATGATTTTTCTTTCCATTTTGTGTCCTTATTATTTTAATTTTGTTAAAACTCTTAATGTTGCGCTTCTAGCACGGTAGTTAGTTTCTTTTTCTGTATTACTTACAGTGATTTTTTTGAACTTATAAGGTTCATCAATTTGTACTGGTAATTTATACGTTTCCGATTCTAACCTTAAACTTTTAAAGAAATTTTTAACGATTCTATCTTCAATAGAATGAAACGTTATAATTGCTAATTTACCGTTCACTTTTAATAAGTTAAGTGATTTTTGTAGCATTTCTTGCAGAGATTCAAATTCGTTGTTGACTTCGATTCGAATAGCTTGATATATTGCTCGACAAGGGTTTTTTTGTCTTAATATTGCAGCTGGGTATGCATTTTTAATTACTTCAGTAAGTTCAAGAGTTGTATTAATAGGTCTATTATCTACAATTGCTTTAGCAACTCGCTTAGCGAGCTTTACATCAGCATTATTAATAAATATTCTATTAAGTTGCTCGAGTGAGTAATTATTAACAACATCATAAGCTGTAAAATCTTGATCACGATCCATACGCATGTCTAATTTAGCTTCTTTAGAATAACTAAATCCACGTTCTGCATCATCTAATTGAGGGCTAGATACACCAAGATCCGCCAATATACCATCAACCGAATATACATTATGTTCGGCTAATTCATCAGTTAAATATCTAAAATCACTTTTTATGATTGTGAAATTATTATTTATTTTTTGAAGTCTTTGGCGACCTGTTTCGATAGCACTCATATCTTTATCAAAGCAATATAAGTGTCCGTTTGTTAATTTCTCTAAAATTTTTGAGCTGTGACCAGCTCTACCTAATGTTAAGTCAACGTATATTCCGTCTTGTTTTATTTCTAAAGCGTCTATGCTTTCATTTAATAAAACTGGAATATGTAACTGATCTATAATTTAACTCCCGCTTCGTAAAGCTTTTGAGCTAATTCATCAAAGTTAACTTCATCATTAAGTAAAATTTCTTGTTTTTCATAAGCTTCTTTTGCAAATATTTCAGCCATATTTCCAACACCTATAAAAACGATTTCTTTTTTGATAGCAGAACGATCTAAAAATCTTGATGGTAGAGTAATCCTTCCGGATTTATCCATTGTCAATTCCTCCGTATTTGAAAGAATATGGCGAGACAATAATCTAAAGTCTTTATCAAGCGAATTATTGGCTTGCAATTTTTCTTCCATTTTTTTTCATTCAGCGGAACTTCTTACAGCAATGGAATTATCAAACCCATAAGTAATGAAAAATGTAGACCCAAGTTCTTCACGAAATTTCGCTGGAACAACTAGTCTATTTTTTTCATCTAACGAGCGTTCGTATTTACCATACATTCCCATTTCCTCCCACTATCTGCCATAATTATACTTATATAATTCATTTTGTATGGCAAATAAATATAAAAAAATATTTCAGCTGTAAAAAATGGCGTTTAGGGTAATTTTTCTTGCATTTTTTAAATAAATTCAAAATTAATTGTTTTTCAAAATTGTTTAAAATTTTTCTAGTTTTTAGTTAGTTTTTTTAAAGTGTATTCATTTGAAATATAAAAAAAATCCACACATTTTGCAGTTTTTTTATTTATTGTGTTAAGAAAATGACTAATGACAATGATTTTTTAGAGATTTAGAAACTTGTGCGCTTGTTGTTTTATTTTTAATTATCCATAGCTAATATCACTCCAAATTACACATGATTTTAGGCAAGAAAATTGTAATTTAAAGTTTGATATGATCAGCGATGCTTTTACAATTCACTGTATATTTTCAAATTTAATTATTTTTAAATGTGGCATAATGAAATTTGCTTTTTATTAAATTTTTAAAAAAAATTCGTCCTTGTTTTTCAGCTTATTTACACTCTTTTAGATATAAAAATAAGTTTTAAATAAATGCATTGAATAAAATATACAAGTCAATTAATAATAAAAAAAATCAACCGTTTTAGGTTGATTTTGTGTGATGAATTATTTATCTTTTTTAGCTTTAAAACCAGCTACTTTTTGTCCTTTATAAAAACCACAGTTTACACATAGACGGTGTGGTAAAACTGGTTCTAAACAGTTTGTACAGTTTGAATATGTGTTAGCTTTTAATGCGTGGTGGCTACGACGTAAGTGTTTACGTTGTTTAGAGGTTTTTCTCTTTGGTACAATTGCCATAATTTGTCTCCTTAAGTTTTTTTAATTAATTGTTTTAATGTTTATAAATTTGGAGGTTATTATACTAATTGTAAAATAGCCATTTCGCTTCCGTCACCTTGACGGAAACCTTTTTTGATGATACGGCAGTATCCACCATTACGGTCTTTATAACGAGGTCCTAATACTTCAAATAAGTATTGTAACGCATCACGGTCACCTTCAGCTTTAACATCACGTAAAAAAGCTGCTGCTTCACGACGACTTGCTAAGGTGTTTTTCTTTGCTTTAGTAATCATTTTGTCTACTTTACGACGTAATTGTTTTGCTCTAGCTAAAGTTGTTTCTACTTTACCATTTACTAAACAATCAGTTACAAGTGAACGTTCAACGTGTTTTCTTCATTCAGAATTACGTCTATATAATTGCACAGGATTTGCCATTATTCTTCTCCTTTATTTAAGTTTTCTTTAAAAAGTAAAATTTTGTTCATGATGTCGTCAACTGATTTTTTACCTAAGTTCTTAATATTGCTAAATTCTTCTTCTGTTAAGCTTAATAAATCTTCTACCTTACGGTATCCAGCACGGTGTAGTGCATTGATTGAACGTACAGATAATTCAAGTTTTTCAATATCCATTGAACGCATTTCATTGTTTTCTTTTTCAATTTTAACGCTATCAAATAAATTGATTTCTTCAATGTTTTCGATATTTCCAATTACTTGGAAATGAGCTATTAAGATTTGTGAAGCGTGTGATAGTGCATCTTTCGCTGTCACAGTACCGTCTGTTTCGATACGTAATTTTAATTCTTCTTCAATAACTAATGAAGCTGAGTTTAATTCTTCTACTTCATATGAGATTTTTTTGATTGGACTAAAATCTGAATCAATAGCTAAAACTTGTCCACTTTTGATTTTTGATTCAAAACGGTTTTCGTATTCACGAATAATACGTTTATTATCTTCAAAATCAATAAATCCTCTTCCAGCACGAATGTATAATTCGAATTCTAATTCGCCCTCGAATAAATGTGCAATTTCAAGATCTGGGTTAATAATTTCTAATCCGCTTGGAAAATCAATATCTCCAGCTGTTATTAATCCATCTTTATTTGTGTGGAAATAAATTTTAACAAATGAACCTGGGGCTTCAAAAAGTTCTTCATTGTAAATAAAACGAATTTGACGAATGTTTCCTAATAATTCTACAATGTCTTCTCTAACACCCTTTAAAATGTCGAACTCATGGTTAACACCATTAATTTTAACTGCGAATGACGCACATGAAGTAATTGATGATAATAAAGTACGGCGTAATGCTGTCCCTAAAGTATTTGCATACCCACGAGATAGCGGTTTCAAACTAAAAGTTGAAATAAAATCATTGATTTTTTCACTTGTTAGTTCTGAATAATTGATTTTTGCCATTTTTTCCATAATTACCTACTTTCTATTTTCTTTTTAAAATCTTTTTAGGTGGACGTGTTCCGTTATGTGGAACAGGAGTAACATCCTTCACTTCTTTGATTGTTAAGCCTGAAGCTTCGATTTGTTTACGAGCTGTTGATTTACCACCACCAACTCCTTTTAGTAAAATTTTCACTTCTTTTAGACCAAATTCTTTAGCTTTTTCTAAAGCAGCTTGTGCAGCTAAACCTGCTGCGTATGGAGTTTTTTTCTTGGTACCTTTGTAACCAATTGCTCCTGATGATGATCATGCAAATACATTACCGTTTTCATCACTAAATGAAACGATTGTATTTTGATATGTTGAATGAACGTGGGCGATACCACTGGTAATAACTTTTTTTTGCTTTTTAGCCATGATTATTTACCTTTCTTTCCAGCAACAGTCTTACGTGGACCTTTTCTTGTACGAGCATTTTTTTGTGTAACTTGCCCACGTACAGGAAGTCCTTTACGATGTCTAATTCCACGGTATGATTTAATTTCCATTAGACGTTTAATATTTTGTAACACTTCACGACGTAGCTCACCTTCTGTTAAGTATTCTTTTGCTATGTCACGAATTGTTGTTAATTGTTCTTCTGTTAAATCTTTAACTCTAATATCTTCTGAGATACCAGCTTTTGCCAAGATTTCTTGAGCAGAAGATTTCCCTATTCCAAAAATGTATGTTAATGAGATAACTACACGTTTGTTGTTAGGAATTTCGACGTTTAAAACTCTAGCCATATTAATTATCCTTGTCTTTGTTTATGTTTTGGGTTTATACAAATGATACGATTTGTACCATTACGTTTAATAACTTTGCAATCTTTGCAAATTCGTTTGATTGAAGCACGAACTTTCATTTGATATCCTTTCGTTATTTGTGACGGTAAACGATACGACCCTTAGTTAAATCATAAGGGCTCATTTCCACATCAACAACATCACCTGTGATGATTCTGATATTATATAGTGACATTTTCCCTGAAACTGTTGCTTGTATTTCTATACCATTTTCAAGTTCCACAATAAAGTTTTTTGTTGAGTGTACTTTGGTAACTTTACCTACCATTTTGATTGCATCTTTTGCCATTTAAATTTTGTCTCCTGTTAAGATGAAAGCCTCATCATTTTCAATGAGAATTGTTTGTTCGTAGTGACTAGTTTTATATCCAAGTGGATCGTAAACAGTTCAGTCGTCTTTTTTAACTTTTGTCCGATTTGAACGTTGTAAAATCATTGGTTCAATACATATAACCATTCCATTTCTTATTAATGGTCCAGTTTTTGCTTTCCCATCATTAAATACTGTAGGGTCTTCGTGTAATGATTTTCCAATTCCATGCCCCGCGTATTCATCGGGTGTGTAAAAATTATTTTGTTTAATAACTTTACCAATAGCATTAGAAATATCTCCAATTCTTTTTCCAACTTGGATTGCATTAAAACCAGCATAAAAAGCATCTTTAGCAACTTTAATTAGTTTAAGATCGATTTCAGTCGGGTTTGAACCAACATACTTTGTAAAAGCACTATCTGAGTACATTCCGTTTCAAATAGCTCCCATGTCAACTTTAACTAAGTCTCCTTCTACTAATTTTCTATCACTCGGGATTCCATGTATTAATTCCTCGTTTACACTTATACAACAAGTGTATGGAAACCCATATTGACCAAGAAACGCAGGTTTTGCGTTTCTTTTCTTAATTTCTTTAAAAGCGATGCTATCTATTTCTTTTAAAGAAACCCCTGGTCTTATGAAGTCAAAAACAATTTGTTTTACTTCTGCCAGGATTTGGCATGATTTTTTAATATCTTGAATTTCTTGAGCGTTTTTGATTATTATCATTAATTTTTCACACATTCCAAGGCATTAATTACATCATTATATACTTTATTAATGTTTTGGTTAGCATTAACACGTAATAAATTACCTTTTTGTTCATAAAAATCAATTAACGGTTTGGTTTGCTCATTATAAACTTTCAATCTATCTAAAACCACATCGCTTTGATCATCTTTGCGTTGAATAAGCTCGGTTTGATCAAAATCACAATGAATACCATCTTTTGAAGGTTTTGATTCTAAGTGGTATGTTGCAGAACAATTTGGACAAACACGACGTTTTGAGATCCTATCAATAATGACTTGATCTTCAATTTCTAACAATACTACATAGTCTATTTTTGTAAATTCAAGGGTTTCTAAAAATTCGACTTGAGCAATTGTTCTTGGATAACCATCTAAAATATATTTTTGATTATCTTTTGTTAATGTTTGTAATTTGTTTTGCACTAATTCATTTGTAATATCATCACTAACATATTGTCCGCGTGATGTTATATCAATAACTTTTAATCCAAGTGGTGTTTTTGCTTTGATTTGTTCTCTAAACATATCACCAGTTGATAATTGAAAGTATTGATTGTTTTTTACTAATTCTTTAGCTATTGTACCTTTACCAGCACCAGGAGCTCCTAAAAAAATTAAATTTAATTGTTGATTGTTTTTTATCACAATAAATCACCTTCTTCACCATGTATTTGCGAATACAGAATTTTTTTACGTTTACGGGATAATTCTTGCGTTTTTAAACGTGCTTGTATTTGTTGTAATGTTTCAATGCACACAGACACTAGAATCATTAATCCAGTACCACCGTATCCAATATTAGCAGGTAATCCGAACATTTGTTCTACATACCGCATTGAACCGATTAATATTAAATATACGCTTGAGAATAAACTTAAATTTAAAATTTTAATAATTAAATAATCTTCTGTTTGTTCACCAGGGCGTATTCCTGGAATGAATGTGGAGTTTTTAGCGAAATCTTCACTGATCTTATCAATTTTTGATTGTTGTAATCCCATTAATATTGTAAAAAAGAATGTAACTACTACAAAACATCAAAAACCAACAGCCTGAGTCATTTGGAAGTGAGTATAAACTCATTGATAATAACTACTTGTTGCTGGATTAAATAATCCTGCAATCATTGTTGGTAATGATAAGAACATTAATGAAAATATAACTGACATAATTCCGGCTGGATTAGCTTTTAATGGTAAATATGAAAGTTCTTTTTCATTTTTTGATAACCCTGCTCCAACTTGTTGAATTGGTATTCTTCTTTCCGCTAAATAGAAATATCCGACAATGAATATAACTAATAAGTAACCAAATAAATAGACTCCAAAGTTTAATATTTCTTTAAGAATTAGCGAGTCTCCATTTAATGATGGAATAAAGAATAAAAAGGCACTCTTGAATGTAGGAATTAAGCTTGATGCGATTCCTGCGAAAATTAGTAAACTTGTTCCGTTTCCTACCCCTTTATTAGTAATATGTTCACCAATGAATAATGCAAATAATGAACCTGCAATTAAAATCAGTGGTAATAAGAAATAGGCGTATCAGTTAGTATCTAACTCCGGAATGATACGAATTCCAAATCCAGTTGTGGGATTTTTTAATGCTTTTGTTAATACAATCGATTGAGTGATTGCAAATATTAACGTTAGGAACCGTGTGATAATATTGATTTTAACCCTTCCTTGCGGACCGGCTTGACTTAAACGGTATATAGGCGGGAATAATTTCGTTTGTAAAATCATCATGATCAAACTAGCGGTAATAAAAGGACTAATTCCAAGTGCAACTATACTAAAGTTACGTAATCCTCCACCACCTACTAAATTCAATATCCCTAAGAAATCGCCACTGTTTAAGCTATCTTGATTAACAAGGTGAATTCCCGGAATTGTAATTGTTCCTGCGGCAACAAAAATGGTTAGTAACACAATAGTAAAAATTGTCTTTTTAATAAGTTCGTGATTTTTTCAAAAATCGTTGTACGAATTTTGAAATTTAACAAACTTAGAATCAAATGACATTTTTCACATTTTTTGTTTTTTATCTTTGTTGTTATTAAATTGCATTATTTATCCTCAACAGAAATGATTTGTCCTCCAGCTTTTGCTATTGCTTCTGCGGCTGAAGCGCTTATAGCGTCAACATCAGTAACTTTTAGAGCTTTGGTTAATGTACCTCTACCTAAAATTTTAACTGGTTGATCGTATTTTTTAATTAACCCTAAATTATATAGTGTTTCAAAGCTAACTTCTTCGTTTGAATTGAATTTTCTTTCTAAATCATCTAGGTTAACTACTTGGTATTCAACGTGGTTAACGTTTTTAAATCCTCTTTTTGGTACTCTTCTGTATCATGGGTTTTGTCCCCCTTCAAATCCTAAACGTACATTGTTTCTTTTTGTTTGACCACTTTGTCCACGTCCAGCTTGTTTACCTTTACCAGCAGCGTGCCCACGTCCAACACGGTGTTTGTCTTTACGTGAACCTTCTGTTGATTTTAAATTGTGTAATTTTAGCATGTTAAACCTTTCTTATAATAGATCTTCGACTTTAATGTCTCTAAGTTCTGCGATTTCTTTTGCAGTACGTAATTGTTTTAATGCTTTAACTGCTGCATGAACGATGTTTTGTTTTGTACGTGATCCGTATGTTTTAGTTGAAATATCTGTGTATCCAGCTAATTCAATAATTGTACGTAATGTGTTTGAAGCAATAAGTCCACGTCCTTTTGGTGCTGGACGTAATTGTACTTGTGAAGCTAAGAATTTAGCTTTAATTTCATGAGGAATTGTTCCATTTACCATAGGAACTTCGAAAATGTTTTTATGTGCTGCTTTAACTGCTTTTTTAATAGCATCTTGCACTTCATTTGCTTTTCCATGTCCGAAACCTACTTTACCTTTACGGTTTCCGACTACTACATATGCTGAGAAGCTAAAACGTCTTCCCCCTTTAACAACAACTGTAACACGGCTGATGTTAACTACTTTTTCTTCAAATTCTGCCATTGCGGCGTCACGACGAGGTCCTCTGTTTTGTTTACCTCTGGCGTTAAATTTTTCGTCTTTTTTAAATGAACGTCTTACAGGTTTGTCTGATTTTTCTTCAAAATCATTTCTTTTAGCGTGATTGTTTTTAATAACTTTTGTACCAGCTGCTTTTGTTTGAACAGCTAAATCTTTTTGTTTTTCTTCAGTCATTAGAATTGAATCCCTTCTTCACGTAATGTATCAGCAAACGCTGAAACTTTACCATGATAAATATAACCTGAACGATCGAAAACGATTTTTTCAATTTTTTGTGCTTTTAATTTAGCTGCTAATAATTTAGCAACTTCTTTAGCTGCGGCGATGTTGTTTGCTTTATTGCTTAATTCTTTTGTTGATGCTGCGCATAATGTTGTGTGATTGTCGTCATTGATTACTTGTGCATAGAAGTTGTGTAATGATTTAAATACGCAAACACGTGGTAAATCAGCTGTTCCTGAAATGTGTGTTCTGATTTTTCTGTGTTTTGTTTGTCTTTTTTGATTTCTTGATTTTTGCATATATTTAACCTCTTAGCTTTATTTAGAAGCTGTTTTCCCTTCTTTACGACGCACAACTTCATCTTTGTACATAATCCCTTTACCTGAGTAAGGACTTGGACGACGAACATCTCTTACGATAGCAGCAAATTGTCCAACAGCTTGTTTATCAATACCTGAAATTATGATTTGTGTAGGTTTTGGTACTGATACTTGTAAGTTTGAAGGTATTGATAAATTAACTGGGTGTGAGTACCCTGCAATAACTTCTAAGATTTCCCCTTTAAGAGTTGCTTTATATCCAACCCCTTTAATTTCGATTTCTTTTGTAAATCCTTCACTAACACCTTTGATCATTGCGGCGATTAGTGAGTTTGTTGTTCCGTGTAATTGTTTAGTGTGTTTATCTTCGTTTGCTCTAGTTGTAGTAACTTGGTTGTTTTCGTTAGCAATGGTAATTAAGTTTGAAAATTGGTAGCTTAATGTTCCTTTTGGACCTTTTACTTCAACGTATGAATTATTAATTGATACTTCTGTTCCGTTTGGAATATTTAAAATTCTTTTTCCGACACGTGACATAGACTAACCTTATCAGATGAAGGCGATAACTTCGCCACCAACATTAGCCTTTCTTGCTTCTTTATCTGTTAATAATCCTTTTGATGTTGAAATGATTGCTGTACCGTATCCGCTTAATACTTTTGGTAAAGTTTTAGCTGATGCATATACTTTTAATCCTGGTTTTGAAACTTTTTTAAGTCCGCTTATAACGCTTGTTGTGCTTGTATAACCTTTGTATTTTAAAGAAACTAGAATACCTTTGTGGTTGTTTTCCATTGTTACTTCTTTAAAATCAGCAATATATCCTTCATTTTTGAAAATTTCTAAGATTTTTACTTTTTTGTTTGAATGAGGAACGATTACTTCACGGTGTTTACGTGCTGTAGCGTTTTTAATACGAACAAACATATCTGCTATTGGATCTGTGATGATACCCATAATTATCAACTCGCTTTCTTAATTCCTGGTAATTTACCTTCATGTGCTAATTTACGGAAACAAATTCTACAAATTTTGTATTTTCTTAAAACAGCATGTGGACGTCCACATAATTCGCAACGTGTATAAGCACGTGTTGAGAATTTCGCTTTACGAGCTGATTTAACTTTTAATGATTTTTTAGCCATATTTTACTATTCTCCTTTTGCAAATGGCATACCTAACTCTTTTAAAAGAGCGTATGCTTCCTCGTCAGTTTTTGCACTTGTAACAATGATTACATCTAAACCTTTTAATTTACGAACTTTATCAAAACTAATTTCTGGGAAAATAATTAATTCTTTAACTCCGATTGCAAAGTTTCCTCTACCGTCGAATGATTTTGGGTTTACCCCTCTAAAGTCACGAACACGTGGAAGTGAAACTGCGATTAGTTTGTTTAAGAATGATCACATTTTTTCACGACGTAATGTAACTTTTGAACCCATTGGCATACCTTCACGTAATTTTCACGATGCCAATGATTTTCTTGCAACTGTTTGAGTTGGTTTTTGACCTGCGATAGCCATTAATTCATTAGCTACTTCTTCGATAGCTTTTGAGTTAGTAACTTCATTACCTGCGGTCATGTTTAATACTATTTTTTCGATTCTTGGAATTTCCATTGATGACTTGTAATTAAATTGTTTTTGTAAAGCTGGTTTAGCAACTTCTAAATATTGTTTTTGTAATTTATTCATACTTTACTCCTTAGAATGTTTTTCCAGTTTTTTTAACAAGTCTTTGTTTTTTTCCATTTTTATCGAATTGGAATCCTACTCTTGAATAAGTAGCTGGTGTTGATGCAGTACCTTTTTTAACTAATAAGGCTACATTTGAGATGTGGATTGGGAATTCTTTAATTTCAACTCCACCTTCAGTATTTTGTTGATTTGGTTTGATGTGTTTAGTTTTTTTATTGATGTCTTTTAATAAAACGGTTTGTTTTTCAGCGTTAACTTCTAATACTGTAGAAACTTTACCTTTGTAAGCTCCTGAGATTACAACTACTGAATCATTTTTTCTAATTTTATGACTAGCCATTATAAAACCTCCGGTGCCAATGAAACGATTTTTAGATATCCTTTGTCTCTTAATTCACGAGCAACTGGTCCAAACACACGTGTTCCACGAGGGTTTTTGTCTTCTTTGATAATAACAACTGCATTATCATCGAAACGAATGTATGTACCATTTTTACGTTGTAGACCATAACGTGTTCTAACAACAACAGCTTTAACAATTTGTCCTTCTTTAACGATTCCGTTTGGAAGAGCTTTTTTTACTGAACAAATAACAACATCACCGATATTTGCTGATTTTTTAACACTTCCACCTAGGTTACGGATAATACCTACAACTTTAGCACCTGAATTATCTGCGACGTTAACTCTTGAAAGTTCTTGTATCATATTATTCTTCTCCTTGTTGTGAATGTTCTTTAATTTCAACTAAACGGAAATGTTTAGTTTTTGATAAAGGACGTGTTTCTTGAATTTTAACAATATCGTTTAATTTTGCTAAGTTTTGTTCGTCATGTACTGCAAAACGTTTTGATTTTTTGAAACGTTTTTGGTATTTAGGGTGTTTCATGTATGTTTCTACTAAAACGATGATTGTTTTATCGTTTTTTGTTGAAACAACTTTCCCGTTTAAAACTTTACGGTTATTTGATCTTTCCATTATTTTGTTTCTCCTGCTGCTTTTTTCTCGTTAATTGCTGTTAGTATTCTTGCGATATCTTTTTTGTTTGCTTTGATTTTGTGTGGTGTATCTAATTGTCCAGTTTTTGAACGTTGACGTAATTGGAAAGCTAAAGCTGATAAATCGTCAACCATTTTTTCTAATTCAGCGATTGATTTAGTTTTTAATTCAGCGTATTTCATTAGTTTTCTCCTTCTTGGTTTTCACGTTTAACAATTTTAACTTTAACTGGTAATTTGTGTCCCCCTAGACGTAATGCATCTAGAGCGATTTCTTCTTTAACACCTTTAACTTCGAACATCATTGTATCAACTTTAACTACTGCTACTCATTGATCTGGTGAACCTTTACCTGAACCCATACGTACTCCGATAGGTTTAGATGTTTTTGACATATGTGGGAATATTCTAATGAAAACTTGTCCTTCACGACCCATTCTACGAGTAATGGCGATACGAGCTGCTTCAATTTGTCTTGAAGTAACTCACGCACTTGTTTTAGCTTGTAGACCATATTCTCCAAACGAAACTTTATTTCCTTTGAAAGCTTTTACTTTATCGTGACGAATTCTAAACATTTTACGGTGTTTAGTTCTTTTCGGTTGTAACATCAGCGTCTCCTTTATTTAATTTTTCCCCTAATGATACTCAAACTTTAACCCCTAGAGCTCCGTAAGTAGTTCTAGCTGTCGCTGTTGCGTAGTCAACATCTTGACGTAATGTATGTAATTTCATTTCACCTTCACTGTATCCTTCTTTACGGGCCATGTCAACTCCGTTTAGACGTCCTGATACTGCTGTTTTGATTCCTTTTGCTCCAGCACGCATTGCTGAACGAATAGCAAATTTTTGTGCTTGACGGAAGCTTCCACGGTTTTCTAATTTAACTGCGATAGCTTCTGCTAATAAACGTGCGTTTAAATCTGGGTTTTTTAATTCAATAACTTCAATATTTACATTTAAGTTTTTATCTTGAATTGCTTTTTTTAGTGATAATGTTAATTCTTTAACGTTATCTCCATTAGTTCCTAAAACAGAACCTGGTTTTGCTGTGAATAAAGCAACATTTACATGTCCTGCTTGATCACGTGTTATTTTTACATTACCTATTTGGTATGTTCTTACTAATTTATCGAAGAAGTTGTAGATTTTTTGATCTTGAATTAATAAGTTAGCGTAATTAGCTTTATCTGCATATCATTTTGTATTATGTTCTTTTGTGATTCCAAATCTAAAACCATTTGGATTTACTTTTTGTCCCATAAATACTCTCCTTAGTTTAATTCAGCAACTTCAATATAGAAGTGACTTGTTCTTTTGAAAATTGGATATGCTCTACCTTGTGAATGAGGTTGGAAACGTTTTAATGTTGGACCTTCATTTACTAGGATTTTGCTAATTATTAATTTTTCACCATCTAATCCATGGTTGTTGGTTGCGTTTGCGATTGCACTTTTTAGTAATTTTAGAATAATTCTTGTTGCTTTTTTGTTAGTTGTTTGTAAGATTGCGATTGCTTCATGAGTTGTTTTGTAACGTACTAAGTCAGCTACTAGACGTGCTTTACGTGCTGAAATTCTTTGTGTTTTAACGCTTGCGAAAGCTGTTTTATCAAATTTTGCTTGCATTATTTTTTCTTACCTTTGTCAGCACCGTGACCTGAATATGTACGTGTAGGTGAAAATTCTCCTAATTTGTGTCCAACCATGTCAGGACTTACAAATACATCATTGAAAACTTTTCCATTGTGTACTTGGAAGGTTAATCCAACAAAGTCTGGGAAGATTGTTGAACGACGGCTTCATGTTTTAATTGGACGTTTTGGAGCATCTCCAGATAGGATAGCTTGAACTTTTTTCATTAAGTGGTCATCACAGAATGGACCTTTTTTAAGTGATCTAGCCATTATTTACTTACCTTTCTTCTTCTCATGATTAATTTATTTGATGATTTTTTAGTTGAACGAGTTTTCACTCCAAGAGCTTTTTTACCTCATGGTGTAAGTGGAGCTTTACGTCCAATAGGTTGACGTCCTTCCCCTCCTCCATGTGGGTGATCAATTGGGTTCATTGCTGATCCACGAACTGTAGGACGAATTCCTAAGTGACGGTTACGACCAGCTTTACCAATGTTAACTAATGAGTGTTCTTCATTTCCAACTACACCAACTGTTGCACGACAATCTTTTAAAATTTTTCTAACTTCACCTGATTTTAATCTAACAATTACATATCTACCATTTTCTTCATGTCCTAGAACTTGTGCACTTGTTCCAGCACTACGAGCGATAATACCACCCGCTTTTGGTTGTAATTCAATATTGTGAATTAATGTACCATCAGGAATGTTTTTTAAAGCTAGTGTGTTACCAACTTTGATATCTGTTGATTCTCCTGAGATAATTTTGCTTCCAACTGTTAATCCTTTAGGAGCTAAGATGTATCTTTTTTCTCCATCTTTATATACTACTAAAGAAATGTTGGCGCTACGGTTTGGATCGTATTCGATTGTTTTAACTGTTGCTTCAATTCCGTCTTTATTACGTTTGAAGTCAATTAAACGATATTTACGTTTTGTTCCGCCTCCATGGTGTCTTGTGGTAATGATTCCACGGTTGTTTCTACCTGCGTGTTTTTTTAATGGTACAAGTAGAGATTTTTCAGGAGCATGTCCAGTTAGATTTTGTTTGTAATCTAATGATGACATGTTCCGTCTACCATTGGAGGTTGGCTTGTAATGTTTAACAGCCATAATTTCTCCTTTTTTTTACTTAAAAATATTTATTTCTTTTAAGTGTCTTTTTGTCTGTGAGCATTCTTCTTATAGGTTATTCAAGAAGAAGCATTTCGATTTATTAACACGATTATTTTTGTGCTTTTTTAGCTTCAGCTTTTTTAATTTTTTCAGCTGCTTTTTTTTCTGCGTCGCTTAATTCGTTATTTTGTGTTGCGACTGCCTTGGTTTCTTTAACTTCTTCTGATTTAACATCTTCTGGGAAGAAGTTGATTTCGCTTCCTGCTGCTAGAAATACCATAGCTTTTTTATATGCTGATGTGTATCCTGAGAAACGACCTACTCTTTTAGCTTTACGGTTAACTTTTAGAATGTTTACTTTTTCAACTTTTACATTAAAGATAAATTCAACAGCTTTTCTAACTTCAACTTTGTTTGTACGTTTGTCAACTGCAAATGTGATAACTCTATGGTTTTCATCACTCATTTGTTGATAAGTTTTTTCAGTTAAAATAGGATATTTAATAATGTCGTTTAATTTCATTATTTAACCAATCTTTCTAAAGCTTTTAAATCTTCAGATGAAATAACTAATACATCTGCTGCGATTAATGCTTCTACTTGTAATGAAGTAACTTTAACTGTTTCAACGTTTTGCATGTTACGAGCTGATAAAAATACATTTAAATTACTTGTAACTACTAATACGTGTTTTAATGAGTCTAAGTTGTTGTCTTTTAATTGTTTTGCAAATTCTTTTGTTGATGGATTTTCCAATGTAAATTCGTGTACTAATACGTGTTTTGCTTTTGCTAATTGGCTTAAAGCACTTTTAACTGCTAATGCACGAACTTTTTTGTTAACTTTTAATGAGTAGTTTTTATTTGTAGTAGGTCCGAATGCACGTCCCCCACCTACGAATACTGGTGTACGTAATGAACCTGTTCTAGCACGTCCAGTTCCTTTTTGTCTTCATGGTTTTTTACCTGTTCCAGATACTTCACCACGGTTTTTAACTTTGTGAGTCGAGAATCTTCTTGATGCACGATCACTCATGATTGTGTCAAATACAGCTTGTGCATGTAATTCTTCTAACCCAAATAAGTTAACTGGTAATGATTTTGCTTCAAATGTAACATCAGTTGGTTTTGATTTTTCAACTTTAACTGCTTCATTTGTTGATTTTTTAGTTGCTGGTTTTTTAGAAGTGTTTGCTAATCTTGCTTTTTGTGCTTCTTTGAATTTTTTCTCGTTAGCTTTTTTAGTTTCTGCATCGTCGTTTGAGTCAACAACAATAACTTCAGCTGGATTTTCAGATTTTAATGTTTTGATAGTTCTAACGTATTTTCCGCCTTTTTGGAATCATAATGTAGCATCAAGATTTAAACTTTTAAATTTTTTAACAGCTTCGTCTTGATGTTCAAATTCTCCAATAGCTTCTTCGTTAGCTTTTTTTAATGATCAGTAATCTTTACGATTTTCTTCAGCACCGTCTCTTAGAGTACAGTATCATCTTTCACGTGTTGATTTAACATCTGCCATTATTCTTCTCCATTTTCTTTATCTGCTTCAGCTTGTGCATCAGCTTCTTCTTTAGCTTCTTGAGCTTCAGCGATAACTTTTTTCATTTCAGCAACAGTCATATCAGTAGTTAATTCTGCACCGAATTTTTTAGCTTCTTCAAATAATTCATTTTTCACAAGAGCAATTTTTAAATCTACTAATGTGATAGCTTCTTTTTTAGCAACATTTTTAGCATTTTGTTTAACGATTACAAATGCGTTTTTAGGTCCTGGTACTGAACCTTTAACGATTAATAAGTTATTTTCAACATCTACTAAAACAACTTCTAAGTTTTGCATTGTTGATTTTTGAGCTCCTAAATGACCAGGCATTGTCATTCCTTTAACAACTTTGTTTCCAGAAATGTCCCCGATTGATCCGGTTTGACGAACAGGTTTTGAACCTCCCCCTCCACCGTGTGATTTAGGTCCTATTTTTTGGTTGTGACGTTTAATAGTTCCGGCAAATCCTTTTCCTTTTGAAATTGATGTAACATCAACAATTTCCCCAGCTTCGAAAATGCTTGCGTCAACTAATTGACCTAAATCGTAACCATTCATGTTACGGATTTCTTTTACGAAGCGCTTAGGTGTTGTGTTAGCTGCTTTGAATCTATTAATTTCAGGTTTTTTGATTCTTGATTGTTTTTTGTCTTCAGTAGCAAGTTGAGTAGCAACGTACCCATCTTTTTCTGCTGAAAGAACTTTAGTAACAACATTTGGTTTAACTTCAATTACAGTAACTGGTAAAGCAATACCTGTGTTAGTAAATAATTGAGTCATTCCAACTTTACGTCCTAAGATTCCTTTCATATATTTCCTTTCAATATTTGGTTGTTTATTTTGATTAAGTATATATTCACATATATACGTGCGCGTACAGAGTAATAAAATAAATACTGTTATTATTTAACAGTTTTAACGCTAATTTGAACACCAGCTGGTAATTCTAAACGTTGGAATTGATCAGCTAGTTTTTCGTTCACACCGTCTACATAAATTAAACGTTTGTGTGTTCTTGACTCGAATTGTTCACGTGATTTTTTGTTAACGTGTACAGAACGAAGAATTGTGATGATTTCTTTTTTTGTTGGCAATGGAATTGGTCCACTTACAACTGCTTTTTCACCATTAGCTAAAGCAATAACTTTTAATGCTGCTGCGTCAACTAATTTGTGATCAAAAGATTTCATTTTGATTTGTAGTTTCATTTGTTCTCCTTGTTCATTTTTGTTTGAACTGACTCTACATAAATTGTTGAATACCGAGATGAACAACTAAGCTCGGTGTTTCATAACCTTATGTGTCATTGTCTGTAGTTGCTAAATTATTATAACAAAAATATTAAAAAAAAGCCAATAAAGTGGTTTTTTTGAAAATCAAGTTTTTTTAATTAATTGAATATAAAAGTGTGAACAATATAATAACCATTAAATATAAAATAATACTTAATCATACTAATACTTTTAAAGTAGTTGTTCCTTTTTTATAGTGTAAATAATCGTAAATACATGTACTTACTAAAACACTGATTGATGAAATGAATCAAAAACTTAAAAATATACCATCTTTTAAATAATGTTTATCTGCAGTGATTTTTAAAGACATTAAAATAATCATGGGTAATACAATGATTAAAAAATATGTGCTAAATGTTTGAAATCCCTTTAACATACTTTTGTTTAATCTAATTCTTTTATTGTTTAATTTTATTTGTTTCATTATTTCATTATACTTTTAAGCTTAAAAAAAGTATAAAAAAAAATCGCTTTAAGCGATGCTAAATCTCTGAAAACTGAATAGAAAGTTTTGTATTTTACGTCAACATATAGAATTTACTATTAAACCATTCAATTTATTAGTACTGGTCAGCTGAATGTATTTCTACACTTACACCTCCAGCCTATCAACCTCATAGTCTATAAGGAATTTCAAGGGAATATTCATCTCTGAGGAGGCTTCCCGCTTAGATGCTTTCAGCGGTTATCCTTTCCGTACTTGGCTACCCAGCTATGCTTCTGGCGAAACAACTGGTGCACCATAGGTACGTCCACTCCGGTCCTCTCGTACTAAGAGCAGCTCTCATCAATATTCCAACGTCCACATCAGATAGGAACCGAACTGTCTCACGACGTTCTGAACCCAGCTCGCGTACCGCTTTAATGGGCGAACAGCCCAACCCTTGGAACCGACTCCAGCTCCAGGATGCGATGAGCCGACATCGAGGTGCCAAACCTTCCCGTCGATGTGATCTCTTGGGGAAGATAAGCCTGTTATCCCCGGGGTAGCTTTTATCCGTTGAGCGACGGCCTTTCCATGAAGAACCGCCGGATCACTAAGTCCTGCTTTCGCACCTGCTCGACTTGTAGGTCTCACAGTCAATCACACTTTTACCTTTATGCTCTACATACAGTTTCTGACTGTATTGAGTGTAACTTTGAACGCCTCCGTTACCCTTTGGGAGGCGACCGCCCCAGTCAAACTACCCACCACGCACTGTCCTCCTACCGGATCACGGTAGCAAGTTAGAATTTCAAATTAACAAGGGTGGTATTTCAAGGATGACTCCATCCAAACTAGCGTCTGGACTTCAAAGTCTCCCACCTATCCTACACATGTTAAGCCAAAATTCAATACGAAGTTATAGTAAAGCTCCACGGGGTCTTTTCGTCTTGATGCGGATCCCCAGCGTTTTCACTGGGACCATAATTTCACCGAGTCCAATGTTGAGACAGTTAAGAGATGATTGCGCCTTTCGTGCAGGTCAGTATTTAGCCGACAAGGAATTTCGCTACCTTAGGACCGTTATAGTTACGGCCGCCGTTCACCCGGGCTTCAAATCAACGCTTCGCATAAAGCTAACGCATCATCTTAACCTTCGGGCACTGGGCAGGCGTCACCCCATATACATCGTCTTGCGACTTAGCATAGAGCTGTGTTTTTGATAAACAGTTCCCCTCACATTTTACTGCGGCCTCCCCGATGGGGTAGGCATCCCTTCTTGCGAACTTACGGGATAATTTTGCAGAGTTCCTTAACATTGGTTTTCTCGCTCGCCTTAGAATACTCATCTTGGGGACGTGTGTCCGTTCTCGGTACGGGTCCCTTAAAACTTAAGTTAGCAGCTTTTTTAAGAAGCCTGGAATCACATAATTCGTTACTTTGTTGCCATTTCACTATGCATCACACTTCAAGGTTATGTCGCTAGGGATTTGCCTCCAGCGGCCCTCTTTGTGCTTACCCCACAATCCGATAAGTGGTAATGCTATCCTTCTCCGTCACTACATCACATTTTAAGGAAGTACAGGAATATTAACCTGTGGTCCATCGGCTACGCCTTTCGGCCTCGTCTTAGGTCCCGACTAACCCTGGGTGGACGAACCTTGCCCAGGAAACCTTCCCCAATAGGCGTCAGAGATTCTCACTCTGAATCGTTACTCATACCGGCATTCTCACTTCTAAGCGCTCCACCAGTCCTCACGGTCTGGCTTCAATGCCCTTAGAACGCTCTCCTAACGCACTTACGTGCCCGTAGCTTCGGTATTGTGTTTTAGTCCCGTTAAATTATTGGCACAGGGTCTCTCGACTAGTGAGCTATTACGCACTCTTTAAACGATGGCTGCTTCTAAGCCAACATCCTAGCTGTTTAAGAAACCCCACAACCTTTCTCACTTAACACAATTTTGGGACCTTAGCTGACGATCTGGGTTGTTTCCCTCGCGAGCATCGACGTTATCACCGATGTTCCGACTGCATGATAATTCATAATGGTATTCGGAGTTTGATTATAGTCAGTACAGCTAGGCGCCGCCATTCCATATTCAGTGCTCTACCCCCACTACTTAACATCACACGCTAGCCCTAAAGCTATTTCGAAGAGAACCAGCTATCTCCAAGTTCGATTGGAATTTCACCCCTACCCACAAGTCATCCGGGCACTTTTCAGCGTACTACGGTTCGACCCTCCGCTTAGTATTACCTAAGTTTCAGTCTGCTCATGGGTAGATCACCTGGTTTCGGGTATATAACAACATACTAAAGCGCCCATTTCAGACTCGATTTCTCTACGGCTTCGCTTTATTCCACTTAACCCTGCATGTTGTCATAACTCGCCGGTCCATACTGCAAGATGTACGCCATCACCCATTAACGGGCTCTGACTAACTGTAAGTAATTGGTTTCAGATTCTATTTCACTCCCCTCTCGGGGTTCTTTTCACCTTTCCCTCACGGTACTAGTTCACTATCGGTGTCTGGTTAGTATTTAGCCTTACCGGATGGTCCCGGCAGATTCAGACAGGGTTTCACGTGCCCCGCCCTACTCAGGATACCACTAAGAGATTCACAAATTTCGCTTACAGGGCTTTCACCTTTTATTGCGGAGCATTCCAACTCCTTCTGCTATCTGTGAATTTTGTAACTCTATGTAAGTGGTCCTACAACCCCAGCATCAAGTGCTGGTTTGGGCTCTTCCCCGTTCGCTCGCCGCTACTCAGGGAATCATTATTTATTTTCTGTTCCTGTTGGTACTAAGATGTTTCAGTTCTCAACGTGTCTCTCTAACATGACTATGTATTCATCATGTAGTAACTAAAGATTAATCTAGTTAGGTTTCCCCATTCGGAAATCCCGTTTCGTAGCTTATTTCCAGCTCCACGAGGCTTATCGCAGGTAATCGCGTCCTTCATCGACTTCCAGACCCAAGGCATCCACCAAAAACTCTTACTTATTTAATAGTATGACCTATTGTCCTAATTGTTATATTTTTAAAATTAGAAATTAGATATGATATGTATTCTATAGGTTGATCAAAACGTTTGAAATATTGTTTTGTTTATATTACAAATGTCTTTTCTATTCAGTTTTCAAAGATCTATTTGAGGATAGAACCCTCAAAACTGGATATAAATAGTAGTCCATAAACTAATAAATGTTTTTTTGTACGTTTGTTGTAATGAATTTATTGTTGAATTGTATATTGTTGTATTTGTTGTTCTTTCGAACAGGTGTACTCCGTAGAAAGGAGGTGATCCATCCCCACGTTCTCGTAGGGATACCTTGTTACGACTTCACCCCAGTCACCAATCCTACCTTAGACAGTCGTCTCCGAAGTTAACAAACCGGCTTCGGGCATTATCAGCTCCCATGGTGTGACGGGCGGTGTGTACAAGACTCGAGAACGTATTCACCGCAGCATGTCTGATCTGCGATTACTAGCGATTCCTACTTCATGAAGTCGAGTTGCAGACTTCAATCCGAACTGAGATCGATTTTTTGAGATTTGCTCCATATCACTATATTGCGTCTCTTTGTATCGACCATTGTAGCACGTGTGTCGCCCCACTCGTAAGAGGCATGATGATTTGACGTCATCCCCACCTTCCTCCTGGTTACCCAGGCAGTATTTCCAGAGTTATCAGCTCTATCTGTTATTAACTGAAAATAGGGGTTGCGCTCGTTATCGGACTTAACCGAACATCTCACGACACGAGCTGACGACAACCATGCACCATCTGTCATTCCGTTAGCCTCCACTATATCTCTATAGCTTTGCGGAAGATGTCAAGAGTGGGTAAGGTTCTCCGCGTATCTTCAAATTAAACCACATGCTCCACCGCTTGTGCGAGTCCCCGTCAATTCCTTTAAGTTTCACTCTTGCGAGCATACTACTCAGGCGGATCATTTAATGCGTTAGCTGCGTCAGTGAACTCTCCACCGACTAATGATCATCGTTTACAGCGTAGACTACCAGGGTATCTAATCCTGTTTGCTACCTACGCTTTCGTCCCTCAGTGTCAATATAGACCCAGTAAGCTGCCTTCGCCTTTGGTGTTCTTCCATATATCTACGCATTTCACCGCTTCACATGGAATTCCGCTTACCTCTATCTCATTCTAGTTTACCAGTATCTGATGCAAACCGGAGTTGAGCCCCGGGCTTTAACACCAGACTTAATAAACAACCTACGAACGCTTTACGCCCAATAATTCCGGATAACGCTTGCGACCTATGTATTACCGCGGCTGCTGGCACATAGTTAGCCATCGCTTTCTGGTTAGGTACCGTCAGCTTAGTGGCATTTCCTCCACTAAGTGTTCTTCCCTAACAACAGCACTTTACGACCCGAGGGCCTTCATCGTGCACGCTGTGTCGCTCCATCAGGCTTTCGCCCATTGTGGAATATTCCTTACTGCTGCCTCCCGTAGGAGTCTGGGCCGTATCTCAGTCCCAGTGTGGCCGTTCAGTCTCTCGACCCGGCTAAACATCATAGTCTTGGTAAGCCATTACCTTACCAACTAACTAATGTTCCGCACCCTCATCTTCCAGTGGGGCAAGCGCCCCTTTTACAACATTCTCATGCGAGATTATTGCGTATCCGGTATTAGCAAGCGTTTCCGCTTGTTATCCCAATCTGAAAGGTAGATTAGGCACGTGTTACTCACCCATTCGCCACTAGTAGCAAGCTACTCGTTCGACATGCATGTATTAAGCACACAGCCAGCGTTCATCCTGAGCCAGGATCAAACTCTTAAAAATAATTGAATTGACGTTTATGGTATTTATATCCAGTTTTAAAAGAACTATCGCTTTATTTGCGCAACTTTAATTATACTAGATAATTTAAATTTTATTTAATTTTATTTAAATATTTTTAGCTTTATTTTTGTTAACGCAAGTTGCTTATTAATAATACCATAAAAAAAACAAATTTACAAATATTTTTATTTTTTTTATTTTTATTTTTTACAACTTAATAAATACTGTTTTTTTGTCTTATTTTTTTCTATATATATAAGGTAAAAAAACATATTTTTAGTTAAAAATTAGAAATTTTATTCGTTTTTTTATTAAAAATAAATATTTAGTTATAACAATATTTTTTATTTTTAATAGAGTTTTGCTTTCAAAAATAAAAAAAATCGCTTAAAGCGATGCTAAATCTCTGAAAACTGAATAGAAAGTTTTGTATTTTACGTCAACATATAGAATTTACTATTAAACCATTCAATTTATTAGTACTGGTCAGCTGAATGTATTTCTACACTTACACCTCCAGCCTATCAACCTCATAGTCTATAAGGAATTTCAAGGGAATATTCATCTCTGAGGAGGCTTCCCGCTTAGATGCTTTCAGCGGTTATCCTTTCCGTACTTGGCTACCCAGCTATGCTTCTGGCGAAACAACTGGTGCACCATAGGTACGTCCACTCCGGTCCTCTCGTACTAAGAGCAGCTCTCATCAATATTCCAACGTCCACATCAGATAGGAACCGAACTGTCTCACGACGTTCTGAACCCAGCTCGCGTACCGCTTTAATGGGCGAACAGCCCAACCCTTGGAACCGACTCCAGCTCCAGGATGCGATGAGCCGACATCGAGGTGCCAAACCTTCCCGTCGATGTGATCTCTTGGGGAAGATAAGCCTGTTATCCCCGGGGTAGCTTTTATCCGTTGAGCGACGGCCTTTCCATGAAGAACCGCCGGATCACTAAGTCCTGCTTTCGCACCTGCTCGACTTGTAGGTCTCACAGTCAATCACACTTTTACCTTTATGCTCTACATACAGTTTCTGACTGTATTGAGTGTAACTTTGAACGCCTCCGTTACCCTTTGGGAGGCGACCGCCCCAGTCAAACTACCCACCACGCACTGTCCTCCTACCGGATCACGGTAGCAAGTTAGAATTTCAAATTAACAAGGGTGGTATTTCAAGGATGACTCCATCCAAACTAGCGTCTGGACTTCAAAGTCTCCCACCTATCCTACACATGTTAAGCCAAAATTCAATACGAAGTTATAGTAAAGCTCCACGGGGTCTTTTCGTCTTGATGCGGATCCCCAGCGTTTTCACTGGGACCATAATTTCACCGAGTCCAATGTTGAGACAGTTAAGAGATGATTGCGCCTTTCGTGCAGGTCAGTATTTAGCCGACAAGGAATTTCGCTACCTTAGGACCGTTATAGTTACGGCCGCCGTTCACCCGGGCTTCAAATCAACGCTTCGCATAAAGCTAACGCATCATCTTAACCTTCGGGCACTGGGCAGGCGTCACCCCATATACATCGTCTTGCGACTTAGCATAGAGCTGTGTTTTTGATAAACAGTTCCCCCTCACATTTTACTGCGGCCTCCCCGATGGGGTAGGCATCCCTTCTTGCGAACTTACGGGATAATTTTGCAGAGTTCCTTAACATTGGTTTTCTCGCTCGCCTTAGAATACTCATCTTGGGGACGTGTGTCCGTTCTCGGTACGGGTCCCTTAAAACTTAAGTTAGCAGCTTTTTTAAGAAGCCTGGAATCACATAATTCGTTACTTTGTTGCCATTTCACTATGCATCACACTTCAAGGTTATGTCGCTAGGGATTTGCCTCCAGCGGCCCTCTTTGTGCTTACCCCACAATCCGATAAGTGGTAATGCTATCCTTCTCCGTCACTACATCACATTTTAAGGAAGTACAGGAATATTAACCTGTGGTCCATCGGCTACGCCTTTCGGCCTCGTCTTAGGTCCCGACTAACCCTGGGTGGACGAACCTTGCCCAGGAAACCTTCCCCAATAGGCGTCAGAGATTCTCACTCTGAATCGTTACTCATACCGGCATTCTCACTTCTAAGCGCTCCACCAGTCCTCACGGTCTGGCTTCAATGCCCTTAGAACGCTCTCCTAACGCACTTACGTGCCCGTAGCTTCGGTATTGTGTTTTAGTCCCGTTAAATTATTGGCACAGGGTCTCTCGACTAGTGAGCTATTACGCACTCTTTAAACGATGGCTGCTTCTAAGCCAACATCCTAGCTGTTTAAGAAACCCCACAACCTTTCTCACTTAACACAATTTTGGGACCTTAGCTGACGATCTGGGTTGTTTCCCTCGCGAGCATCGACGTTATCACCGATGTTCCGACTGCATGATAATTCATAATGGTATTCGGAGTTTGATTATAGTCAGTACAGCTAGGCGCCGCCATTCCATATTCAGTGCTCTACCCCCACTACTTAACATCACACGCTAGCCCTAAAGCTATTTCGAAGAGAACCAGCTATCTCCAAGTTCGATTGGAATTTCACCCCTACCCACAAGTCATCCGGGCACTTTTCAGCGTACTACGGTTCGACCCTCCGCTTAGTATTACCTAAGTTTCAGTCTGCTCATGGGTAGATCACCTGGTTTCGGGTATATAACAACATACTAAAGCGCCCATTTCAGACTCGATTTCTCTACGGCTTCGCTTTATTCCACTTAACCCTGCATGTTGTCATAACTCGCCGGTCCATACTGCAAGATGTACGCCATCACCCATTAACGGGCTCTGACTAACTGTAAGTAATTGGTTTCAGATTCTATTTCACTCCCCTCTCGGGGTTCTTTTCACCTTTCCCTCACGGTACTAGTTCACTATCGGTGTCTGGTTAGTATTTAGCCTTACCGGATGGTCCCGGCAGATTCAGACAGGGTTTCACGTGCCCCGCCCTACTCAGGATACCACTAAGAGATTCACAAATTTCGCTTACAGGGCTTTCACCTTTTATCGCGGAGCATTCCAACTCCTTCTGCTATCTGTGAATTTTGTAACTCTATGTAAGTGGTCCTACAACCCCAGCATCAAGTGCTGGTTTGGGCTCTTCCCGTTCGCTCGCCGCTACTCAGGGAATCATTATTTATTTTCTGTTCCTGTTGGTACTAAGATGTTTCAGTTCTCAACGTGTCTCTCTAACATGACTATGTATTCATCATGTAGTAACTAAAGATTAATCTAGTTAGGTTCCCCCATTCGGAAATCCCCGTTTCGTAGCTTATTTCCAGCTCCACGAGGCTTATCGCAGGTAATCGCGTCCTTCATCGACTTCCAGACCCAAGGCATCCACCAAAAACTCTTACTTATTTAATAGTATGACCTATTGTCCTAATTGTTATATTTTTAAAATTAGAAATTAGATATGATATGTATTCTATAGGTTGATCAAAACGTTTGAAATATTGTTTTGTTTATATTACAAATGTCTTTTCTATTCAGTTTTCAAAGATCTATTTGAGGATAGAACCCTCAAAACTGGATATAAATAGTAGTCCATAAACTAATAAATGTTTTTTTATACGTTTGTTGTAATGAATTTATTGTTGAATTGTATATTGTTGTATTTGTTGTTCTTTCGAACAGGTGTACTCCGTAGAAAGGAGGTGATCCATCCCCACGTTCTCGTAGGGATACCTTGTTACGACTTCACCCCAGTCACCAATCCTACCTTAGACAGTCGTCTCCGAAGTTAACAAACCGGCTTCGGGCATTATCAGCTCCCATGGTGTGACGGGCGGTGTGTACAAGACTCGAGAACGTATTCACCGCAGCATGTCTGATCTGCGATTACTAGCGATTCCTACTTCATGAAGTCGAGTTGCAGACTTCAATCCGAACTGAGATCGATTTTTTGAGATTTGCTCCATATCACTATATTGCGTCTCTTTGTATCGACCATTGTAGCACGTGTGTCGCCCCACTCGTAAGAGGCATGATGATTTGACGTCATCCCCACCTTCCTCCTGGTTACCCAGGCAGTATTTCCAGAGTTATCAGCTCTATCTGTTATTAACTGAAAATAGGGGTTGCGCTCGTTATCGGACTTAACCGAACATCTCACGACACGAGCTGACGACAACCATGCACCATCTGTCATTCCGTTAGCCTCCGCTATATCTCTATAGCTTTGCGGAAGATGTCAAGAGTGGGTAAGGTTCTCCGCGTATCTTCAAATTAAACCACATGCTCCACCGCTTGTGCGAGTCCCCGTCAATTCCTTTAAGTTTCACTCTTGCGAGCATACTACTCAGGCGGATCATTTAATGCGTTAGCTGCGTCAGTGAACTCTCCACCGACTAATGATCATCGTTTACAGCGTAGACTACCAGGGTATCTAATCCTGTTTGCTACCTACGCTTTCGTCCCTCAGTGTCAATATAGACCCAGTAAGCTGCCTTCGCCTTTGGTGTTCTTCCATATATCTACGCATTTCACCGCTTCACATGGAATTCCGCTTACCTCTATCTCATTCTAGTTTACCAGTATCTGATGCAAACCGGAGTTGAGCCCCGGGCTTTAACACCAGACTTAATAAACAACCTACGAACGCTTTACGCCCAATAATTCCGGATAACGCTTGCGACCTATGTATTACCGCGGCTGCTGGCACATAGTTAGCCATCGCTTTCTGGTTAGGTACCGTCAGCTTAGTGGCATTTCCTCCACTAAGTGTTCTTCCCTAACAACAGCACTTTACGACCCGAGGGCCTTCATCGTGCACGCTGTGTCGCTCCATCAGGCTTTCGCCCATTGTGGAATATTCCTTACTGCTGCCTCCCGTAGGAGTCTGGGCCGTATCTCAGTCCCAGTGTGGCCGTTCAGTCTCTCGACCCGGCTAAACATCATAGTCTTGGTAAGCCATTACCTTACCAACTAACTAATGTTCCGCACCCTCATCTTCCAGTGGGGCAAGCGCCCCTTTTACAACATTCTCATGCGAGATTATTGCGTATCCGGTATTAGCAAGCGTTTCCGCTTGTTATCCCAATCTGAAAGGTAGATTAGGCACGTGTTACTCACCCATTCGCCACTAGTAGCAAGCTACTCGTTCGACATGCATGTATTAAGCACACAGCCAGCGTTCATCCTGAGCCAGGATCAAACTCTTAAAAATAATTGAATTGACGTTTATGGTATTTATATCCAGTTTTAAAAGAACTATCTGCAAGTTATTTGCACAAGATTAATTATACAATATAATTATTTTAAAGTCAAGTATTTTTTTAAAATATTTTTTTGTATTAATTTTACTAATTGCTTGTAACTAAGTTGCTTATTAATAATATCAGAATAAAAACAAATTTGTCAAAAATTTTTTATTTTTTTTTGATAATTTTTTTACATTATTTTCTACATTAAAAATTACAAAAAAAACGCAATAAAATACGTTTTTTTTCTATATATAATAGGGACGCTGTTTTTTAAAGATTATTTTGATCATTTTTGGTATACGTTAATTTGCTCTGGTTCAATTTCTTTACCATCTGAAATTAGAAACTCATGAATTGATTTAACTAATGATTTAAAACCTAAATCAAAATCTTTTAAAAATAAATTTCTTTGAGCTTGAATACCTGGTCAAGCGCGACCTTTGCATAACTTATCAGCGACGTATAATATTTTTTCTAATGTTGATAAATTGTCTTTTAAGCTTGTATGACATTTAATTGCTTCTAATATGAAAGTATTATTAACTTTGTATAGGTGTTTTAAAAATACATAAGCTGAAAGCTGGTGCATTTTATATGTAGGTACAAATAATTTCGAGTCGTAATATTTTTTTATTAAAGCAAGATGCTTTTCTGTTGAATATTCTTTTGTAATATCATGCATTAGAGCTGCATAATATGCTCATTTTTTAGGATAGTTTAATAAAGTGGCAAGTTCAACTGCATAGTCTGCGGCATATTTCATATGTTTATAACGTTCATGTGACACAGTATTTTTAATAATTTCTTCGATATATAAAAATTTGTCGCCAATATATTCCATTACACGTTGATCGACGCAATTTATTTGTCCATTACGAAAGTTGGTTGATGAATACGGAAACAATGGATTTTTCAAAATTTCAATGTTATATTTTTTAGCATTTATTTTATTTATATTAGGAGTTCTTTTGAAGCATTTTATTTTTACATAATTATTAAATTCGTCAATTGAGTGTCATTTGTTAATTTTCACTAAATTGTCAGACCCGATTAATAAAAATAATTCATCATTTGGATACTTGTTTTTAAAATGTTTAATTGTTTCAATTGTGTATGATGGACCATTTCTTTTAATTTCAAAGTCGCTAACTTCCATTTTATCTTCTAAAACGATTTTTATCATATTTAATCTATCAACGGCCGACTCACTTTTTTGTTGTGTTTTGAATGGATTAATATTAGCGGGAACAAAAATAAGTTTATCTAAATTTAACGTCTCAATTGCAAAACGCGCTACTTTTATATGACCTTTTGTAACCGGATCAAATGTGCCACCATAAATTGCTATTTTCATATTACTCCTTAGTTATATTAATTTTTTTGAATAATGAATTATCATAGTCTTCTATGTTAAAACGGTTTGAATGTACTCTTTTTTGATTGGTTTTGTTTTCTAAACTGCTTGCTTTATAAATAACTTTTTTGTCAAATACCTCATTCACCGAACTTTCAATTTCATCAATTACATTTTTCGGCTTTGAAAAAATGTCAATATAATTGTTTTTTTGATTATTAGAAATTAAACTTGTAATTCTTACTCCAACACCTCTTAATGGATTTCTATCTCAATTATGTCAAAATAATTCCATAATTGCTTGATAAATGTCTTCTTTTTTATTAATGTATTTTTCTAGGCTTGTTTGGTAGGTATTTCACTGCTTTTCTAAGTTTCTAATTTCTAAAACAACAACTTTTCCGCTTATATGACGCCTACTCATTCTTTGCGAAATTTTGTCGCAAAGTCTTTTAAGTTCATTTAAAAGTCTTGGTTCTTCAACAATGTCGCCTTCCATAAAGGTTAATGAGTTACCAACACCCTTAACTGAATCATGATTTTTTTCTAACTTATCTACTGTAATACCTTTTATTTGCTGTTGTTTTAAATAAAAGTTTTTACCCATAATTTTTTGTAATAAAAAGGTGTTTTTATAATTCGCAAAATCACCAACAGTCAAAATACCAATTTCTTTTAATTTAGGTGCATAACCTTTACCAATACCAAAAAACTTCTCAATCGGTAAATCATAAAAGTGTCTTTCTATATCGCTCGGTTTTGTTCACTTAACGCCAGTTGGCTTGGCAATGTTAGTGGACATTTTTGCAATGAATTTATTATGGCCTATTCCAATTGAACAAGGTATTGATAAATTGTTTTTAATTTTATCACGAATTTCTCACGCTAATAATTCTGGATCGATGTTTCTGTTTTTGATATATTTAGTAAAATCTACATAACACTCATCAATTGAATAAGGTTCAACATCGACTAGGTATTCTCTAGAAATAAAATTAAAAATCCTTATACTTATCAAAGTGTACAGCTCTAAATTAGGCTGCACAATTTTAATATTAGGAATAAATTCTTTAATAAGAAAAATTGGACTTCCAACTTTCGCTCCCAATTGTTTGGCTTCTTGACTCAAGGCTGTTGCTATTGCTCGTTTTGAATTACGCGCTACAGCAACGGGAATGTTTTGCAAATCTTTTCTTACAGTTCTTTCGCACGATACAAAAAATGCATCCATATCAATATGAAAAATTATTTTATCCAATTTTTAACACTCGTTTAAATGCTCTTGAACCTATCAATGCACATTCTAATCTGTTCAAATGTTTTTTCACGTCAATAAAAATAGTTAATTTATTCAAATCTATATCATTTGGTAATGTTGATGTTTTAACCATTTTTTCATATTCATTAATAATATTGATAATTTGTATTTTTGTTTTATTTAATAATTGTTCGCATAGAATATCTACTGAAGAAACAAATATTGAACAACCGTCGCCATTTCAGCGAATCTTAGTTAATTTATCATTTTCAAATTCAATACTTAAAACTAATGTGTCGGCACATCCTGTTATTGAACCATCTTCAACACTCTGTGATAATACTTCGTTTGATTTATGTTTAGGATTCTCATAGTGTTCAAACATGATTTCGCGTTTTTCCATCGCATTATATGAAGTCAATAAAATCACCACCTTTTTTAAGGGTATCAATCAATACATCAATATCTTTTTTTGTATTGTGTAACCCAATACTTGCTCTTAAGTAAGAAGCATGGAATCCAGATTCAGAAGATATTAAAAAGGCACAAAAATTTCCACTTCTTACATATATATTTTTATGTCCTAAGTATGATGCTATATCTTGAGCTGCTATTTTCTTTATATTAAATAAACAAATAACATCACCGGGTTGTGAGAATACATTAATGCCATCAATTTCTTTTAATCTTTCGTGTAAATATAGCGAAATACTTTTTACGTGTTTTTGAATATTTTCAATACCAATTTCATTTTGAAATTCTATTGCTTTACCTAATTGATATATGCCCGCTAAATTCAATGTGCCCGCTTCAAAAGCATTAAAATCTTTTTTATAATCATATGTTTTCATCGCTTTAAAACTTCCACCGCCAAATTTAACTGGATCAACTAAATCAAATAAGCGATCACTGAACACTAATAAGCCAGTTCCGGTAGGTCCGTATAACTTATTTGCACTCATTGCAATAGCATCACACTCATTAATACTTACTTTAGTGTAAGCAATAGCTTGGGCCGCATCATTAATAAAGAATACTTCATTAGATTTAGCTCATTCGTATATTGTTTTCATATCATATTTGACATTAAAATTATTTGTAACTTGTGATAATGCGATTATTTTTGTTTTTGTAGAAGTTTTTGCAAACAAGTCTTGTTGATCTGTGAAAAAAATAATTTTAGCGCCGCATTCTTGCTCCAAAAATCGTTGGTATGGAATGATATTACTTGCATGGTTATAAACACTCAATAAAATTTCATCATTAGGTTTAATGATTTTTTTAAACATTTGTGCAAGTTGATTTAATGAATCTGTAGTTCCGGATGTGAAAATTACGTTATCAATATTTGCATTCAATAAATCAGCGCATAATTTTCTAGTTTTATTAATAAATTCTGATGTGTGAATTCCCAATATTGAATCTTTTGTTCGATTTGATATTGAATATTTTGCGTAAAAATCATAAGCTGCTTGACAAACGATTTGTGGTTTTAATGATAAAGCGCCATTATCTAGATAAACAATATCTTTATTATTTATTAGCATTGGAAATTGATTTTTGAAATTCATGGTTACTCCTTAGTTTTTTTGAATAAACTAATATATTCTATATTTTTTGATTTTTGACCCAGTATTGGGCTTTGTTCAACACTGACACATTCAAAACCTTCTTGTTTACCGTATTCTTTTACCCTGTCAATTAAAAATGGATGATATTTCTCTTCGACATAACCACCAGCAGAAACATATTTTGATGAAGCTTCGAATTGCGGTTTTATTAATAAAATTATTTCGCTGTTTGGATTTGCAATTTTTTTTAATGTTCCAAATACATATTTCAAGGATATAAAGCTAACATCGCAAGTAAATATATCAATCATTTCATTAAAATGTGTGGTCGTTAAATCCTTTAAATTGGTTTGCTCAAAAACAACAACATTTGGATTGATTCTTAATGAATAATCTAATTGATTAGTACCAACATCAACTGCATAAACTTTTTTAGCATTATGTTTTAATAAAACTTGAACAAACCCCCCGGTAGAAGAACCGAGATCAACGCATATTTTGTTTTTTACATCAATATTGAAAATTTTCAATGCTTTTAAAAGTTTGTATGCGCCTCTTGATACATATTCTTTTTGGTTCAATAATTCAACCGGTAAATTTTCATCAAATTTTAATAAAGGTAAAAAGATTTTTTCGCTATTAATTGTAACGTTTCCGCATCTGATTTGTTTTTCCGCTTCGTTGATTGTAATTTCAAATTTTTCGGATATGATATCGACTAATTTCTTTTTAACTATTTTACTCATTTCAATATCTTTCTAATATAGAAATTAAAATCAGTTTCCACAGCTTCTAGCGAAATTGCAAAATCATTTAAAGCTTCTCTTTTTTTCTCATTAATTTCTATTTCACCATGAATTATAAATATATTAGGTACTTTGTGTTTTTTATCGAAATAATATGTAGATGTTTTAAAAATTAAATATAAAAATTTACCCAATGCTTTTCAATTACAAGATTGGTATTTTTTACATAACGAATCAACAGACAATAATAATTTATCAACATACATACTGCTAACGAAAGCCGATTGCATTAAAGAAATTTCCAACTCAACTAATTGTTCAATACTGTAATTTGTATCAAATAAAATTAAAATTTTCGATATTAAAAATCTCACCTGTTTATCTTTAAAACGTGAATTGTATTTTAATAAATTTTTATTTGCCAGCAGTGAAAGATGCAATTTTCTTATTTTATTATTAATTTCTTTTGTTTTGTCGTGCATTATTTTTTAATTAAATTTTTTGCAATATTATCTAAAACCGCATTCACAAATTTGTAATCATTGCCGGGCGCATAAATTTTAGTAATATTAACCATTTCATTTATAACTATATTTGTTTCGTTGTTTTGCATTTCAAATATTCCATAAATCAAAATTGCTTTAATTAATGGGAATGTTTGAGATCATTTTTCTTCATCAATAAAGTTCAATAAAAGAGTTTCAATATTTGGAAGCGAAATAATGATTTTTTTAATTATATTAATTTCTTCCGAATTTAAATAATCGACATTGATTTTTAATTCAGTGTTTAGTAATTTTTGGTATAAATAACTAATTACTCTCATTCTTTCTTCCATTTTTTTCAATGTGAAAGCAAGTTGTTTTTTTCTTTTAAATAATTCTTCGTTTTCCATATTTACTCCTTTATTCATATATTTTTATTAATTCAATTTGTTTGTTTTGATTGTCCTTTGTTAATTTAAAATAAATTCCATTAATTTGACATTTATTTTCACTAACTCTAAACGGTGCTTTTGCGTTGTAACGCATTTTGCCATAAACCTCATCATAGTTAGCGCCAATCGCACTGTTATATGGTCCACACATTCCTGCATCAGTACAATAATATGTTCCATTAGGTAAAATACGAGCATCATTCGTTTGTACATGTGTGTGTGTTCCGAATAACGCATCAGCCTTACCATCAACATACAGTCCAAATACATTTTTTTCACTAGTGGTTTCCGCGTGAAAATCAATAATTAAATAATCTGGTTGATTCATTGATTGTATTTTGTCAAATTCATCAAAAAATGAGTTTGCTTGTTCTTCTTTTCAAGGTGATAGCAATATGTTAAATTGAATCCCCATCATTGAACAAACGCCTATTTTTTGATCTTTAACTATGAATTCTCGATAACCTTGCCCGGGATATGTGTCATTAATATTAGCTGGTCTAATAACATCATTGTTTTCAATTATTTCTTCTATTTCAGAATGCGCTCAAACGTGATTACCTAAAGTGAAAGCATCGATTCCAATTTCTTTTAATTTTTTATAATCTCTTGGTTTAAATCCTTTGCGTCCCGAAACATTTTCAGCTTGTGCTATTACAAAGTCTGCTTTATATTTTTGTTTCAAGTCTTTTATATGGCGTGAAACAACTTCAATTCCTGGATCTCCGAATATATCACCAAAGAATAATACATTTATTTCTTTATTATTTGTCTTTAACATATGTAACATTATAATAAATTTTATTTTTAATAATAAAAAAGCTAGCGAATGAGCTAAAAAACTATTCGTTAACTTTAATTAATACACTTTGTTCAATGTCTTTGTATATATCTTGATTTTCAATTAAATATATTTTTAAATTGTTTTTCCCTTGTGCAATGTTTGCTTCTTTGTATGAATATCATGAGCCTTTTTTATTTATTATTGAATATTTTTCAGCTAAATCAATGATTTCACCTACCTTGTCAATACCTTTGCCAAATATGATGTCAACATTAGCTGTTTTAAAGGGAGCAGAAAGTTTGTTTTTAACAACTTTAATTTTTATTCCATTACCATTAATTTCGTTATTTTCAGTAATAGCTTGTGTCTTTCTAACTTCTACACGTATTGATGAGTAAAATTTTAATGCTTTCCCCCCGGATGTTGTTTCCGGGTTCCCGAAAATAATACCTACTTTTTCTCTGATTTGATTAATAAATATAATTGAAGTGTTGTTTTTTGCTAATGACGCAGTAATTTTGCGCAACGCTTTTGACATCAAACGCGCTTGAGCGCCAATTGTTTGATCCCGCATTTCACCAGCTAACTCCACTTCAGGAACTAAAGCCGCTACTGAATCAACAACAATTAAATCAATTTTCCCAGTTTTAGTTAATATATCAACAATTTCAAGAGCTTGTTCACCGCTATCTGGTTGAGCAATCACTAAATTTTCAGTACTTACCCCTAATGCTTTTGCATAGTGCGGATCAAACGAGTGTTCAGCGTCGACGAAAACAGCAATTCCACCAGTTTTTTGTACTTCAGCAATTGCGTGAAGGGATAGCGTTGTTTTACCGCTACTTTCTGGTCCAAATATTTCAATAATTCTTCCTTTTGGTCATCCCATGATACCAAGAGCTTTATCAATTGCTAAAGAACCTGTTGAAAATGTTTCACATGTTAAATCAGGTTTCTCTCCCAAAAGCATAATAGACTCTTTACCAAATTTTTTAGTTATTTCAGCAAGAGCATCTTTTAAATTTTCTTTGTTCATTTTTCCTCCGCTAATAAAAGTAATTTTTTAAAGCGAATTTAAAAATTATTCTAACATTTGTTCGATTTTTTTAACAGCTCAATCTTCCACTGTAATCGAGATTGTTGTGTTTACTTGACCATTTTCTTTTACAAAACGATCTTTAACATGAATCGAATGAATCCCTTTGACTCTGTTTAACTTATCTAAAGTAGCTTGTAAATCTTCTTGATGATTTAACAATACATTGAAATCTCTAATTTTAAGAGGATCGTGTTTGTAGTTTTTGAATTGAACATTAGTAGTTTTATCTAAGTCTAAAAATAATTCAGCACATATTGCTTTAGTGTTGATAATTTCAGGATGTATTTTTGCAAGATATCCGATAACTTTATTGTTTTTATTTTTAATTAAAGCTGACATATTTGGATGGAATGGTTTGTCTTGAACACGTTCAAAAATTATTTCGCTGTCCAAAATTTCACAAATATCTTGTTTCATTTGATCAAATGATTTAATGTTACTTACGATTGATAAAACGTTAATTTGTTTTTGGATCATTCCAATTTCAAATAAAGACATTTTTTCAATTTTACGTTTTTGATTGTATTCCAATACTTCAATTAATGAAGGGACCATTGAATGACGAATTTGAGTTCTTTCTGCTGAAGCAAATGTTTGTAAATTAATTGTTTCAGCAAAATTGAATGGATTGAAAATGTTTTTATCGGGTGATGTTAGTGTAAATGTTCTTGTGTTTTGATAATGCATGTTTTTTAAAATTGAATGATAATCTTTGTAGTGATTGTTTTGAGTTTGTTTGATTAAAGATTGAATCATTTTAAAGTTTTCATAACCATAAAATCTAAATACTTCTTCAGTGAAATCTTGCATTGTATTTAAGTCATAACGATATGCTGGCACATATACTTGTTTATCTTTAATTTCAATGCCTATTTTTTTTAGCTTTTGCATTACTAAAGCAAATCTGTCTGTGGCTGTTAAATCAAATCCTGCAAATCTGTTTAATTTATCTTCATCATATTCAAATGTACTGAATTTTGCTGGTTTATTATTAATTATTTCACTCATTTTTTTAACTTTTGTTGCTATATAGTTATGAGCAAGTTGGATTGAACCATTGCTAATTTCTTTACTTGCTCTAGCTGATGAAGCAGTGTCCAATTTAACTTGTTTTTTTGAATTTCTAACTTCTTTTAAATTAAATGATGCCAATTCAAATAATGTTTGTTTTGTGTTTTCATCGCATGAAGAATTTTCTAAACCAATAACTGCTGCTACTGATACAGGTTTGACTGAATCGAAAACACATAATGCATTATCAATAACCACTTTTGATTTCCCCAATATTTCAATTTCACCAGTATATTTTTTTACTGATAAAGTTTTAGAAGATAATTTTTCAGCATCATATGCGTGAGTAGGTACTCCCGTATACAATAATGTTAAATTCGATAAGTCTGTTGGATTATTTATTGTTTTAATATTGTGTTTAATCAAAAATAATTGGTCTTGAAGCGATATTTCAATGTCATGTGCATTGATTTCAGTTAATGTAAAGAAATTAGTTTCTTCCATTGAACTTACTGAAAATGTTGAGTCGGTTTTGGAAATATTTGCACTGAATTCAACTGCATCAGTATCAAAATAAGCAGCTAATTCTTTAGCCATTATTGTGTAACAGTTAGCATCTGCACGATTAGATAAAATTGTTACATCAATTAAATAATCGTTTAATTCAAAATATTGAATCGGATCCAATGTTAAATCAATAGGTTGTTGAAATGTAAATATACCATCGTATCATCTAGTTGGGAAGTACTTATCATCAAATCCTAATTCTTCTAAACTAACTAACATACCTTCACTATTAATTCCTTGCATCACTCTTTCACCAAAAACCATTTTTTTAGATCTTGAGCCTGGAACAAAAGCCATTAAATAATCATTTTCCTTAACATTTTGTGCATTTGTTTGAATAATTCTGTTTTTATCTGCAAATTCAATTTCACAAACATTTAATCTATCTGCATTAGGATTTTTGTACACTTTTGTAACGTGTCCAAATCTAATACCTTCAACATCGGAAAATGGTTCATATGATTCAACTTCAAAACCAATTGAGTTTATGGCTCCCACAACTTCTTCAATTGTTACTGAATCGTTTAAATTAGCTAATTTTTTTAATTTTATAAATGAAAATATCATATCTACTCCTTATTATTTGAATTGTTTCAAGAATCTTTCGTCGTTTGTATAGAATTCACGAATGTCATTAATATCATATTTAATCATTGCGATTCTTTCTAATCCTAATCCTGCAGCAAAACCATTCATATCATTTGTATATCCAGCTTTTTTAAGAACATCTTCGTGTAACATTCCAGCGCCTAAAACTTCGATTCATCTGTTTTTGTAAAAAATATCCACTTCAACACTAGGTTCAGTAAATGGAAAATAAGAAGGTCTTAGTCTAATTTGAACTTCTTGTTCCAAAACATAAGATAATAATGATTTTAGTGTTCACATTAAATTACCAAAATTTGTATAGCCCACTGAAACGAAATCTAATTGGGTGAATTGATGTGAATGAGTTTGATCCTCCTCATCATTTCTATATACCTTACCAATTGCAAATTGACTAAATTCTTCATTCTTGTGTTGTTCTAATGCTCTTGCACTAATACCTGTATTATGAGTTCTTAATAGTGTGTTTTCATCAATAAATAAACTATCCTGCATATCTCTTGCTGGGTGGTTTTTCGAAATATTTAATCTTTCGAAGTTATATTCATCATTTTCAATTTCAATAGCTTGAATTTCAAAATACCCGTTTGATTTAAATCAATCTCTCATTCTTTGAGCAATTAAATTGATAGGGTGTATCCCTCCTTGTTTATATACTGGTGTTGTTACATCTATTCATTGACTTTTCAGTGATTTTTCAATCTCTAATTTGTCAATTTTTTGTTTTGCTGATTCAAAAAATACTTCAGCTGTTTCTTTTAATGATTTAATTTCTTTTCCAAGAGCTGCTTTTTCATCCTTTGATGCTGATTTAATTTTTGCCATTAATTGTGCTAATTCACCATCTTTTGAATTAAATTCTGATTTAACTCTTTTTAAATCTTCTAATGTGTTTATGTTTTTTAAATCAAATTTCATATTAATCTCCTTTTTTTATTTTTTTTCAGTATTCATAAATCTTATATTCATACCCATTAATTTGTTCACCATAAAACCATATATTTTTACATTGTTCCGGTAAATATTTTTGTTTAACTCAATTGTTTTCAAAATCATGCGGATACTTATAGCCTAAACCTCTTTTTAATTTACTTGCTGATGCATAATGAGAATCTTTTAAATGCAACGGAACTGAATAATTATTTCCTGCTTCGATAAAATTTATTGCTTTTTTTGTTGCTGTAAATGTTGAATTACTTTTGGGAGCAAGTGCAATATTAACTATGGCAAATCCAATTGGTAAATAACCTTCTGCAACACCTAATCTTTCAAAAGCATTAATCGCATTAACTGTATCTAATGCAACACTTGGCTTAGCTAATCCAACATCCTCATAAGAGGCACATATCATTCTTCTGAACATCGAATCAAATTGCTCAGACTTATACAATTGAAAGCCATAATATAATGACGCATCAACATCAGATCCTCGCATTGACTTGTGAAATGCGCTTAGCAAGTTATAATAATCATCACCACTCTGATCAATTTGAATATTTGTGCTCGGTAAAATTATTTTTAAATCCTCTATAGTAACATTATTAGCAGTATAAATTTTGCTTATTAAATCTAAGTTATTTATTGCAATTCTAAAATCATGATTTGCTTGCTTTGCGAAAAAATCGAAAATGTTATTGCTTTCATATTGAAATAAGTTTTGTGAATCAACAATATTTTTTAAATATTGAGCTAGCGCATGAGTACTGGGTTTCTTTAGTTCAATAATATTTGTTCTAGAACGTAATGCGGGATTAACTTTGAAAAATGGGTTTTCCGTTGTTGTTGCATATATTGTTAGTGCACTATTTTCTACGGAAGGCAATAAAATATCTTGTTTGTCTTTGTTCAATCTATGTATTTCGTCAATAACAATAAAACTATACTTTTCAATCAACGTAGTCAACATTTGTTTACTGTCAGTAGCGGCATTAAATACTCCATATTGATTATTGGATATTTCTTTAGCCAAAATCAATGAGATTGTTGTTTTTCCAGTACCGGGTGTACCAAAAAAAATAAAAGATCTTTTATCTTTACTGTCAATAATTTTTTTAAATAAATTAATTAATGGTTTTTCTAGTAATAAATCATCAATGTTGTTTGGTCTTTGTTTTGAAGCGAGCATTTATATCCTTATAATTATTATTTAATTATAACAAAAAATATATACAAAAAAAACACCCACATGGTGTTTTTGTACTTTATTAACGATTAATTAGATAGTATACCCCAACACCTGTTAAAGCTATGCAGATAATAATTAAAATAATCAAGAATCAAATTAATGCTCAGAATTTTCATGAGATTTTTTCATCTGTTTCTACTCTAATTGTGCATGGACATTTTTCACATTCGTGTGATACAGTAGCGTCTTGAATAACTGTTACTTCTTTTGTTGTTTCAACTTTTTCTTCTGGTTTAGTAACCACTTCTTCTTTTTTAACTACTTTTTTTTCTTTTTTAGCTGGCGCTTTTTCGATTAATTGTTTTTCTTCTAAGTATTGAATCGCTGTATCGTGACTAACTTTTTCTGTTTCGATGATTTCTAATGATTTAGCTGCACCTTCTAAGCTCATGCTTCCACGGAATGCTCCGTTTTGGTGGAATCATACTCTTGAATTTTGGTTTAATGGTGTAGCAACATCAATAAATCTTTGAATAGCTTCACTGAATGATAAGAATGGTTCACGTTTGTCAATACCCATTTTTTTGAATTCTCAAATTTTAACATTTTGATCGTTTAGAGTTTCTGTAATATAAAATCTTGTTTTTTTTGCCATATTGGTTTCTCCTTAACTCATTTCGTTTTATCGTTTATATAATAACACATCAACAAGTATTGATGTAAAAAAAATGTGTTTTTATTGAATTTTGACTCATTTTGAATAAATTTTATCAATGTTTTAGCCTAAATACGGTACGATTGGAACTTTGCTTTATCTTTTGAACTGGTTGTTACAGCTCTTTTTAATGTATTGTATATGTTGTTTAATGTTTTTTCACTGTAAATTGTTTCAGTTTGAGCATTGAAATAATTAAATTTATTTTCAAACTCATAATCAAACATTATCATTGCATAATCAGGCACATTCGTAATTTGCAATGTGTTTTGAAAGCTTTCATAAATAACAAATGAATAAAAATTAACTTGCTTACCAATAATATTCGCCAAATGCTGAATGTGTTTATCATTTTGTTTTAACGAATTATTGATTTCATATGATGTTTCTGAGAACTCTTTGAGTCAAATATTTGAATTGTAATCTCCAGTAATGTTCCCCTTGATTGATTTTAATTCAACAACAATTATTCCTTTATCAGAAATTAAAACTCCATCAGTTTCAAACAAGTTATCGTCATATTTAAACAAGTTAGCAGGAATATAATGACAATGATTTTGTACTGCTCAGTTATTTAAATATAAACTGAATTCAGTTTCAAACTCACGTCCTCTTTCTATTCTTTTTGCTTTTGTGTATTTTAAATATAAAACTAAGACAATAACGGCAACAACAGATAAAGTAAATAGCACCAATCCTGCTACTAAGCCATTTTTTATAATATCTTCATTCATATTTCAACCTACCTTTGTTGTAATTTTTTATTTCAAATATTATACTGAGGAAAATACTCATAAACAATTTTTTTAAACTCTTTACTGTGATTAGCTTCATAAAAATGTGCCAACTCATGAACAATAACTGATTCAATACATTTTAATTCAAAACTAATGAGATCCATATTGAATTTTAATAAACCATGATTTACTGAATTTTTCGCTCAATAAGATTTTATGTTTTTAATAATTTTAAATGATTTATACTTATTAGTTACATTCATTTTTTTTGTATAGTATGGAATTAAAAAAGCAAGAATGTTGCTCAGTTGCATAATTTTGAATTTATCAATGCAATTTTTAACATTGTATTCAGTGATTTGTTTCAATTTGTATTCATATAAACAATCTTTAAATGTAAATGTCAGTATATTATTATAGATTGAGTAATGTATTTTTTTATCAAGAATTGTAAAATAATTATTTTCATAAGAAAAATATATTTTATTAAGTTTTTGAAATTTTCTTTTCATTAAAGTTTTTCTTATAAAATCAATATTGTCTTCGAAGGAACTGTTTTTGGATAATTTGAGTGTATATACATTTTCATCATTTTTTGTTTCTTTAGTAAAATATGTATTAACATTATTTGTGTATATGACATTTATTGTGTAGATAATATCATTAATAATCAATTCTTTTTTTAGGTTTATCAATGTTTTAGACATATATTAATTTTAACTTAAATACTTTTTTACACTAAAATAAGAAAAAAAAGATTTTTTTTATATAATATAAAGCATACGCTAAAAATCACAAACAAACGAGGAGAAAATATGGCAAACATTAAATCTAAACAAAAATCAATAACAACAAACGAAAAAGCAAGAGTTAGAAACGCTGCTATTAAATCACGTGTACGTACAGCTATCAAAAAAGTTAAATTAGCTGCTATGAAAAACGACGAACAATTAGTTAAATTAGTTCAAGACGCACACCATGAAATCGATAAAGCAGTTGCAAAAGGTGTTTTACATAAAAACAACGGTGCACGTAAAGCTTCTCGTTTGGATGCTTTTGTTGCGAAAAACGCATTAACACAAGCATAATTCATATTTCTCAATGATAAACTCACTTCGGTGAGTTTTTTTTATTATTACACAGTTTTTTTTAGTTGAAAATTATGTTTATGTAATAAAATTACAATATGAAAAATATTACAGTAAACATCGAAATAACAAAAGGAAGTAGAATCAAATACGAATACGATCGTAAAAGCGGAAAAATATTAGTAGATCGTATTTTAAGAGGTGATTTTAAATATCCAGCCAACTATGGTTACTTAGCAGAAGCTCTTGACTGAGACGGAGATGAATTAGATGTGCTTGTGTACTCATCAGAAAAATTTATGCCAGGAACAGCTCTAGAAGCCAGAGTTGTCGGGGCTATGAAGATGATTGATGATGGTGAAACAGATACTAAACTAATTGCCGTTCACGCTGATGACTATCGTTTAGATCACATTACTGAATTATCACACTTAGATCAAATGTGACTACAAAGCGTTAAAAACTTTTTCAGTACATACAAAAACTTTAAACGCGAAGGAATTACTTCAGTTGAAGGATTTGAAGATGTCAAATGAGCTGAAGCAGAATATAATGAATGCGTTGAGCTAATGAATAAATATGGTTCTATGGATAAAAAGGACTTCATTGCAAAAATGCAAAAAGAACACCCTGAAAAATACTTCTAATGTTATAGAATAAAAACCGTACTTAAATGTACTGGTTTTTTTATAAAAAAATGGTGGAGATGCGGGGAATTGAACCCCGGTCCACACACCAACACACTCTTAAGTACTACAGTTTAGTTTATTTTAATTTTCATAAGTTACTAATAAACAAAAAATAAGTTTATGAGGACACTGTTATTTCAATAATTAAAATAGTGTCAATTTTTAATTATCTATCCCTTACAACGTACATTCAATATCGGGCTATTGAAGACGACTATATGCTTTTAATTAAGCGAATAATAGGTTTGATTGATTATTGAACATAAGTGGTGAAACACTTAGTTCTTCTTTTTTAGAGTTTCCGTTTATTCGAAAGCCTAGTAGCAATTATAGTCTGCCACACTACTGCACTGTTGAGCTGCCAATGCCTGTCGAAGCCATTACATCCCCATTTTTTTGTACAAATATTATAATAAAAAATCAAGCAAGATTGCTTGATTTACGAAAATGTCTATTTTAGAGCTTCTTTTGCTTTAGCAACGATTTGTTCAAATGTTGCTGAATGATTGATAGCTAGTTCTGATAACATTTTACGGTTAATTTGAACGTTTGCTTTTTTAAGTCCATCGATTAAACGTGAGTATGAAATTCCTAATGGTCTTGACGCCGCATTGATACGAGCGATTCATAATTTTCTGAATTCACGTTTAATTTGTTTTCTATCTCTGAATGCATAGGTTCAAGATTTAACTACTGCTTGTTTAGCAACTTTGTATCCTCTTGATTTGTGTCCTCAGTAACCTTTAGCTAATTTTAATCATTTTCTTCTTCTTGCTCTAGTGACTGTTCCGCCTTTTACACGCATATTAAATCCTTCCTAATTAAATTAATTCTTTAAATCTTTTGTAATCTGAACTGTGCATTAGTCCTGATTTTCTTGATTGTCTTTTTTGTTTTGTTGATTTGTTTTGAGCTAAGTGTGAACGATAAGCTTTTCCACGTTTGATTTTACCTGAACCGGTAACTTTAACACGTTTTGTTAACGCACTTTTAGTTTTCATTTTTGGCATCGTTATCTCCTTGTTCTTTTGTTTGTTTTTCTAAAATTTGCACTTTCTTTTTATCTTTTTCTAAATACATATCCAAGAAACGATCATTAATCAATGTCGCTTCTTTTGAAATTTTTGCAATATCTTCTACACATGCATAGAATTTTTGAATGACTTCTTGACCGATTTCAGGTCTCATCATTTCTCTTCCGCGGAATTTTAGTGAAACCTTAACACGATCACCATTTAAAATAAATTCTCTTGCTTTTCTTGCCTTTGTATTTAAATCATGATCTCCGATATTTACTGTTAAACGAACTTCGCGGTTTACTGTAACAGATTGTTTTTCTTTTGCTTCTTTAGCTTTTTTCTTACGGTTATATTTAAACTTACCATAATCTAAAATTCTTGTAATTGGTTTGTTATCTACCATTGATATTAAAACTAAATCTTTTTTTTGTGATTTAGCTAATTCAATAGCTTCCGCCTTTGATAGAACACCAATTTTTGTACCATCTTCATCAGTTACGAATACTTTAGGAAAGGGTATGTCATGGTTTAAAATATGTTCGCTTTTTGGTTTTCTATCATTACGATAATTTTTGGTACTATTTGATTGAATAAGTATCTCCTTTAAAATAAAAAAAGTGGTATTTATCCACTTCTCAAAACTACAATATGTAAACATAGTAGCGACCCGAACTTATATAGAACTAGGTGAGAAATAGATCTTCTTTTTTGCTTAATGCTTTTATATAATAACACAAATTTTAAATATATATAAATTTAATAATAAAAAACTACGCAAAGTTGTTTTTAAGAAAATGATTATTTATGGATGTTTAATTCTGAACGGTTTTTATGTACTCGTGGTAAATATCATTTTTTAGGTAATTTAATAAAGATTTGGGGTTAACTTTTCCATAATCCACGCATTGAGTACGGATCCTTTTTATTTTTTGAAAATGTAATTTTAAGCTTCAATATCTTCTGCTAATAATGCTATTTGAACTACAACTGAATCTGTATCTTTATCGTTTTTACTAAATTTATTGATAATTTCTTGTTTTGTTTGTTTAGAAATCATTCTTTTTTAGAGAAAGTAAAGTTTGAATCTTTTAAAAAACAATAGATTGTAATTTATTTATGTACTATATTATTTTTTAGTATCTTCAAGTCATTAAATTACTATTTCGAAATAAAAATATTTGTTTCACGTGAATAAGAATAAACGTGTTCGATTTTTATCTTATATAATTAAATGATGTGAGTAATAATATTTTAATGTTACTTTATACTACCCATATAATTAAATTAATTTAATGAGTTAATAAGATGTAAAATGAAAATGACAAAAAAATTCACTTAACTGGAGGCTGTTTTTAGGAGTGCAAGCATATTTCAAAAATATATTTGAAATATTAAAAACAAGAGTTACCTATGTTAATGGAAATGCAATTCTACAAATTACAAACTGATAAAAAAGCACTCAACACGCAGAAGCTGTAGAATTAATCTTTGATTCTTTTATAATTTCAATTGAAGAAATTATCCTTGATTTCTTAAGAATTATTGTGATCCGACTTCAAAATATAAACAAGATGGTTGTGAAGGAATACAATATTGTTGTGATATATATTTTGAGGATAAACTTAGTAAGGAAGTTATCAATAAAGTTATTAATATAAGAAAAAAATATAACGAGTTTTATGTAGAAATTGAACAATTGAAACATTTCATAAAAGCAGAAAATTACCACCAAGATTATCAAATAAGAATATAAATGGATGTTAGCATATAAATCTATCTGCAGCGTATAAACCGTTTATTTCATATATTCCTAATTTCGATAAAATTGGTGATTTAGATGAAATAAGTAAAATGTATTGTTTAACAAAAAAACAGAAAAGTTGCATATATTCAAAATTAGCGGCGAGCCGCTATTTGCTTCTACAAAAAATTAATTCTTGACGCGAATGACCTAATTTTTCCAAACGTATTAAAGCATTAAATGTCATATATTTAAAGGATGATTCACACAATACAAAAATAACTGAAGGAGGGCAAAAATTGGAAATATCCATTTCGGGCATACATATAGTAATAGACTCAAAAAAATGGCGGCATAAGATATTGCGTAAATAGAGCAGCTTTGTTATTTGTTCCGTACGAAAAAATGGATAAATTAGGATATAAAGATTTAAAGATATTTTGTGAATAAAAACAAATTATAAAAATTATCTGAGCGTTTTTGGAATTGTTAAAATAATCTGCTTTTTTTAAATAGAAACATAATTGCTAATAAGTAAAAAACAAATTTGATACTGCCACAAAATAAAAAATATCCTTCTACGTAAGCGAATTGACTCATAATGGGTTAATTCATAATAAGAAATATTTAATAACTCAAATTTAAAAGAGATAACCTCCAATAATAAAGAATAAAAGAAAAAACAACTATCAAGGTTGCTTTTGAATTTTTTACTTGTTTTGAGGATTGTTTATTGCCTTGTTGAGTAAATTTTTGAATTTTTCTTTGTCAAAATCTTGCTGTTTTAATTGTTTGGTTTTTATAAGATATTCCTTATTTTAGTAATTCATATTGAATTAATTTAGGTCTTATATTATTTAATTAATCAACATTATTATAAAAAGTGAAATTGTAAATAGTTAACAAATTATTTATTTTGTAAAAAGACCTACTCCATCTATCGAAGGAGAAGGTCAAATTTATTGTTTAAATATATTTAATATACTTTAATACATATTTTAAAATGGCGATTATTCTTATTAGTGCACATCTAAAATAGATTATTAAATTTTTGCATATGTAGTTATTTACTTAAATTCTTTTTCTTGTTTGTATACAAGAAAACATTATTTAATCACACCACATTCTATTGCACATTTTCTTTTTCTGGTTTAATAAATTCTGGTTCCACAAACTCGACTCTTGTTGATAATATATTATGCTCCCAGATTTTTATTGCAGGTAAATTTTTTTTAGTAAATTCTTTATCACTCTCAAAAAGTTTATTTATTTTCATATGTTTTATAGGGGTATTTTTACCTATGATTCCAACAAATGGTTGTTTACCAATTTTAGTTACACTAGGGATAGATATATTTTCAAGATTTTTTGCATCTTTAAATGCATGATTACCCATTGTAAATAATTTTGGGGCTGTAAATTTAGTTACATCAGATTCTAAAAATGACTGAGTACCTATTTCTTCTAAATTATTAGCCAATATTTTTTTTACCCTAGAATTTTCAAATGCTGAATTACCAATTGATGTAACTTTCGGTAATCAAAGGAGTGAGTCATTGGCGATTTTTTCTGGTACGACTGTACTTTTTAAAGCGCCGGTATTTTTAAATGCGTCTCCAGCAATAAATTTAACATTTTTAATGTTAACAAATTCTAATGAACTTGCTCCATTAAATGCATCATTCCTAATTATTGAAGCATTCGGAAAATTAATTGTAGTTAATTTTTGTGCATTTTGAAATGCTTTTCCACCGATAGCGGTAACATTATTGCCGCTTATACTTGTAATTTTGTTATTAATATTGTTCTCGTTTCCTTCTTTTTCATTGAATGCTCCATAACCTATTCCTAAAATTTCGTCACCCAGCACAATGTCACCGGTAGCGCTAATATTTTTTAGAACGATATTATTGAATACAATCATCCCTTGACTGTTGGGCTTCAGCGACATATATCAAGGAGATTTATTTATTTCATCTATGTTCACAAAAAAGCCTTTGTAATTCTTGTGTAGCGTCAATTTTTTTAATTTGGGTGTATTAGGCTTCATATATCTTTCGCCTAATGTTGAACCAAAGAAATATTCTACAATATTTAATTCTTCACTTTTTTTTGTTTCTTTAATTCTCGCTAGAAAGGTGCCTGATTTAGTAGGTTTATCTGGTAGATCATATATTGTTGTAAGAGGGATTTTCTCTCCGCCTTCCTCTATTCTATATCATCCGACCTGATCTAATGTTTTTAGTTTTCCCTCTAATGTTGAATCAATATCATTTTGAGGGTCATTTAGAGCCTGTTTTTTAGCTTCTTTTTGGGCTTCATCATCAAAATTTCTTTCGATTATTTTAATAAGATCATCCTTAATATTGATAGTATCTTCAATTTCTGGTTCAATTTCTGGATATTCTAATGTTGGATCATTTTCCTTGTTTTTTATTGCCTGTCTTTTAGTTAAATATTCTTGCGTTTTTTGCTCAATAATAGATTCTATTTCTTGCAGTGTTTTAAATCCAGGTATTGTAACTTGTTTTGTGAATGTTACACCATCCTTTACCATGTCAACGCTGGCCACAATAGTTTTAGTAATATCATCCCTATTTATAATATTAATATTTTTAAGCAAAACCGACTCATCATTGACACTTAATTCAAAATCACTAGTTATTGCTTTAGAAGCCAGTGTGTTGTTATTAAGTAATGTAGGAACAACTTCAAGATTCTTTAAATCAGATAACGTTGTTGATGAGATTGCGATTTGTTTTTTGATTACTTTATCAGCAGGAATTGTAAATTTCTTACCTGCACTTGGAGTTACAGTAACTTCTCCAGTTGATTTATTAACAATAATTTGATCATCTGAAAGATTTAAAGAAGCATTGGCATTTTTAATAGATTCTTTAATTTTAGCTTCTTCAGAATCTTGAATGTCAGTTGAATTTGCTACTGGTGTTAATTCTGGAAGAACGTATGTTGCTTTATCAGTAGTAATTACAAATTTCTTACCTGCACTTGGAGTTACAGTAACTTCTCCAGTTGATTTATTAACAATAATTTGATCATCTGAAAGATTTAAAGAAGCATTGGCATTTTTAATAGATTCTTTAATTTTAGCTACTTCAGAATCTTGAATGTCAGTTGAATTTGATACTGGTGTTAATTCTGGAAGAACATATGTTGCTTTATCAGTAGTAATTACAAATTCCTTACCTGCACTTGGAGTTACAGTAACTTCTCCAGTTGATTTATTAACAATAATTTGATCATCTGAAAGATTTAAAGAAGCATTGGCATTTTTAATAGATTCTTTAATTTTAGCTACTTCAGAATCTTGAATGTCAGTTGAATTTGCTACTGGTGTTAATTCTGGAAGAACATATGTTGCTTTATCAGTAGTAATTACAAATTTCTTACCTGCACTTGGAGTTACAGTAACTTCTCCAGTTGATTTATTAACAATAATTTGATCATCTGAAAGATTTAAAGAAGCATTGGCATTTTTAATAGATTCTTTAATTTTAGCTTCTTCAGAATCTTGAATGTCAGTTGAATTTGCTACTGGTGTTAATTCTGGAAGAACGTATGTTGCTTTATCAACTGGAATTGTAAATTGTTTTCCATTTGCTGCGTTAACAGTAACAACACCTTCAGCTTTATCAACTTTAATGTCATCTAATTCAATAGTTGGGTTGGCTTTGTTAATAGCTGTTTGAATAGCTTTTACTTCTTCAGCAGTTAAATCAGCAGCATTAGCAACTGGTGTTACAGTTGGTAAACTAGCAACTACTTTTTCAGCAGGAATTGTAAATTTCTTACCTGTACTTGGAGTTACAGTAACTTCTCCAATTGATTTATTAACAATAATTTGATCATCTGAAAGATTTAAAGAAGCATTGGCATTTTTAATAGATTCTTTCATTTTAGCTTCTTCAGAATCTTGAATGTCAGTTGAATTTGCTACTGGTGTTAATTCTGGAAGAACATATGTCGCTTTATCAGTAGTAATTACAAATTTCTTACCTGCACTTGGAGTTACAGTAACTTCTCCAGTTGATTTATTAACAATAATTTGATCATCTGAAAGATTTAAAGAAGCATTGGCATTTTTAATAGATTCTTTAATTTTAGCTTCTTCAGAATCTTGAATGTCAGTTGAATTTGCTACTGGTGTTAATTCTGGAAGAACGTATGTTGCTTTATCAGTAGTAATTACAAATTTCTTACCTGCACTTGGAGTTACAGTAACTTCTCCAGTTGATTTATTAACAGCAATTTGAACATCTGGATGATTTAAAGAAGCATTGGCATTTTTAATAGATTCTATAATTTTAGATTCTTCAGAATCTTGAATGTCAGTTGAATTTGCTACTGGTGTTAATTCTGGAAGAACGTATGTTGCTTTATCAACTGGAATTGTAAATTGTTTTCCATTTGCTGCGTTAACAGTAACAACACCTTCAGCTTTATCAACTTTAATGTCATCTAATTCAATAGTTGGGTTGGCTTTGTTAATAGCTGTTTGAATAGCTTTTACTTCTTCAGCAGTTAAATCAGCAGCATTAGCAACTGGTGTTACAGTTGGTAAACTAGCAACTACTTTTTCAGCAGGAATTGTAAATTTCTTACCTGCACTTGGAGTTACAGTAACTTCTCCAGTTGATTTATTAACAATAATTTGATCATCTGAAAGATTTAAAGAAGCATTGGCATTTTTAATAGATTCTTTCATTTTAGCTTCTTCAGAATCTTGAATGTCAGTTGAATTTGCTACTGGTGTTAATTCTGGAAGAACATATGTCGCTTTATCAGTAGTAATTACAAATTTCTTACCTGCACTTGGAGTTACAGTAACTTCTCCAGTTGATTTATTAACAATAATTTGATCATCTGAAAGATTTAAAGAAGCGTTGGCATTTTTAATAGATTCTTTAATTTTAGCTACTTCAGAATCTTGAATGTCAGTTGAATTTGCTACTGGTGTTAATTCTGGAAGAACATATGTCGCTTTTTCAACTGGAATTGTAAATTGTTTTCCATTTGCTGCGTTAACAGTAACAACACCTTTAGCTTTATCAACTTTAATGTCATCTAATTCAATAGTTGGGTTGGCTTTGTTAATAGCTGTTTGAATAGCTTTTACTTCTTCAGCAGTTAAATCAGCAGCATTAGCAACTGGTGTTACAGTTGGTAAACTAGCAACTACTTTTTCAGCAGGAATTGTAAATTTCTTACCTGCACTTGGAGTTACAGTAACTTCTCCAGTTGATTTATTAACAATAATTTGATCATCTGAAAGATTTAAAGAAGCATTGGCATTTTTAATAGATTCTTTCATTTTAGCTTCTTCAGAATCTTGAATGTCAGTTGAATTTGCTACTGGTGTTAATTCTGGAAGAACATATGTCGCTTTATCAGTAGTAATTACAAATTTCTTACCTGCACTTGGAGTTACAGTAACTTCTCCAGTTGATTTATTAACAATAATTTGATCATCTGAAAGATTTAAAGAAGCATTGGCATTTTTAATAGATTCTTTAATTTTAGCTACTTCAGAATCTTGAATGTCAGTTGAATTTGATACTGGTGTTAATTCTGGAAGAACATATGTTGCTTTATCAGTAGTAATTACAAATTCCTTACCTGCACTTGGAGTTACAGTAACTTCTCCAGTTGATTTATTAACAATAATTTGATCATCTGAAAGATTTAAAGAAGCATTGGCATTTTTAATAGATTCTTTAATTTTAGCTTCTTCAGAATCTTGAATGTCAGTTGAATTTGCTACTGGTGTTAATTCTGGAAGAACGTATGTTGCTTTATCAACTGGAATTGTAAATTGTTTTCCATTTGCTGCGTTAACAGTAACAACACCTTTAGCTTTATCAACTTTAATGTCATCTAATTCAATAGTTGGGTTGGCTTTGTTAATAGCTGTTTGAATAGCTTTTACTTCTTCAGCAGTTAAATCAGCAGCATTAGCAACTGGTGTTACAGTTGGTAAACTAGCAACTACTTTTTCAGCAGGAATTGTAAATTTCTTACCTGCACTTGGAGTTACAGTAACTTCTCCAGTTGATTTATTAACAGCAATTTGAACATCTGGATGATTTAAAGAAGCATTGGCATTTTTAATAGATTCTATAATTTTAGCTTCTTCAGAATCTTGAATGTCAGTTAAATTTGCTACTGGTATTAATTCTGGAAGAACATATGTTGCTTTTTCAACTGGAATTGTAAATTGTTTTCCATTTGCTGCGTTAACAGTAACAACACCTTTAGCTTTATCAACTTTAATGTCATCTAATTCAATAGTTGGGTTGGCTTTGTTAATAGCTGTTTGAATAGCTTTTACTTCTTCAGCAGTTAAATCAGCAGCATTAGCAACTGGTGTTACAGTTGGTAAACTAGCAACTACTTTTTCAGCAGGAATTGTAAATTTCTTACCTGTACTTGGAGTTACAGTAACTTCTCCAATTGATTTATTAACAGCAATTTGAACATCTGGATGATTTAAAGAAGCATTGGCATTTTTAATAGATTCTATAATTTTAGCTTCTTCAGAATCTTGAATGTCAGTTAGATTTGCTACTGGTGTTAATTCTGGAAGAACATATGTTGCTTTTTCAACTGGAATTGTAAATTGTTTTCCATTTGCTGCGTTAACAGTAACAACACCTTCAGCTTTATCAACTTTAATGTCATCTAATTCAATAGTTGGGTTGGCTTTGTTAATAGCTGTTTGAATAGCTTTTACTTCTTCAGCAGTTAAATCAGTAGCATTAGCAACTGGTGTTACAGTTGGTAAACTAGCAACCACTTTTTCAACTGGAATTGTAAATTGTTTTCCATTTGCTGCGTTAACAGTAACAACACCTTCAGCTTTATCAACTTTAATGTCATCTAATTCAATAGTTGGGTTGGCTTTGTTAATAGCTGTTTGAATAGCTTTTACTTCTTCAGCAGTTAAATCAGCAGCATTAGCAACTACAACGGGCGCAGGGTTTTTAAAAGTTAATTTTCGTTTTTGAACTACAGTTTTATCTGCTGGAATAACTGTTTGTAAATAATCTGGATGTTTAATAGTAACAGTTCCATCATTAGCAACATCAATTTCTTTATTGGTTAAATTAAATCTTTGATTTGCTTTTTTAACTTTTTGTTTGATTTCGTTTTTTTCTTTATCTGAGATATTATTTATATCATCAACCTCAGTTGATATAATTTCTATATTAATGTTTTCTTGATGTTTATCAGTTAAATTTGAAATCATTAAAGCATTCGCAGCTAATGTAGCGGATAAAGTTGTTGATGTTATTAATTTTATTAAAGTTTTCTTTTTCATTTGACTTCCTTTTTGTTTAAAAAACATTATTATTATACTAAATAATCTATTAATGAGCATAAAACCAGTAAATAAAACCTTCACAATTCACAAATCAACCTTAAAAAGATATTTAAAATAAAAAAATAAATTTTTTAAAAAAGTTTTATATATTCAAGCGTATTAAGTTGCATTATTTTATGATTTAAATTATTGTTTTTGTTTAATCGTAATTTCATATAAATCAGTAATTAGTGTATTCAAAGATTGAAGTTTATCAAGGCTTAAATGAATTTTGGAGCGCTTCCAATATTTACATTAATGAGCATCATAAAATTCAAATAATTATCGTAAAAACAACTAACATATATTTTTGAAGTTGTTTTTATTTTTATTCAATTTAATATGGTTATAAGATGTTGTTTATTAAACAATTTTATTTAAAATTTGCATAAAAAACTCTCAATCATCATAAGGTTTATGGAAAAATTTATTATTAGGCTGTGGAAATTAGTATATTTTTCTTTTATCAAATTTATTGCAATAAAGGTTTATCGTATCAAATGAAACCTCAGTAAATAATATCACTAATTTAACGTATGTGGAACAGGGGCACCAGAATTGGCGGCGAGGTGATTCCCATTAATTCTATTCTCTCGAGCTTAAGTGAGTATTGATATACTTTTACATATCCACACACGTTGCACTACCGGTTATACCCATAAGCTGTGAAACAACTTATTAATTTACCAAAATTATACTTTGCATTTTCAATCAAAGCATTATGGATAATTTTCATAAATATAATTGCTTCAGTTTCATTTTCTACTAATTTTAAAATATATTAATTTTATCTTTAAAGTCGTCATCATCAAATAATTTATTCTTATATATAATTGATTAATAAATAATTGGATCATTGCGACCATCCACATCTCAGTATCATTCAATATCTGAGAAAGTCAATAATATTCTGTGAAATCAGTAATACAGTAATAAATCTTTTATGTGCTTCATCAATAATATTTTTATTTCAAAATGATTTTCAAAACCTTCAAATAGAATTTCGGGCATTTGCTTGCAAAATTCCAGGTGTTTAAGAAGAAATGCAAATATGCCATATAATCTAATTTATCTGATTAAATATATCAATCGAAATACTTTTTCTTGTCGCGAGGTAATTTTTTTTAATATTTCGAATATTATAATTCAAACTATGTGTTTTGGGCGCAAATATAACTTTTTTCTCAACTCCTGAAGAGATTGTTTTTTAACAAAGAAACAATTTCATTCATGTTTTTTGCAGCTTATTATTAAATCGCTGCGAAAAATATTCACTGAACCCCCACTTATGAATTTTATGTATCATTATTTTTAATTTGATTATTACTATCTTTATTTTTTAATGATTTTACATTTTTTTTATCTTATAAACTTTATTTATCTTATAAATGTTGAAAATGAATAAATTTAAATAGTATTAATTTATCTAATTTATAACAAAATAATTATGAAAAAATGGATTTTTTGTTATAAATTAGTTATGAAAATAAAAAAAATGAAATTAATTCTGTACCTTCTTTTATTATTTGTGTTTTCACTTTTAATTATCGGCACATATTTCGGCACTAATTCAACATTAGATGCTAAAGCAAAAATCACAAATAATACAAACAAAAACAACAAAAATCAAGACGATACAAATAATTTAAATACTATTGATACAACAAACAAAGAAGCAGAAGAAAAAGATGAATTACCTAACAATATTGTTCTACCAGCAGATAGTATTAATTCGAATATTAATAAACAAATAAACTATAATTATTTGGAAAGATTCGACTCTAAAGAATATTATGATTTATTTAACGTGCACAATACAAGTAATATATCTAATTCGTTTAACTTTGAATCATTAAAAACAAAAAATGAATGATCTCAATACTTTTCAAGAATTAACAAAAATACCGAATACAAAAACGATTCATGAAATCACATAACTGATGTTAATTTAATTGATGTAAAGAGAAAAGATAGTAATTTCTTTATTATTTTTTCAACACTCGAAAAAAATAATGAATACACATTAAGATATAAATACAATAACAGTCAATTTCTTTTGAATACCTCAAATGTAGACGGTAAAATAGGATTTTTAATTCCGAACGAACATAAAAATGTATTGCTTATTAATATATTAAAAAATAATAGTATTATCAAAACATTTAATGATAATGCTTTTGTACATTTTTATGATAACGGCGATGACGATTTAAAAGCTTGAGAATATGATTTATCAGGTAATAAAATAAGTGAAATTAATATTGATCAAAATAATAATTTAAATGGTAAATTAACGTTAGTGTGACCGGGCAGGGTGGGTAAAAGTTGAAATTTAAATGATTTATATGGAGTTTTTATTGTAAAAAATAAAACTAAAATTCAAAAAATATTCTATAGTGATCAATCTATTGATAGTGGAGAATTTGAGTATAGAATGAATTTTGTTGGCGAAAAAATTGATGGTAAATTAATTGATGTTGTATATAATTCTGACAAAACAAAATCAAAAATAAAATTAAAAAGCTTAAGAGAAGATCAAATTATTTCTAAATTGATCAATCAAATCAATAACGCAACTGATATAAAAAATAACTTTTTATCAATAGAAGAAGATAACGATAAAATAGTGATAAATTTCGCGAATAATATTGAAAATAAAAGAATAAAATTCTTACTAAAATCATTAAATTATCAGTATAAATATTCAAAATTATTTGATACTAAATTTGAAAATGGGATAGAAATAATAAATAATCAATTATTTTTTCTTAAGAAGATTTTACCCATAGAACTAGATGAATTTATAATAACAAATTTATCAATTGATGATGAAGAATCAAATTTAACTTATTTAGATAAATTTGTTTTAAAAATTAATCAGGTAAACATGTTAAATTTAACAAAATTTATCATTTCTAAAAATGAGGATGGTAGATTATTTGCAGCAATAAATATAAATGATGATTTTAATATTTTGAAAAATAAACTAATAAAAGTTAATTTTAGTGTTGATATGAATAAAAATTTCCCTGATACATCAAATAAAAATTTTAAGGAATTTAGCACAAAATCTATTTACATACCTTGAGATAAATTACATAAATTTGAATTAAATAATTTATTGGATGGATTAAAGTATACATTATCTTCAATTGAAGTATTAGACATAAATACCCTTCACAAAAAAAATATTATTATAAAAATTAATGATAATTTTAAGAAATCATTCATACAACAAAGAAATTATGAAAAAATAAAATTAAACAACTTTTTTAATGATCAAAACATTGTTCCTACTGATAAAATGGTTGAAAATTGACTCAACAATAAGGAAATCGAAAATTTAGAACAAAATCGAACTAATACCAAAAATTTGCTAGATTTGTATCTAGAGGTTATTTCAAGAGAGACGAAAAAATGAATGAATGGTATTTCGCTACCTAAACCAAGAGAATATAAATTTTTAAATGGCGAAAAAATGCATGTTATTCAACCTAGAAGAAATATAATGAAATCTTTTGTACATATTGAAGAAAATTCTTCAGCATATTATGACATTGATATGAATATGTTTAAAAATTATAAAAATCATTTAGATGATTCAATAATTTATATATCATTACACCTTGATCATTATTTCATGAGAATTGCTGATTATTATCCATATATGAATCAAACTTCTACTGTTGGGATTGCTATACCAATTAAAGAATTGTTTGAAAATAAAAAAATAGAAAATTTAGATTTTAAATTTTCATACTTTAATAATAATGTATATTTGAATGAGAAATTAAAAAATCAAATAGCTAGCGATTTCAATTTCACCGCAAGCTTAAACAATGACATTATCAAGTTCGTAATTAAATCAAGAGGTCAAAGTAAAATATTTAATTTTGTAAAAGATCATTTGTTATCAAATAATCAAAGTATTTATATAAATGATTTTGTATTTAATTATGTGTACAATGGTAAAAATGATATTGAATTTATTGATAACGACGATCCTAATTTTATTAGCTTGAATAATACAAATAACGAACCGAATTCTATTTTTTTAAAAGGAGATATAAATCAATTAACTAGTAGATATGACAAATATAACAATTTCATAAATCCTAAAAATCAGAAAAATTCAATTAGAATCACAAGCGAAAAAGAAACAAATTATAAAAATTATGCTGAAATAAAAAATCGAGCATTTTGAATAAAGGGTCACGGCGGTACATATAATGTATTCGCAAAAGTTAAACCAAATGATGATAATGACTATAGATTTTATATTTTTACAAATGTGCACGTTATTGATGAAATTGACAAAAATGACATATCAATTGAAAATGGTTATTACACGATAAAACATAATTCTTTTGAAAAAATATATTTTCCCATATTACCGAGCGATGAAAAATACAAAAATGATAAAACATATCCTATTTATTCGGATTTACAGCACAATAATGATTTAGTACCTATTCTCAATAAAAAAGCTTTTAACAATTTAACGGACAATGATTTCAAGTTTCAAATGATTAGAAATTGAAACACAATTCACACTATAGCAAGCAGGAAAGAAGATAAATATAAAAATTTAAATCCTTATTTATTTAAACAATACGATAATTTAGGAAACCCAAGAATAAATGAAAAAATTGGAAAAAATTTCAATTTCGATGTTTCAATTTTAATATGAGATTTAAAATTTATATTTGAAAATTTTGAACATCAGTACAAAGAAAATAAACAAGTATATGAATATAACAATCAGATTATTGATGGAAATAACAAAAAGGCAATCGATATTATGCTAGATTGAAAAAAAATAAAACCGTTGAAATTGTCAAAATACAATAAATATATTAGAAAATACTCGAATTTAAATTATTTTTTAAATACCTTCCCAAATGCTGCTTCATGAAATGAAGATAGTCCAACTGATGATAAAAGCAGATATAGATCATATTTAATTGGTAATCCAATTAGTGTCGGAACTAAAGAACCATTTCAATTTTCCGGTATTACTTCAATAGGTGTGAGTTTCACAGCTATAGAGATTGATACTGGTCAGGGTTCGAGTGGTTCTGCTGTATATGACTATGAAAGTAATTTAGCAGGTATAATAACATCTGGATATTTATCACCTCAAAAAAACAATACCATAACTAAAAAGGATAGAATTGAACATGGTTCAGATTTTATGCTGTTTGACACAGAATCAAATTCATTTATTGGTCAAAAAGATAATTATTCTGACACATCAAGCTTTAATCAAATAGTGAGACGGTTATCTTGATTGTATCCAAACGAATATCATGAATTTATGGAGAATTAATTTTAAAACTTTTAGATTTTCACTTCGATTTATATTTATTCAAAGCATAATTTATACTGAATGTTTACTTGTTTTATTCAAATTCGTCCTAAATGTATATTACGCAATATAAAAGGATATTTTTGAATTATTGTTTTTTTTACAAAAAGACACTTAATATAAAAAGTGTCTTTTTGTAATTATTTATTCTAATTAAAGTAATTTTTATTGGTGTTTTTTTAACAAGAACTTCTAAAAATCAATGAAACTTAACTTTCTATTTGTAATTACAGTATTTTCATCGCCAAAATCTTAAGATGTTTCAGATCAAAAATAGTTGCAACAAATAACCAGGTGGAGCATACTCGGGATTTAATATTTTAGGCGCTTCATATTTGCCATCAATTTCCTCATCTCATTCTTCAATTATTTTGACATATAGGTTTGGATATATTCTGGTTTTTCCGGAATATTAATATTGTTTCTTGACTAATACCCTTTATTATTCCTAGAATATTAGTTTTTTAAAGTGTTATCAATTCATCCTTATTTAATGCATGTATTTTTATACCAAATAAATCTCTAAAGTTATTTAATTGTTTGTTTTTGGTTTTTTTGCAAAGTTATATTTAAAAAGTTCACACATTACCGCATCTGTATTTAATAAATTCGCTAAATCATGAAGAATTGAACGAATATATGTTCCTTTAGAAACATATGAAAAAAAATTCAATAATGCCATTGTTTTTATCATATTTAATCAAATCAAAAGCATAAATCTTTATTGAATTAGCCTTTAGCTCGATAGTTTTATTTTGCCTCGCTAATTCGTAAACTCTTTTACCGTTTATTTTTTGCACTAAAAACTGGTGGAACTTGCATAGTTTGGTTTTTAAGTATATTAATTGGTCTCTCAACTTCTTCTTTTTCAATGTTGAATCTAGGCAAAATACTTATGAGATCAATGTCAATATCATACGAATTACTATGTTTGAAAAGTTGCATTTTGTTCATCTTGTGTTAAATTGTTTGCATTATAACTTTTGTAATCGCTGGATCATTAAAATTAAAAATTTGTTTTTGAACAACGGTTTTGTTTTGCGGAATAGTTGTTTTTCATTTATTTTTAATTACAGTAACAGTTCCATTATTAGCAATATAAATTTCTTGATCGGTTAAATCAAAACTTTGATTTGCATCTTTAATTTTTTGTTTGATTTCGTTTTTTTCTTTTTCGGAAACATTATTAATATCAATAACTTTAGTTAATATTATGTTATTAATTTCAAATTTGATGTTTTTTAAATCTTCATCAGTTAAATTTGAAATCATTAAAGCATTTGCAGCCAATGTGGCTGATAAAGTTGTAGATGTTATTAATTTGATTAAAGTTTTTTTTTCATTTAGACTCCTTTTTTGATACGAATATATGCTTTTAATTATTGTTATTATTCGTAATATTAAGCATGTATAATTTTATAATATTTTTTAAAAAAAAGTAGCTTGCGCTACTTAAAGTAAGTTTTTTACACTTTTTAGTATTTTGAGGATAAAAAATAATTGTTAAATTGGTTTTTTAGACAAAAAGACACTTTTATATTAAGTGTCTTTTTTTTATTTATTTATAGTGATTTTATTTTTTTACAAGAACTTCTAACAACTCAATTATTCTTAAATTATTATTTGTGATTATCGAGTCTTCATCACCCGAAAGGTTAGATGTTTCCACATCAAACGAAAGATTTAATTTACTAGCTCAAAGTTTATACAAAGGATTGTCTATTTTAGGAGGATCTCATTCCCCATCCATTTCCTCGTCAAAATCTTCTGGTTTTTTTTCATCAGGGTCAGGAATTTTTTTCGGTGGTTCTGGGGTATTCATAATGTCATCGTAATACTTGTTAATGAAATTATTATATTCATCTTTATTTTCATCCGTTATTGTAATGGTTTGCTTATTTTCTAATGTAATTACGTCACCTGTTTTAAATATTTTCTTTTGGATTGTTATCAATCCATCATCAGTAAAATCAGTTACTATAAATTTTTCAAGTGGTAGTTCTTCTTTAATACTTGTTGGTTCTGACGGTTTTCATTTTATATTGTCTATATTTTTAATCTTATATATTTTTCTGCCTTTTTCCATTGTGATTTGTTTTTTTATTATATTGTTCTCAATATCATTTCCCGGTTGTTTTTCTGAAATTTTAGAAACTGGAGGAATTTCAGACTTAACTTTAACCTTTTTAGGTAATTTATTTGGCTCTTTCACAATGATAAAAACATGTTCATTACCAACGCCAAAAGTATTAATATCAAATTTAAATGTAGTACCATTTGGAAAATTATTCGCATTAACAATATATTGTTCGGCGTTTAAATGTTTAATTGGTGTACTCATTGATAATGCGACAACTTGTTCTGTTGCTATGGGAATAAGATCTATGATTTTATCAGCGGTAATTACAAATTTCTTCGCTAAACTTGGAGTTACAGTAACTTCTCCGGTTGATTTATTAACAGTAATTTGATCATCTGAAAGATTTAAAGAAGTATTTGCGTTTTTAATAAATTCTTTAATTTTAGCTATTTCAGAATCTTGAATATCACTTGAATTTGCTACTGGTGTTAATTCTGGAAGAACATAAGTTACTTTATCGGTGGTAATTACAAATTTCTTCGCTAAACTTGGAGTTACAGTAACTTCTCCAGTTGATTTATTAACAGCAATTTGAACATCTGGATGATTTAAAGAAGCATTGGCATTTTTAATAGATTCTATAATTTTAGCTTCTTCAGAATCTTGAATGTCAGTTGAATTTGCTACTGGTGTTAATTCTGGAAGAACATATGTTGCTTTTTCAACTGGAATTGTAAATTGTTTTCCATTTGCTGCGTTAACAGTAACAACACCTTTAGCTTTATCAACTTTAATGTCATCTAATTCAATAGTTGGGTTGGCTTTGTTAATAGCTGTTTGAATAGCTTTTACTTCTTCAGCAGTTAAATCAGCAGCATTAGCAACTGGTGTTACAGTTGGTAAACTAGCAACTACTTTTTCAGCAGGAATTGTAAATTTCTTACCTGCACTTGGAGTTACAGTAACTTCTCCAGTTGATTTATTAACAGCAATTTGAACATCTGGATGATTTAAAGAAGCATTGGCATTTTTAATAGATTCTATAATTTTAGCTTCTTCAGAATCTTGAATGTCAGTTAAATTTGCTACTGGTGTTAATTCTGGAAGAACATATGTTGCTTTTTCAACTGGAATTGTAAATTGTTTTCCATTTGCTGCGTTAACAGTAACAACACCTTCAGCTTTATCAACTTTAATGTCATCTAATTCAATAGTTGGGTTGGCTTTGTTAATAGCTGTTTGAATAGCTTTTACTTCTTCAGCAGTTAAATCAGCAGCATTAGCAACTGGTGTTACAGTTGGTAAACTAGCAACTACTTTTTCAACTGGAATTGTAAATTGTTTTCCATTTGCTGTGTTAACAATAACAACACCTTCAGCATTATCAACTTTAATGTCATCTAATTCAATAGTTGGGTTGGCTTTGTTAATAGCTGTTTGAATAGCTTTTACTTCTTCAGCAGTTAAATCAGCAGCATTAGCAACTGGTGTTACAGTTGGTAAACTAGCAACTACTTTTTCAGCAGGAATTGTAAATTTCTTACCTGCACTTGGAGTTACAGTAACTTCTCCAGTTGATTTATTAACAGCAATTTGAACATCTGGATGATTTAAAGAAGCATTGGCATTTTTAATAGATTCTATAATTTTAGCTTCTTCAGAATCTTGAATGTCAGTTAAATTTGCTACTGGTATTAATTCTGGAAGAACATATGTTGCTTTTTCAACTGGAATTGTAAATTGTTTTCCATTTGCTGCGTTAACAGTAACAACACCTTCAGCTTTATCAACTTTAATGTCATCTAATTCAATAGTTGGGTTGGCTTTGTTAATAGCTGTTTGAATAGCTTTTACTTCTTCAGCAGTTAAATCAGCAGCATTAGCAACTGGTGTTACAGTTGGTAAACTAGCAACCACTTTATCAACTGGAATTGTAAATTTCTTACCTGCACTTGGAGTTACAGTAACTTCTCCAGTTGATTTATTAACAGCAATTTGAACATCTGGATGATTTAAAGAAGCATTGGCATTTTTAATAGATTCTATAATTTTAGCTTCTTCAGAATCTTGAATGTCAGTTAAATTTGCTACTGGTATTAATTCTGGAAGAACATATGTTGCTTTTTCAACTGGAATTGTAAATTGTTTTCCATTTGCTGCGTTAACAGTAACAACACCTTCAGCTTTATCAACTTTAATGTCATCTAATTCAATAGTTGGGTTGGCTTTGTTAATAGCTGTTTGAATAGCTTTTACTTCTTCAGCAGTTAAATCAGCAGCATTAGCAACTGGTGTTACAGTTGGTAAACTAGCAACTACTTTTTCAGCAGGAATTGTAAATTTCTTACCTGCACTTGGAGTTACAGTAACTTCTCCAGTTGATTTATTAACAGCAATTTGAACATCTGGATGATTTAAAGAAGCATTGGCATTTTTAATAGATTCTATAATTTTAGCTTCTTCAGAATCTTGAATGTCAGTTAAATTTGCTACTGGTATTAATTCTGGAAGAACATATGTTGCTTTTTCAACTGGAATTGTAAATTGTTTTCCATTTGCTGCGTTAACAGTAACAACACCTTTAGCTTTATCAACTTTAATGTCATCTAATTCAATAGTTGGGTTGGCTTTGTTAATAGCTGTTTGAATAGCTTTTACTTCTTCAGCAGTTAAATCAGCAGCATTAGCAACTGGTGTTACAGTTGGTAAACTAGCAACTACTTTTTCAGCAGGAATTGTAAATTTCTTACCTGCACTTGGAGTTACAGTAACTTCTCCAGTTGATTTATTAACAATAATTTGATCATCTGAAAGATTTAAAGAAGCATTGGCATTTTTAATAGATTCTTTCATTTTAGCTTCTTCAGAATCTTGAATGTCAGTTGAATTTGCTACTGGTGTTAATTCTGGAAGAACATATGTCGCTTTATCAGTAGTAATTACAAATTTCTTACCTGCACTTGGAGTTACAGTAACTTCTCCAGTTGATTTATTAACAATAATTTGATCATCTGAAAGATTTAAAGAAGCATTGGCATTTTTAATAGATTCTTTAATTTTAGCTACTTCAGAATCTTGAATGTCAGTTGAATTTGATACTGGTGTTAATTCTGGAAGAACATATGTTGCTTTATCAGTAGTAATTACAAATTCCTTACCTGCACTTGGAGTTACAGTAACTTCTCCAGTTGATTTATTAACAATAATTTGATCATCTGAAAGATTTAAAGAAGCATTGGCATTTTTAATAGATTCTTTAATTTTAGCTACTTCAGAATCTTGAATGTCAGTTGAATTTGCTACTGGTGTTAATTCTAGAAGAACATATGTTGCTTTATCAGTAGTAATTACAAATTTCTTACCTGCACTTGGAGTTACAGTAACTTCTCCAGTTGATTTATTAACAATAATTTGATCATCTGAAAGATTTAAAGAAGCATTGGCATTTTTAATAGATTCTTTAATTTTAGCTTCTTCAGAATCTTGAATGTCAGTTGAATTTGCTACTGGTGTTAATTCTGGAAGAACGTATGTTGCTTTATCAACTGGAATTGTAAATTGTTTTCCATTTGCTGCGTTAACAGTAACAACACCTTCAGCTTTATCAACTTTAATGTCATCTAATTCAATAGTTGGGTTGGCTTTGTTAATAGCTGTTTGAATAGCTTTTACTTCTTCAGCAGTTAAATCAGCAGCATTAGCAACTGGTGTTACAGTTGGTAAACTAGCAACTACTTTTTCAGCAGGAATTGTAAATTTCTTACCTGCACTTGGAGTTACAGTAACTTCTCCAGTTGATTTATTAACAGCAATTTGAACATCTGGATGATTTAAAGAAACATTGGCATTTTTAATAGATTCTATAATTTTAGCTTCTTCAGAATCTTGAATGTCAGTTAAATTTGCTACTGGTATTAATTCTGGAAGAACATATGTTGCTTTTTCAACTGGAATTGTAAATTGTTTTCCATTTGCTGCGTTAACAGTAACAACACCTTTAGCTTTATCAACTTTAATGTCATCTAATTCAATAGTTGGGTTGGCTTTGTTAATAGCTGTTTGAATAGCTTTTACTTCTTCAGCAGTTAAATCAGCAGCATTAGCAACTGGTGTTACAGTTGGTAAACTAGCAACTACTTTTTCAGCAGGAATTGTAAATTTCTTACCTGTACTTGGAGTTACAGTAACTTCTCCAATTGATTTATTAACAGCAATTTGAACATCTGGATGATTTAAAGAAGCATTGGCATTTTTAATAGATTCTATAATTTTAGCTTCTTCAGAATCTTGAATGTCAGTTAGATTTGCTACTGGTGTTAATTCTGGAAGAACATATGTTGCTTTTTCAACTGGAATTGTAAATTGTTTTCCATTTGCTGCGTTAACAGTAACAACACCTTCAGCTTTATCAACTTTAATGTCATCTAATTCAATAGTTGGGTTGGCTTTGTTAATAGCTGTTTGAATAGCTTTTACTTCTTCAGCAGTTAAATCAGTAGCATTAGCAACTGGTGTTACAGTTGGTAAACTAGCAACCACTTTTTCAACTGGAATTGTAAATTGTTTTCCATTTGCTGCGTTAACAGTAACAACACCTTCAGCTTTATCAACTTTAATGTCATCTAATTCAATAGTTGGGTTGGCTTTGTTAATAGCTGTTTGAATAGCTTTTACTTCTTCAGCAGTTAAATCAGCAGCATTAGCAACTACAACGGGCGCAGGGTTTTTAAAAGTTAATTTTCGTTTTTGAACTACAGTTTTATCTGCTGGAATAACTGTTTGTAAATAATCTGGATGTTTAATAGTAACAGTTCCATCATTAGCAACATCAATTTCTTTATTGGTTAAATTAAATCTTTGATTTGCTTTTTTAACTTTTTGTTTGATTTCGTTTTTTTCTTTATCTGAGATATTATTTATATCATCAACCTCAGTTGATATAATTTCTGTATTAATGTTTTCTTGATGTTTATCAGTTAAATTTGAAATCATTAAAGCATTCGCAGCTAATGTAGCGGATAAAGTTGTTGATGTTATTAATTTTATTAAAGTTTTCTTTTTCATTTGACTTCCTTTTTGTTTAAAAAACATTATTATTATACTAAATAATCTATTAATGAGCATAAAACCAGTAAATAAAACCTTCACAATTCACAAATCAACCTTAAAAAGATATTTAAAATAAAAAAATAAATTTTTTAAAAAAGTTTTATATATTCAAGCGTATTAAGTTGCATTATTTTATGATTTAAATTATTGTTTTTGTTTAATCGTAATTTCATATAAATCAGTAATTAGTGTATTCAAAGATTGAAGTTTATCAAGGCTTAAATGAATTTTGGAGCGCTTCCAATATTTACATTAATGAGCATCATAAAATTCAAATAATTATCGTAAAAACAACTAACATATATTTTTGAAGTTGTTTTTATTTTTATTCAATTTAATATGGTTATAAGATGTTGTTTATTAAACAATTTTATTTAAAATTTGCATAAAAAACTCTCAATCATCATAAGGTTTATGGAAAAATTTATTATTAGGCTGTGGAAATTAGTATATTTTTCTTTTATCAAATTTATTGCAATAAAGGTTTATCGTATCAAATGAAACCTCAGTAAATAATATCACTAATTTAACGTATGTGGAACAGGGGCACCAGAATTGGCGGCGGGGTGATTCCCATTAATTCTATTCTCTCGAGCTTAAGTGAGTATTGATATACTTTTACATATCCACACACGTTGCACTACCGGTTATACCCATAAGCTGTGAAACAACTTATTAATTTACCAAAATTATACTTTGCATTTTCAATCAAAGCATTATGGATAATTTTCATAAATATAATTGCTTCAGTTTCATTTTCTACTAATTTTAAAATATATTAATTTTATCTTTAAAGTCGTCATCATCAAATAATTTATTCTTATATATAATTGATTAATAAATAATTGGATCATTGCGACCATCCACATCTCAGTATCATTCAATATCTGAGAAAGTCAATAATATTCTGTGAAATCAGTAATACAGTAATAAATCTTTTATGTGCTTCATCAATAATATTTTTATTTCAAAATGATTTTCAAAACCTTCAAATAGAATTTCGGGCATTTGCTTGCAAAATTCCAGGTGTTTAAGAAGAAATGCAAATATGCCATATAATCTAATTTATCTGATTAAATATATCAATCGAAATACTTTTTCTTGTCGCGAGGTAATTTTTTTTAATATTTCGAATATTATAATTCAAACTATGTGTTTTGGGCGCAAATATAACTTTTTTCTCAACTCCTGAAGAGATTGTTTTTTAACAAAGAAACAATTTCATTCATGTTTTTTGCAGCTTATTATTAAATCGCTGCGAAAAATATTCACTGAACCCCTACTTATGAATTTTATGTATCATTATTTTTAATTTGATTATTACTATCTTTATTTTTTAATGATTTTACATTTTTTTTATCTTATAAACTTTATTTATCTTATAAATGTTGAAAATGAATAAATTTAAATAGTATTAATTTATCTAATTTATAACAAAATAATTATGAAAAAATGGATTTTTTGTTATAAATTAGTTATGAAAATAAAAAAAATGAAATTAATTCTGTACCTTCTTTTATTATTTGTGTTTTCACTTTTAATTATCGGCACATATTTCGGCACTAATTCAACATTAGATGCTAAAGCAAAAATCACAAATAATACAAACAAAAACAACAAAAATCAAGACGATACAAATAATTTAAATACTATTGATACAACAAACAAAGAAGCAGAAGAAAAAGATGAATTACCTAACAATATTGTTCTACCAGCAGATAGTATTAATTCGAATATTAATAAACAAATAAACTATAATTATTTGGAAAGATTCGACTCTAAAGAATATTATGATTTATTTAACGTGCACAATACAAGTAATATATCTAATTCGTTTAACTTTGAATCATTAAAAACAAAAAATGAATGATCTCAATACTTTTCAAGAATTAACAAAAATACCGAATACAAAAACGATTCATGAAATCACATAACTGATGTTAATTTAATTGATGTAAAGAGAAAAGATAGTAATTTCTTTATTATTTTTTCAACACTCGAAAAAAATAATGAATACACATTAAGATATAAATACAATAACAGTCAATTTCTTTTGAATACCTCAAATGTAGACGGTAAAATAGGATTTTTAATTCCGAACGAACATAAAAATGTATTGCTTATTAATATATTAAAAAATAATAGTATTATCAAAACATTTAATGATAATGCTTTTGTACATTTTTATGATAACGGCGATGACGATTTAAAAGCTTGAGAATATGATTTATCAGGTAATAAAATAAGTGAAATTAATATTGATCAAAATAATAATTTAAATGGTAAATTAACGTTAGTGTGACCGGGCAGGGTGGGTAAAAGTTGAAATTTAAATGATTTATATGGAGTTTTTATTGTAAAAAATAAAACTAAAATTCAAAAAATATTCTATAGTGATCAATCTATTGATAGTGGAGAATTTGAGTATAGAATGAATTTTGTTGGCGAAAAAATTGATGGTAAATTAATTGATGTTGTATATAATTCTGACAAAACAAAATCAAAAATAAAATTAAAAAGCTTAAGAGAAGATCAAATTATTTCTAAATTGATCAATCAAATCAATAACGCAACTGATATAAAAAATAACTTTTTATCAATAGAAGAAGATAACGATAAAATAGTGATAAATTTCGCGAATAATATTGAAAATAAAAGAATAAAATTCTTACTAAAATCATTAAATTATCAGTATAAATATTCAAAATTATTTGATACTAAATTTGAAAATGGGATAGAAATAATAAATAATCAATTATTTTTTCTTAAGAAGATTTTACCCATAGAACTAGATGAATTTATAATAACAAATTTATCAATTGATGATGAAGAATCAAATTTAACTTATTTAGATAAATTTGTTTTAAAAATTAATCAGGTAAACATGTTAAATTTAACAAAATTTATCATTTCTAAAAATGAGGATGGTAGATTATTTGCAGCAATAAATATAAATGATGATTTTAATATTTTGAAAAATAAACTAATAAAAGTTAATTTTAGTGTTGATATGAATAAAAATTTCCCTGATACATCAAATAAAAATTTTAAGGAATTTAGCACAAAATCTATTTACATACCTTGAAATAAATTACATAAATTTGAATTAAATAATTTATTGGATGGATTAAAGTATACATTATCTTCAATTGAAGTATTAGACATAAATACCCTTCACAAAAAAAATATTATTATAAAAATTAATGATAATTTTAAGAAATCATTCATACAACAAAGAAATTATGAAAAAATAAAATTAAACAACTTTTTTAATGATCAAAACATTGTTCCTACTGATAAAATGGTTGAAAATTGACTCAACAATAAGGAAATCGAAAATTTAGAACAAAATCGAACTAATACCAAAAATTTGCTAGATTTGTATCTAGAGGTTATTTCAAGAGAGACGAAAAAATGAATGAATGGTATTTCGCTACCTAAACCAAGAGAATATAAATTTTTAAATGGCGAAAAAATGCATGTTATTCAACCTAGAAGAAATATAATGAAATCTTTTGTACATATTGAAGAAAATTCTTCAGCATATTATGACATTGATATGAATATGTTTAAAAATTATAAAAATCATTTAGATGATTCAATAATTTATATATCATTACACCTTGATCATTATTTCATGAGAATTGCTGATTATTATCCATATATGAATCAAACTTCTACTGTTGGGATTGCTATACCAATTAAAGAATTGTTTGAAAATAAAAAAATAGAAAATTTAGATTTTAAATTTTCATACTTTAATAATAATGTATATTTGAATGAGAAATTAAAAAATCAAATAGCTAGTGATTTCAATTTCACCGCAAGCTTAAACAATGACATTATCAAGTTCGTAATTAAATCAAGAGGTCAAAGTAAAATATTTAATTTTGTAAAAGATCATTTGTTATCAAATAATCAAAGTATTTATATAAATGATTTTGTATTTAATTATGTGTACAATGGTAAAAATGATATTGAATTTATTGATAACGACGATCCTAATTTTATTAGCTTGAATAATACAAATAACGAACCGAATTCTATTTTTTTAAAAGGAGATATAAATCAATTAACTAGTAGATATGACAAATATAACAATTTCATAAATCCTAAAAATCAGAAAAATTCAATTAGAATCACAAGCGAAAAAGAAACAAATTATAAAAATTATGCTGAAATAAAAAATCGAGCATTTTGAATAAAGGGTCACGGCGGTACATATAATGTATTCGCAAAAGTTAAACCAAATGATGATAATGACTATAGATTTTATATTTTTACAAATGTGCACGTTATTGATGAAATTGACAAAAATGACATATCAATTGAAAATGGTTATTACACGATAAAACATAATTCTTTTGAAAAAATATATTTTCCCATATTACCGAGCGATGAAAAATACAAAAATGATAAAACATATCCTATTTATTCGGATTTACAGCACAATAATGATTTAGTACCTATTCTCAATAAAAAAGCTTTTAACAATTTAACGGACAATGATTTCAAGTTTCAAATGATTAGAAATTGAAACACAATTCACACTATAGCAAGCAGGAAAGAAGATAAATATAAAAATTTAAATCCTTATTTATTTAAACAATACGATAATTTAGGAAACCCAAGAATAAATGAAAAAATTGGAAAAAATTTCAATTTCGATGTTTCAATTTTAATATGAGATTTAAAATTTATATTTGAAAATTTTGAACATCAGTACAAAGAAAATAAACAAGTATATGAATATAACAATCAGATTATTGATGGAAATAACAAAAAGGCAATCGATATTATGCTAGATTGAAAAAAAATAAAACCGTTGAAATTGTCAAAATACAATAAATATATTAGAAAATACTCGAATTTAAATTATTTTTTAAATACCTTCCCAAATGCTGCTTCATGAAATGAAGATAGTCCAACTGATGATAAAAGCAGATATAGATCATATTTAATTGGTAATCCAATTAGTGTCGGAACTAAAGAACCATTTCAATTTTCCGGTATTACTTCAATAGGTGTGAGTTTCACAGCTATAGAGATTGATACTGGTCAGGGTTCGAGTGGTTCTGCTGTATATGACTATGAAAGTAATTTAGCAGGTATAATAACATCTGGATATTTATCACCTCAAAAAAACAATACCATAACTAAAAAGGATAGAATTGAACATGGTTCAGATTTTATGCTGTTTGACACAGAATCAAATTCATTTATTGGTCAAAAAGATAATTATTCTGACACATCAAGCTTTAATCAAATAGTGAGACGGTTATCTTGATTGTATCCAAACGAATATCATGAATTTATGGAGAATTAATTTTAAAACTTTTAGATTTTCACTTCGATTTATATTTATTCAAAGCATAATTTATACTGAATGTTTACTTGTTTTATTCAAATTCGTCCTAAATGTATATTACGCAATATAAAAGGATATTTTTGAATTATTGTTTTTTTTACAAAAAGACACTTAATATAAAAAGTGTCTTTTTGTAATTATTTATTCTAATTAAAGTAATTTTTATTGGTGTTTTTTTAACAAGAACTTCTAAAAATCAATGAAACTTAACTTTCTATTTGTAATTACAGTATTTTCATCGCCAAAATCTTACGATGTTTCAGATCAAAAATAGTTGCAACAAATAACCAGGTGGAGCATACTCGGGATTTAATATTTTAGGCGCTTCATATTTGCCATCAATTTCCTCATCTCATTCTTCAATTATTTTGACATATAGGTTTGGATATATTCTGGTTTTTCCGGAATATTAATATTGTTTCTTGACTAATACCCTTTATTATTCCTAGAATATTAGTTTTTTAAAGTGTTATCAATTCATCCTTATTTAATGCATGTATTTTTATACCAAATAAATCTCTAAAGTTATTTAATTGTTTGTTTTTGGTTTTTTTGCAAAGTTATATTTAAAAAGTTCACACATTACCGCATCTGTATTTAATAAATTCGCTAAATCATGAAGAATTGAACGAATATATGTTCCTTTAGAAACATATGAAAAAAAATTCAATAATGCCATTGTTTTTATCATATTTAATCAAATCAAAAGCATAAATCTTTATTGAATTAGCCTTTAGCTCGATAGTTTTATTTTGCCTCGCTAATTCGTAAACTCTTTTACCGTTTATTTTTTGCACTAAAAACTGGTGGAACTTGCATAGTTTGGTTTTTAAGTATATTAATTGGTCTCTCAACTTCTTCTTTTTCAATGTTGAATCTAGGCAAAATACTTATGAGATCAATGTCAATATCATACGAATTACTATGTTTGAAAAGTTGCATTTTGTTCATCTTGTGTTAAATTGTTTGCATTATAACTTTTGTAATCGCTGGATCATTAAAATTAAAAATTTGTTTTTGAACAATGGTTTTGTTTTGCGGAGTAGTTGTTTTTCATTTATTTTTCATTACAGTTACAGTTACATCATTAGCAACAGAAATTTCTTAATCGGTTAAATTAAAACCTTTATTTGCATCTTTATTTTTTTTATTTAGACTCTTTTTTTTAATCCGAATATACGCTTTTAATTATTGTTATTATTCGCAATATTAAGCATGTATAATTTTATAATATTTTAAAAAAGTACCTCGTGCTACTTAAAGTAAGTTTTTTACACTTTTTTTAATATTTTGAGGATAAAGTATAATTATTCAATTGGGTTTTTTAGGCAAAAAGACACTTTTATATTAAGTGTCTTTTTTTATTTATAGTGATTTTTATCGGGTTTGTTTTTTTACAAGAACTTCTAACGACTCCACTATTCTTAAATTATTATTTGTAATTATAGAGTCTTCATCACCGGAAAGGTTAGATGTTTCCACATCAAATGAAAGATTTAATCTAAAAGCTAAAGGTACATACTCATGATTATAAATTAATGAAATTTGGTATTTCCCATCCATTTCCTCATTTCAGTCTTCTGGTTTTTTATCATCAGGGTCAGGAATAAATTGCGGTACTTCTGGGGTATTTATAATGTCATCATAATACTTGTTAATAAAATTATTATATTCATCTTTATTTTCATCCGTTATTGTAATGGTTTGCTTATTTTCTAATGTAATTACGTCACCTGTTTTAAATATTTTCTTTTGGATTGTTATCAATCCATCATCAGTAAAATCAGTTACTATAAATTTTTCAAGTGGTAGTTCTTCTTTAATACTTGTTGGTTCTGACGGTTTTCATTTTATATTGTCTATATTTTTAATCTTATATATTTTTCTGCCTTTTTCCATTGTGATTTGTTTTTTTATTATATTGTTCTCAATATCATTTCCCGGTTGTTTTTCTGAAATTTTAGAAACTGGAGGAATTTCAGACTTAACTTTAACCTTTTTAGGTAATTTATTTGGCTCTTTCACAATGATAAAAACATGTTCATTACCAACGCCAAAAGTATTAATATCAAATTTAAATGTAGTACCATTTGGAAAATTATTCGCATTAACAATATATTGTTCGGCGTTTAAATGTTTAATTGGTGTACTCATTGATAATGCGACAACTTGTTCTGTTGCTATGGGAATAAGATCTATTGCTTTATCAGCAGGAATTGTAAATTCCTTACCTGCACTTGGAGTTACAGTAACTTCTCCAGTTAATTTATTAACAATAATTTGATCATCTGAAAGATTTAAAGAAGCATTGGCATTTTTAATAGATTCTTTAATTTTAGCTTCTTCAGAATCTTGAATGTCAGTTGAATTTGCTACTGGTGTTAATTCTGGAAGAACATATGTTGCTTTATCAGTAGTAATTACAAATTTCTTACCTGCACTTGGAGTTACAGTAACTTCTCCAGTTGATTTATTAACAATAATTTGATCATCTGAAAGATTTAAAGAAGCATTGGCATTTTTAATAGATTCTTTAATTTTAGCTTCTTCAGAATCTTGAATGTCAGTTGAATTTGCTACTGGTGTTAATTCTGGAAGAACATATGTTGCTTTATCAGTAGTAATTACAAATTTCTTACCTGCACTTGGAGTTACAGTAACTTCTCCAGTTGATTTATTAACAATAATTTGATCATCTGAAAGATTTAAAGAAGCATTGGCATTTTTAATAGATTCTTTAATTTTAGCTTCTTCAGAATCTTGAATGTCAGTTGAATTTGCTACTGGTGTTAATTCTGGAAGAACATATGTTGCTTTATCAGTAGTAATTACAAATTTCTTACCTGCACTTGGAGTTACAGTAACTTCTCCAGTTAATTTATTAACAATAATTTGATCATCTGAAAGATTTAAAGAAACATTGGCATTTTTAATAGATTCTTTAATTTTAGCTACTTCAGAATCTTGAATGTCAGTTGAATTTGCTACTGGTGTTAATTCTGGAAGAACATATGTCGCTTTATCAGTAGTAATTACAAATTTCTTACCTGCACTTGGAGTTACAGTAACTTCTCCAGTTGATTTATTAACAATAATTTGATCATCTGAAAGATTTAAAGAAACATTGGCATTTTTAATAGATTCTTTAATTTTAGCTACTTCAGAATCTTGAATGTCAGTTGAATTTGCTACTGGTGTTAATTCTGGAAGAACATATGTCGCTTTATCAGTAGTAATTACAAATTTCTTACCTGCACTTGGAGTTACAGTAACTTCTCCAGTTGATTTATTAACAATAATTTGATCATCTGAAAGATTTAAAGAAGCATTGGCATTTTTAATAGATTCTTTAATTTTAGCTACTTCAGAATCTTGAATGTCAGTTGAATTTGCTACTGGTGTTAATTCTGGAAGAACATATGTTGCTTTATCAGTAGTAATTACAAATTCCTTACCTGCACTTGGAGTTACAGTAACTTCTCCAGTTGATTTATTAACAATAATTTGATCATCTGAAAGATTTAAAGAAGCATTGGCATTTTTAATAGATTCTTTAATTTTAGCTACTTCAGAATCTTGAATGTCAGTTGAATTTGCTACTGGTGTTAATTCTGGAAGAACATATGTTGCTTTATCAGTAGTAATTACAAATTCCTTACCTGCACTTGGAGTTACAGTAACTTCTCCAGTTGATTTATTAACAATAATTTGATCATCTGAAAGATTTAAAGAAGCATTGGCATTTTTAATAGATTCTTTAATTTTAGCTACTTCAGAATCTTTAATATTGGTTAAACTTTCAACTAATGTTCTAGGCGGTTCAATAAACATTAACTCAACAGTTCGGGTCATGTTAATTGTTATCGGTGAAAGACCATTACGTTTTATCGTTACGTTACCTTTATTATCAATAAAAATTTCTTCATCAGTTAAATTTAATGATTTATTTGCACTCTTGATGTTTTCTTTAATATTTTTCTTCTCAGATTCTGAAATATTATTAATATCAACGACTTTTGTTAGTGCAAAATTATTCAATTGAATATCAACAAACAAATTTTCATTTAAATTTAATAATAAAAATGAATTTGTTGCTAATGATGTGGATAAGGTAGTTAAAGTTAATAATTTAATTAACGTTTTCTTTTTTAGCTTTTTTTTCATAAAATCTCCTTAATATTTTAAATTACATTCTGATTTTAAATAAGTATTTTTTAATAATATAGAATATAATTAGTTTAATGGGATAAATTTTATTATATCATTGATTAATAAAGTAAATTCTAAAAGACGGGATTTAAACTGATTTCCGACGTAAAACAAGGCAAAAAATTTGTTCATGCGAAACTACCCAAATATATACATGGGATTAAGATGAGCTTAAGCATCATAAAGGTTCAGAACAAGAAAATGTAGAGGACAGGTGTTATCAAAATATCTTTAAAATAATTTAAACAAGGGACAGCAACATTTTATTTTGCAAATGAGTACATTAATAAAAGTGGTAAATCAAACTTAACACAAGTTAATGAATGACATTTTAGAAAACAAATCCCTACACTGATACAAAGTTAAAAAAAACAGAAATGATTTTAATATAAAATTAAAATGTTAAATTTTAAAAAGAAGTAAAAATGCAAAAAATAAAATTGGTGAGATACTTTTTATCAGAAACGTTCGATGAAAATAAACAGATTTCTTTCAATTTAAAAAGGGTAAATGAAAAACAAATCATTAATTTTAAACATTTATGAGAAGGAATTGAGAAATTTAATAAATTAGGCAATAAAGATATTGATAATGGTTATAAAGCAAAAGTTTGATTTCATAAAAACAGAACTTTTAGAGGTAGTGCAAGTCCTAAGGCGTGCGAAATCATCATCAAAAGATTAAAAGAAGAAAAAATCAAAGAAATTGATGCTATTGAATTTATTAATAATGAAAATTTGGTTGAAAAAAATATTTCAAAATCAAAAAATAATGAAGACAGCAAAAAGGATGGATTAATAACTTCACAAAAAAAATAATGATGTGTTATCTTCAAAATGTGATCATAAAAAATCTGAGTCTACTTTAGAAAAAAAAGTGTTCATGTCGCAACGACATAAACACCACATCTAAATTATTTTGAATTTTATACTGATTTTTAATAATTTTATTAATTATAACAACAATTTTTTCTAGTGCTTATATTGGAGCATGAGGGAAAGCTCATAAATGATGATAGGAGTAATATGAATAAAAAAAACTTTAATGTTTGGACCTTTGGGCATTGGCATTGCAGCTAGTGTAACAGCTACAACAGCAATAGTCTTATATTTCAATAACAAAAACACAAATAATCAAGAAGATGACATTAATCCGCAAAAAAAACATGAATAATGAACTAATAGAAAAAATAAATCATTTAACTGACCAATTTAATGATTTAAAAACAAGGATATTCCAGAAAATGAATGAGAAATTAATAACATTCAAAAATTAATCACTATAGAAAAAAACACGGATAAACCAGATTTAAATAAAATATCACAATTAGAAGAAAAAATAAGAAACATTGAAAATGCAATATTATTATCAAAAACTAAAGATAGTATAAATAAAATTACATCTTGAAATGTCGGTAGGGATAAAATGTCATCTAGTGAATTTGATGATAAAACATTAGTTGAATTAGAAAACAATGTCAATAATTTATTAGAAAATGAAGAAAAAATAAATTTAATCAAGTTATTTAACCAAAAGAAAGAAAGTGTACAAAAAAACAAAAAACTAAAGATAGCACAAGAATTTATGTATAAATTCGCTGATTCTATTACCTCTGATATCAAAATTGTTGACAAAGAAACAAATAATGTTTTGAAAACTGATGAAATAAAAAATTTTAAAAATTACAGGGATTCCATTTTAGAAGATTTAAATGTTGATCAAATTGAAAAATTAACTACATTTGAAGATAACACATGAATAAATCCGTTTATTTTTATTATGCAGTATGAAAATATCAATGGTGTTAATATATTAAAAAACGATACGTTACACACAATGGAATTAATGGTCAATTCACTTGTTCAAATTAATTCTGAAATAAAAAATAAATTGAAAGCAAAAATTAACAAATTAGGAGAAATTTTAAATTTAGCTAAAAAAACTAATTTTTTGAATGCATATAATGATGTTGTAAAATACTTTCATAAATATTGAGATAAACCAGGATTGCGAGATACCAATAAATTGCCAAGTAAATTTGATAATAGCAAAATACTGTTATCAACAGAATTAGAATCATTAAAACAAAAATACAATATAGATACTGAAATTTTTGAAATAAAAGATTTTGATGAATACGGTATGAAATGTATCAAGTTAAAAATATTCAACAAGAAAAATTTAGAAATATACACCATAACACAATTCATCGATATTTGAGGATATAAAATTAACTTTACTAAGTTAAATAATGAAAAAACAAAAATTAAATTTAATATTTTAAACAATGATCAAACATGAGAAAATATAACTATAAATGACATTGAAATTTCAGTTGAATCTTTTAACGGTGGTGTTTATTATCAATCTGCTAAAGATGTATCAATTAACAAACAAGATGATAAATTATCAATAAAATATAAATTGAAATATAACGGCAATGAATCTGATGATTTTTTTGAAAAAGAATTAACGAGACAACAGTTTCAAACTGCAAAACAAAATAAATTTCAAATATAAAAAAAACAACACCAATAAATTATGGTGTTGTTTTTATGTAAGAAATACATTATGGTTTTATTAATTTGAAAAATAATTATTTACGTATATTAAGTTCTTGAATAGTTTTTAAATATTCATCGTAACTATCATTTTTTAAATAATTCAATAAAGATTTACGGCGGTTAACTTTAGCCATGAATCCACGCATTGAGTGAAGATCCTTTTTATTGTTTTGGAAGTGTAGTTTTAAACTTTCAATATCTTCTGTTAATAATGCTATTTGAACTACAACTGAACCTGTATCTTTATTATTTTTACCAAATTTATTGATAATTTCTTGTTTTCGATGTTTTGTTACCATTTTAATCCCTTCTTAGCCCAGCAATAAATCCCTTTATAACCGAGCAAAAAATTGCATTGTTTTTTTATGCTAGTTAATTATATACGTTAAAGTGATTTTTTAAACATTTCTATCGATTTTTTATTATCAGATTCAAATATTTTATTTTCAGCAATGTGGTTTATGTGCCTTATTTCTGAAATAATTTCTATTAATACTTCATCAAAATATAAAATGTCATAATTTAAATCAAATATAATAACTTGATTATGTTCAGTACCATTAATATGTATAAATCCGTGGTATTCAATGTTTTTGAATACAAAATTAGTTAAATAAATACCATTAGGAATTGTTTGAATATTAACAGGAAATGTGAATTTATAATTACTAATTGAAGTTATAAATGAGTATTTATCAATTAAAAATTGATTCACGGCACTTATTTTTCCCTCTTTGATTAATTCTTTTAAAACAGATGAAGATATTTTTAAATTCGCTATTTTTTTTAATTTAACTGAATGAGTATCGAAATGTTTTTTTAATTCATCTACAGTGCCGGTTCTATTGAAACCAAAGCGATAATCACTTCCACAAACAATTTTTTCAACATTTATTTTTTTAAGCTCTTCAATAAATTTATTTGCAGATATGTTTTTGAATTCTTCATTAAATTCAATAATGATGGTTATTTCCACCCCTAATTTATCCAATGTATAAATACGTGGTTTTAATTGTTGCACTTTAATTATGTTATTCATAGATTTGTCTTTAAAAAGCAAAGAAACAATAACCAACTCCGGGTTATTGCTTCGTAATTCTTTTGCTTTTTTAAATAATTCATAATGACCTAAATGTAGTGTTTCAAAAGAACCCAAAACCAATATTGTTTTAGCTTTTGATATTTGGTTAATAAGTGGTCATTTAAAAATTGTCATTATATTATTATTCCTTCTTCTAAAAGAAATTTGTATGCACCTTGCTCAGTAACTGGTTTTGCAACTGCTTTAGCTTTTGATTTTAATTCATCGCTTGCATTTCCCATGGCAACACCAAGACCTACTTGACTCAACATTTCTACATCATTACTTGAGTCCCCGAACGCTACAACATCTCTTAGATTAATACCCTTCATATTACATAATATTTCCAAACCTTTTGCTTTATGAACATCTTTAGCAGCAATAAATACTCCTCCAGTTCAAACAGCTAATACCCACATATCTAAATTATTATTTTTGAATAATTCTTTGTAAAACGCTCCGATTTCTTTATTTTCCTCACTATTAACTGTGATTAAGTAGTTGGGGTCATCTTTATTATTATCGTATTCAGATACGTCGACAAAATCAGCTTTAAAGGGTTCGGTGAATCAATGATTAATATCAAAAAGTTTGTTGTAATATCCTTGTTTTTTACCAATGAATTGGTATGGTAGTTGTAATTTTTCTGTTGCTGTTTGAAAAACTTTAAAATCTTCATATGGTATAGATTTTTCAAAAATATATTCTCTTGTAGTTAAATCCATGATAAATCCACCATTTGCCCCAATTAAATAGTCAACATTCGGTGTATTAATTTTGTCACCGATTGTAAAAATATCTCTACCGGTACAAAACGCTGTAATATATCCTTGTTGTTTTAATTTAGCAAACATTTCAACAATTTCTGGTTTTAATGGTTGATTTTTTTGTCCATCTTCAAATGGCAATATTGTTCCATCAATATCGAATGCTACTAATTTATATTTTTTATCAGGCACGACATCCTCCTATTGTGATAACTTATTCAAACGGGGTCAAAAAATTTTGATGATATCTGTCTTATCATCGTATATCTTAGCAATTGCCACTATTTCATTTTGGTATGCTAATAATGTTTCTTGATTAATACCCTTTATTATTCCAAGAGTATTGGTTTTTTGAAGTGTTATCAATTCTTCCTTATTTAATGCATGTATATTTATACCAAATAAATCTTTAAAGTTATTTAATTGTTTGTTTTTTTGGTTTTTCTGTAAAGTTATGTTACCTGTAGCGGTTCTAAAAAGTTCACACATTACAGCGTCGGTATTTAATAAATTTGCTAAATCATGAACAATTGAACGAATATATGTTCCTTTTGAAACGTGGGCAAAAAATTCAATAACTCCCTTATTTTTATCGTATTGAATTAAATCCAGATCATAAATTTTTATAGGATTAGCCTTTAGCTCTACGCTTTTATTTTGTCTTGCTAATTCGTATGCTCTTTTACCATTTATTTTTTTCGCGCTAAAAACCGGCGGAACTTGTGTAGTTTGTTTTTTAAGTATATTGATCGCTTTTTCAATGTCTTCTTGTTCGATATTAAATCTTGGCAAAATACTTATTGTTTCAATGTCAATATCGTACGAATTGCTATGTTTAAAAAGTTGCATTTTGCATATATATTTTTTATCTTGTAATGTCAAATAGGATAACAATTTCGTATCTTCATCTGTCGCTACAATTAATAGACCTTCTGCAAGTGGATCTAATGTACCTGCATGACCAATTTTTTTAATATTGTTTTCTTTCTGAAACTTTTTAATAGCCTTAAAACTCGATATTCATTTTTCTTTATTTAATGCATAAAACATAATCACCTCATTTGTATTTAAATTTTAACTAATTATTAAAACATCAATTAAAAATTATTATTTATATTTGTTATTATTTTTTTAAAAGAGAGGGGCAAATGAAGGATTATAAACACATAGAAACAATGGAAGATATTTTGAATAACCACGAAAAAAGCATTGAAACATTAAATGAAATACTGAAATCCACTGAAAAAGAATTGAAAAATTACTCTAAATTAGTAAATTATTATTTCAGCAAACAATGAATAAATGATTACAATGACGATAGCAAAGGTTTGATTCCAAAAAACATAAATAGAGGGGTTTTATCAGAAGATCTGATACATAATTTAATTATAACTTACAATGAAACGGCATTACAAATGATCGAATTAGGTACAAAAATTTTGAAAATAAAATAAATATTCATTTTGGTTTTATATAAGTTCAAGTTAAAAAAAATAACAAAAAAACAATTTTTTTATTTAATTGTTTTTTTGTTATTTCGTTTAATTTTAAAATCCAAATAGAAGGAAGGAAAAATGAAAAAAAATAAAAAAATATTAAATATTTTAACTATGGGAACTATTGTTTCTTTAGCATTTACACCATTATTGGCAATATCATGTAACAAAGTAGAAGATAAAAAAAATGACGAAGAAGCCATTAATAAACTTGTAAATGAAAAAATACAAAAAATTAAAGAAGAAGAAAACAAGTTAAAACTAGAACAAGAAAATGCAAAAAACACTGAAATTGCTAACAAAACAGTTTCAAAATACTGAGATAAATTCTTGAATGAAAATCACGGTAGATGATCTGGAAATAAAACCAATTTTAATGACGTAAATACTGGTAACGATGGAATACAAAACATCGGAACAAACGGTGAAATTACTGACGCTGATTTAATAAAAAAAGCGAAATTTAATTTAGACACTAAAATAGAAGAAAATGTGGATACTTATGGATCTTTCCACGCTTATTTATGATTGAAAAAAGAGTTAACAGATTTGGGATATAAAAACAACACAGAAGTTGTAAAATATCCAGCTCAAGCACAATTACAAGAAGCAACTGGCGAAAGAGCGGCGAACGCCAGTAAAACATATGTAGCTGCAAAAGGTACAAAATCATTAACAAAAAATCTTGTTGTTCGTGAAGATCAAACAGATGTACAATCAAAACTAAACGAAGATGGTTTTGTTACTCAAGGATTTTTATGACATGGTAAAGATGCTCCGCAGCGTCTTGGAAAAACATACAATAATTTTGGTACAAATATAATTGTAACAATCAACCCAGATAAAGAAAAATTCAAAGATGTTGAGGGAATTAAAGATTTATACATAACAAGTCACTACGATTCAACTGGTTATGCAGAACATGGTCAAGGTGGCGATGTAATCAAGGGAAGATCGTCATGAGGGGCAACTGATAATGCGACTGGTGTTGCAATTACATTAGCTATGTTAAAACATTATTCAAACCCAGAAAACAGAAAAAACTTAGGTGTTAGATTGCACATTGTTTTTGCAGATGCCGAAGAAATGGGAGTTTACGGAACAACTGCTTTTGTAAATAGCTTTGTTGAAAAAAGCGACAATGTTATTGGCGCTATAAACCTTGATACTGTATCAGGTGGGGATCATGTTTATGTTCACTCACGCGGAGCTTTTGGAACTACATTTGGAGACCAAGTAAACCCTGGACAAACAGCAATTAGAGATCAAATTATAGCAATATCTCAAAGAAGAGCTGAATTATTAAATGATTTATCACAAGCATTAGAAATTCACCCTTCATTACAAAATTCAGAAGAATTCGAACCTATAACAGTAGGAGGAACTGGAGATTGATCAGATCATGAACCATTCCACCAAAAAGGAATTAGAACCGCATACTTTGAATCAACAAATTTTGACATATTATCGAAATATGAAGTATTCGATGGTTATGCACAAGTTAAAGACGATTTTGCATGAATAGATAAAAATGGTAATAAAGTAAAATTAGTAAAACAAAGTATCAATGGCGGTGTTTTAGAAAAATGAGTACTACCAGAAGGTATGAAAATGTCTGATATTAAACTTGCCGGTGATATTTGACATAGTGATTTTGATACACCTCAATTTATGAAAGAACACTATGGTAACCGTGTTTATAAACAATTAGACACAATTTTTGAATCAATTACTGAGTACATTCGTTCAGTATACTCATTCGATGAAAAAACAAAAACAATTTCATACATAGATTAATAAATTATTTATATAAAATAAAAGACGTTTCAAATAAAGGAAACGTCTTTTTTTAATACTTAATAAAATTAAAAACATGAATTGTTATCTATGTTTTTTTTACTTTACTTTGTGACCGTGTAAAAATGTACTTTCAACAATTTCACCGTTTGCTTTAACTAATTTTGATTTACCGTCTTTTGTGTTTTTAAAATATGCATAATATTCAATGTCACCATTCGCAAAATAAAATGTTGCTGGACCATGTAAATAATCATCAACGTACGTGCATTCTTCACGATTACCATTTGCATAGAAAAATATTGCCGGACCATGTTTTAAATTATTTTTAAAAACATATTCTTCCCTATTACCATTTGCGTACTGCATGAATCCCGGACCTTCTGCACGACCATTTACGTATGTATATTCTGCCCGATCCCCATTTGGAACCTTTAAAACAGATAATCCGTTTTTAACTCCATCAACATATGTATAAGTTTCAGTTGTTCCACAACGAAAAAAATAGATTGCTTCTCCTTGTTTAACTCCATCTACTAATTCAAATTCTTCTCTTTGTTCGTACATATAACTCCTAATCTATATTTATAAATAGATTTTAGCAAAAAACCGTTTTTTACTTAAAAAAACAGGCAAAAACAAAGCTTTTGAGTTTTTTTAAAACATTTATATCAAAAAAATATTATAAAAATCACAACAGTCTGTTGTGATTTAATATTATTATCGCTATTAACGGTTGTAGTACTCAACGATTAATGATTCGTTGATTTCTTGGTTTAATTCACTTCTTTCTGGTAAACGAGTAAATGTTGCTTTAAATTCTTCACGTTTGATTCATTCAGCAACGTGTCTTTCTTCCATAGCACCTTGGATTTCTGAGTTGTTGTGTGATTTTGATTTTAATTCAATAACATCATTGATTTTGATCATCATTGATGGGATATTAGCTTTTTTACCATTGATTGTAAAGTGCCCGTGATTTACTAACTGACGTGCTTGTTGACGTGTTTTTGCAAATCCTGCACGATAAATAACATTGTCAAATCTTGATTCTAAAGTTTGTAAGAAGTTTGTACCTGTAACACCTGGTTTTTTAGCTGCTTTGAAAAATGTATTTTTGAATTGTTTTTCGTTAACACCATAAATGAAACGAACTTTTTGTTTTTCGTATAAGTGTAGTCCGTAATCTGTTAACTTAACACGTTTTTGTCCGTGTACACCTGGTGCGTATTTTCTTTGTTTTCCTTTTGCGAATTCTTTACCTGTTTCTAATAATGAAATCCCGTAACGACGAGATTTTTTAAAAATTGATCCTCTAAAACGAGCCATAATTTTTCCTCTTTTCTGCAAGGACAATGTCAACTCCGAATAAATATTCTGTTTTTAATGATTTCAGTTTACAGCTTACTTACTCTCAAATCAATTGAATTCAAAAGTTTCTATTCGTGTTGTACTGCTGTGTCAATGCTTATATATTTTACAATATAATTTTTTTATTTATAAAATATTTTCAATTTGTTCTTAAGTATGTATTTATTACATTTTTCTTTTACTTGAGTTTTTATATTTTTTGTTAAAAAAACTTTTTCTTTCAACAACAAAAAAAACAGCATCAATACATTTTAAAAGCTGTTTCAATATTTTTACCTTTTAAGGTAATATTAATTTTTAAAAATATTTTTAATTATAATTAATATGTATATCTTTATGAAAGTAGAGTAAAAAATCAGTTAAAAAAGGCATATTTGAGAGGATTATATGAAAAACAATCAAAATAAAAAAAACTAAAACACTAGCAAAATTGTTGACATTAGCAACATTATCTGCAGCACTTACCACCAACATTGCATTAATATCAACTCTTCAAGACGATAGTTGCGCGATTTTGGTAAAAGGTGACAAAAATAAAACAGCTGAAGAATTTGCTGCTGGAGTTAAAAATAAAACTATATCGCCAGAATTGGTGAATGTTGACAATACTGATGAATTTAACTACCAAGTTACAGATGCTATAAAACAAAATGATGATAGTGTTATTGTTACAGTTATAAAAACTGCTAAAAATAACACTGATGAATCAGTGGAATATAAGATAAAAATTCCAGCTGATCAATTTAAAACTCAACAAGCTAAAACTCTAGATCAAGTTATTGCTTTAGGAGAAGCAAACGTAACATCAATAGCTGATGATGAAGCTGTTATTGAGTTAATAAAAGCTGAAATGGATAAATTAAATGATGCTGATAAACAAGCATTACAAAATGTTATTGATGAAGCGCAAGCTAAAGTGGATGCTAAAAAAGCTCAACAGGCTAAAAACTTAGATCAAGTTATTGCCTTAGGTGAAGAAAATGTGACATCAATAGCTGATGATGAAGCCGCTATTGAAGCATTGAAAGCTGAAATGAATAAATTAAATGATGCTGATAAACAAGCATTACAAAATGTTATTGATGAAGCGCAAGCTAAAGTGGATGCTAAGAAAAATACTGAATTAAAAGCAAGTAATTCAGCACAAATGAATGATAATCTAACATTAGTAGGAAATATATATAACCCACAAAATGAATCTAATGAAGAAAAACGAAGACAATTATTTGATTTGGGTAGAGGGATAGATTTAAGTATTGAAGAAACTATGTATATACAATTCAATAATGATAATGATTGAGTAAAAAACTGATTACCATCAGATAAAAGTTATTTAAATAATTTATTTGAAAGTAGAAACAAACTGATGAAATCAACTAAAGAAATAGAAGATTTCTTAGCAAATGGTGAGACTAACTATCCTGATATTGACGAATATAACAGAGTTGGTACTCGTTTAAATCAAGAATTTGAAGAAGCTAAAACAAATTAATTGAAGCAAAACATAAATTCTACTAAAGACATTAAGGGAGCAGACAATTCACAGTGAAGATTAAGTGAATATTCTAACTTGCTTGATATGACTGACGAAGACATAAAAAAAATCTAGTCAAGAAATGAGAGCTATGATTCAATTCTATTACTCAGATAATGGTTGATGAGGAAGAAGTGCAATCAAAAACTTTATAGTTCGTGATATGATAAAACTTTTTGAAAACGTATCAGATGAATTAACTCCAGAAAATATACAGTTGTTAGAACGAGCTAAAGAGGCAGTAAGAAAAACTTCTATTAAGAGACAAACAAAAGTTATTAGAGCGATTTATGCTTTAACTAATGTGCAAGGTATAGCGAATACAACTTCATCAGTGTGAATTAAAAATGAAAACGCTAACGTTGCAGATTATCCATTTTTAAATGATCCAAGCACAATTTATGACAAAGTTTGAAAAAATGTTCACATAATAAAAAGAATTAAACAAGAAGTTAAAATGCTGAATGATGCTTATACTAAATTACATATTTTAGGTGAAAAAGTGTTTAACTGAAAATGATACTATGTGCCAAAAGTTTTACCAAAAGATCAATGAGATGATATATCAGAAGAAAACGCCGGTTACATTACACCTACAGAGTATGGGATGCCCACAAGAAGTAATGGAGATGGTGATTGATTAGACCAATCTCAAAATGAAAACGCATTCAATTTCTTATTAGTTACTGAAGAAGATGCTAAAAACCCTGAAATCGGACCTTTAGGACTTGGAAAACTAGGTACTAGAGAATTCAAAATAGGTTTCTACGAAAGAGAACCACAATATTTAAATTTTGAAAAATCAAAAGAGCAAAGACCAAAACAACCTAAATTTGTATTGGAAAATTTAGGAACTGACGAAAAACCTGAATTAATATATTAATAGTAATCTAAAAATAGAACAAAATAATGTTCTATTTTTATTTATTTTTTTTATATTAAACATGAAAAAGTTAAATCATTTAATTTATATAAGTTATTTAATTACATAAATGTTAAAAAAATGTTTCAACACAAAATATAATTTTAATATGCAAGAAAATAAAACATTGATTTGAATATTGCTAATACTTATATTGGTATTTATTTTCTTATTTTTTTCAATAATTTTTATTTTTAATTATTTTAGAAATTGAGCTTTAAAAAACATTGAGCAACAAATTAAAAACTTGAATTTATTTGAAACAGAAGCTAAAAAAATTAATATACGTTTTGAAACCCTGGCAGATGCTAATAAAGATCTAAAAGAAAAGAGTAATCATTGTTCTAATTTATATACTAATTTCAGTAATAAATTAGATAGTATTCGTCGTAAAGCTGGTTTATTAAAAAACAAAACATTTTTTTGTTTTAAACAAGTAAAAACCTTAGATAAAATTAAAAGGTTCCCAGAATTATTAAAAATAATAAAAGAATTAAAAACTTCTATTAAGCGAAACAAAAAAGAATACAAAAAAATATTGTGCTTTTCTAACACAAATTTAAAATTTAGTGATTTGTTATCTACTAGACACACGGAATTAGTCGGAGTGTTTCAATCTATTAGGGAAAAATATAGAACGAATATTGAAAAATACAATTGATGTCAATTGGAATTGAAGCAAAATATAGATATATACAAAAAAATAAACACTCATTTTAGTACTGGCGAATATTTAAATAATATTATTGAAGCAAGCGACAAAATAAAACAACTGGAAACTGTCCTAAACAATATATTGTACTTAATAGGCGAAGCAACAAATATATACTATTTTGTAAATAACAAAATGGAACATATATATAAAAGACAATCGATATTAAACAACAACAAAGATATATACGAAAATTTTATTAAAGTTAAGAATATAAACGAAATGTTTTCAGAATTTAAACAAATTCATAAAGAATTGAGATACCAAACAAATAGCAACAATTTTATTGAAAACCAAAATCTTATTAAAGATAACATCAATATATTGGTAGAAAAAGCAGTGTTAATGGTTCACTTAATTTCTACTGAGGAAAATAAATTTAAAATGTTTTCTAATTTTGAAAAACATAAAAATGAAATTTTATCTTTAATAAAAATGTTAAACAACAAATTTTATGAATTAAATAAAGATTATTCTTTTTACCAAAAAAACAATTATCTAACTGGCATACCAGATCAACAGTTTAAAGAAATTAAAACTTTGATGTCACATGATTACATTAAGTTATTTGAAAACATATTAAATGATTCTCAAATGTGTTACACTGATAAAGATTTTGCTGTAAAAAAATTAGTTAAAAGAGTTAAACTAATATTACACAAAATTATTTCACTGAAAGGAGAATTTAATCCGTATAATGATTTAGTCGATAAAATGAATTATTCTGAATTTGCGTTATATAAATTATTGAATGAAATAGAATATTGAAAAATAAATACAAATTTTATCGAAAGAAAACATATAAAAGAGTTGTTAATTTTTAAATCCACTATAATTCATAAACATGAATCTAACTCGTATGAATTTAACAATTTTAAAGAGGATGTGGAAAAATTTTCAATTATTGTTGAAACGCTAAAAAATTCTATTGGACTAAAAATAGAGGCCAAGAAAATTCATGAGATTTTTTTAATATATATGAACCCTTTTCGTCATAATGATGAGAAAATAGATCACTTGTTAAAAACTACTCAAGGCATGATTCAAGAAAACAAAGAATTGCTTGCAATCAGATTAATTAATGATTTTATTGAAAAAGGAGTAAATTAATGAATCAAAAAATACTATTACGTTATGGTGAATTAACCTTAAAAGGTAAAAACAAAATAAACTTCATTAAAAAATTACATAAAAACTTAGAAGCAAAAATGATTGGTGAAGTTATAACAACACACGACAGAGCTTATTTAGAGTACAATGAAAAAAATATAGAACAACTAAACTTTATTTTTGGATTATCTAGCTATTCAATAGTTTATGAAACCGAAGCAAATATGGACAAAATATCTGAATTAATTTTAAAAGTTGCTAAAAGTGAAAAATTTAAAACTTTTAAAGTCGACACAAAAAGAAGCAATAAAAACTTTCCTTTAACAAGTCAAGAAATCAGTATGAAACTAGGAAGTTATATTTTGAAAAATATTGAAAACATTTCAGTGCAAATGATAAAACCGGATGTAACTTTTTTTGTCGAAATTAGAAATAATGTAGCTTATGTTTTTGGATCTTATATTTATACAAGAGGGGGTATGCCCGTCGGTGTTACAGGTAAAACATTACATTTAATGTCAGGTGGTATAGATTCACCGGTAGCAGCTAATTTAATGCAAAAAAGAGGATTAATTGTTGATTACTTAAATTTTATTACTCCGCCACATACAGACTTTTTGACAACACAAAAAGTAGATGCGTTAATACAACAAATAACTAAGTATCAACTACATTCAAGACTTTTTCAAATTAATTACACAAAAGTTATGAACTACATTTCTTTAACATCTAATCAAAAATATAAAATAACTTTAATGAGACGAAGTTTTTACAGAATAGCTGATAAAATAGCTAAAAAGTATCATTACGAATCTTTATCTAACGGTGAAAATTTAGCACAAGTTGCTAGTCAAACATTAGAAAGTATCAATGTTATTCAACAAGTAACTAATATGCCGATCTTTAGACCATTAATTAGTTTTGATAAATTAGAAACAATTAAAATTGCAGAACAAATAGGAACATACGATATTTCAATTCAGAAAGCATGTGAAACATGTGAGTTATTTGCTCCAAAAGAACCAACAACCAAGCCTTCTATTGATGAAGTATTAAAACTAGAAGCCGAATTACCAAGATTAGAAGAATTGGAAAATGAAGCCATTGAAAAATTAGAAATTAAAAAATTCAATAGTTAATATTAATGAATTTAAAAATCTGCTTGCCAGATTTTTTATTAACTGTTTTACAAGTTATTTAGAACTCTAAAATATAATTAAATCATGAAATTAATAAACTTACACACTAACACAACATTATCTTTTTTAGAATCTACAATTGATTTAGAAGAGCTAATCAAATTAGCTGAATTAAATGAATGTGAATATTTAGCAATTACTGAAAAAGGTAATATGTTTTCTTTCGCAAGGTTTGCTATACTTGCAAAAGAAAAAAATATTAAAACTATTTTTGGATTACAATTCAATTTAAGAATCAAGGATAAATCATATCAATTTTTAGCTTACGCACAAAATAATAAAACACTGAAAACTTTGTTTGATTTCAATTTTTTACATTCCAAACAAGGGTTTGTGACGACTGAAGATTTAACACAGTTTAATGATTTGGTTTTTATCGATCACCCTACCGAAGGATATTATGCCTTAACTGATTCATATATTGAAAATTTAAACTATTATATTGGTTTATGTCAGTATAAACTAGATTCAGATGAATTAAAAATTAATTTAAATGACAAACGATTTTTATTTATTAATGAATGAAAGGCGAATGACGAATTTGATTTAAAGACATTAAACATGTTATACTGAATAAAAAATCAATCAGCAGGTACGTTATCTTACATAGAATCAATAAATTTCGACATAAACACAAATGTTAAATTTATTGAAGAATTAATAAGTAGAACTAATGATTTAGCCAAATCATTAGCTTTTGAAATATCATTTGATCATTTTAAAATGCCCGTGTTTCCTAATAATGAAAACATTGACAGTTTCCAATATTTAAAAAAACAATTATTGAAAAATATTCCAAATAAATTACAGCATATTGCTGATCAACAAAAATACATGGACCGGCTAAAATATGAATTAAACATTATTAAAGAATTAGGCTTTGAAGATTATTTTTTAATCATTTGAGATTTTATAAAATGAGCAAAAACAAATAACATAAGCATAGGGCCGGGTCGTGGATCTGCTGCCGGGTCATTGGTAAGTTATATATTGGATATCACTCAAATAGATCCAATTGAATATAATTTATTATTCGAACGTTTCTTAAATCCAAAAAGAGTGTCACTGCCGGATATCGATATTGATGTGCAAGATGATAAAAGAGGTGAATTGATTCAATACTTAGTAAATAAATACGGCTTTAATAACGTTGCGACAATAGTAACGTTTTCAACATTAGGTACTAAATCAGCAATGCGCGATTCAGCAAGAGCTATGAATATACCAATACCAACGATTGATTCATTAGCACAGAAAATACCGAATAGTGAAATGTCTTTAAATGAAGTATATGAAAATAACACATCATTTCAAAACGCCATTAATAATTATCAATTAAATGAAAATGGGGAAAATGTTTTAAAAACAGCTTTTGAAGAAGCGTGTAAAATTCAAGGTTTCTATCGTCAAAGTGGGACGCATGCTGCAGGGATAATTATCAGTGAAGAAAACATAATTAATAAAAGTCCGGTAATGATTGCAAATGACGGTTTACAAACACAAATGACAATGGATTACTTAGAAAAGTTTGGTTTATTAAAAATAGATATTTTAGGTTTGAAAACTTTATCAATAATTAGCGAAATAGTTGATTTAATAAAAAAACATGAACCTGAATTCAATATTGACTCAATACCGATGAATGATGAAAAAACATTCAATCTTTTAACTTTGGGTAAAACAGCCGGTATATTCCAATTAGAATCACCGGGAATGATTAAAACACTAAGAAAAGTGCGTGTCGATAATTTTAATGATATCGTTGCTATTATTTCATTATTTAGACCAGGACCCATGCAATACATAACTACTTATTCGGAAAGAAAAAACGGAAATGAACCAGTGGCAAAAATAGCTCCCATATACGATGAAATTCTTAAATCAACATATGGAATAATGATTTATCAAGAACAAATTCTAGAAGTTGTACAAAAGATTTCTAAAATGGATTACGCGCAAGCTGATTTATTAAGAAGAGCAATTAGTAAGAAAAAAATTGAACAATTTTCTCAATTCAAAAATGTTTTTATAGAAATGTCAAAAAATAATGGTTATACTGAAAATGTTATTGAAAAAATATTTAATGATATTGAAAAATTTGCAGAATATGGTTTCAATAAATCTCATGCTGTAAGTTATGCCACTATAACCTACCGTATGGCTTATTTAAAAAGACATTATCCGCTACAGTTCTACTCAGCTATTATTTCTTCAAGCATTAACAGTTCTGAAAATATGAATCGTTACGTAAACGAGGCAAAAGAATTAGGAATTGAAATTGTCAGCCCATTGATTGAAATTAGTTCTGATCACTCAGTAATTAAAGATGGTAAAATCTATTTACCACTAAACATGATCAAGGGACTGGGTAAGGTCGGTGTAAATAATATCATCACTGAAAGAAATGACAATGGGGAATTTCAAAACTTGATTGAAACAATATTACGTTTAAGAGCAGCTAATATCGGTGAAGCGGCAATAAAAATTTTAATTAAAGCAAGTACATTTAGATCATATGGTAATCAAAAAACATTATTGAAAGCTCTCGAAAATGGTAGTAGATTAATGTTAGAAATTGAAAATGCATTCAACAATAAAGATAAAACAGTCGACTGAAATGCTATTAATTACGAAGTGCCAATTGAAAAATTAGCTTATGATTATGAATTTGAATCAGCTAATGAGTACCAATACTTAGGTAATATATATAATTCTTCATTAACTAAGCAATATGAAGGGGAAGTTAAACTAATAAATATTCATCCCGGTACTGAACATGTGATTGTCGTTTATTTAAATGAAGCAGTCGTAAAAATATCAAAATTCAATAAGCCATTCACATCAGTGACGATATCAGATTCTTCAGCAACAATACGCTTAAATATTTGAAAAGATAGTGATATTAAAAACTCTGTAGGTAAATTAATTAAAGCAACATTACTTAAAAAAACGGATGGTTATTTTATGATCAAGGATTGAAAGGAAATCTAGAAAATGAAAAAAAGAATTTTAATTATTGATGGGACATACTTAGTTTGTCGTTCTTATTTTGGTACGCTATATTCTTCTTTAAAGTTAGAGAACTCCAAGGGAGAAGCTACTAATGCTATAGTCGGATTCTTCAATACTTTTTTTAAATTATTAAGAGATTATAATCCTTACCAAGTATTCTTTTGCTTTGACTGTCAGGGTAAAACATTTCGTCACCAAATGTACAGTGACTATAAAGCACAAAGAGATAAAGCACCAGAAGATTTTTATCACCAGTTTTTAGCAATTAAACAAGTTATAAAAGATTTAAATTTTTACAGTTTGGAAAATCCCGAATTTGAAGCCGATGACATAATCGCTAGTTTAGCCTTAAAAGCAAAAGAAAATCACGACGTATTAATTTATTCAGCAGATGGTGATTTAAACCAGTTAATTGATGACAATATCACTTTATTAAAACCAAAAGTGAAACAAATAGTTGAAGTAACTAAAGAAAATTTTAAAGATTTTTTTGAAATAATGCCTGATCAAATTGTAGATTACAAAGCAATGATTGGAGATAGTAGCGATAACTTCAAGGGAATAAAAGGTATTGGTCCTAAAACTGCAACTAAATTATTATTAAAATATAAAACTCTTGACAATATTTTTCAAAATATTAATGATTTAGATGAAAAAACGAAAAATAAATTTATTTTATATAAGGATGATGTATTAAGAGATAAGATACTCTCACAATTGAGGTATGATGTCCCGATTGAATCCTTTGACATTTTAGACACTAAAATGAAAATTATTATTTCAGAACCAGCTTTTGAAATAATTGAAAAATATGAATTATGAAAAATTCTTAGCATTTTAAGAAAATTGGAATATTAATGATCGCTATAATTGGCAAAAGCGGTGTCGGCAAAACAACCTTTTTAAAAAAATTAGAAAAACATGGTTTTAAAGTGCTAATCGCAGATGAATTTGTTAATGAATTGTACAAAAAGGGGAATTTAGGATACAAAAAAATTAAACATACGCTAGGTGAAAAATATGTGGATGAAAACGGCGTCAACAAAAAAGCACTTAAGGAAAGCATTAATTTAAATTTAGACTTTATAAACGAGGTTGAAGAGTTGATTTTCCCCATCATAGAAAACCATTTAAAAATAACAAATTATGACTTTGTTGAAATGTCAAATATATTTAGTAAAAATGCAAATTTTTTACCGTATTTTAGCAAAATAATTCAGATATCAATACCGGAAGAAAATCGTGTTAAAAATTTAAAAAAAAGAAATGTCAATAACTATGATAAAAACATAATTGATGCTTTAAATAAGGGATTTTTTACAAATGACATAGTAAATATCTCGTCAGAAAATGTTGAGGAAAAAATATTTTTCAAAATGTTTTTCAAAATAGTGTTCGGACTTCATTAAAATGTAAATATACAAATCAAAAATATTCGCAAATTAATGGATAGGAGCACGTATGAAATACTCAAATTTTTATATCGAAAAAAACACTTTTATTGATAATAAGGATTTAGAGGTTGTACGTGCTTTTTATATGCCGATTATTGGTAATTTAGCAGTAAGTTTTTACCATAGTTTACTTGATGAATTAAATTTTTCTGCTAACGCACGCGATATATTTATATTAAAAGACTTTGAAAAACTACTTTTCACAACAAATAAAGAACTAATTGAGGCTAAAAATAAACTGGAGGCAGTTGGTTTAATTAAATTTTTCGAATCAGACCTATTTAGAAATTCCATTATTACAATTTGTAAACCATTGAATTGCGAACAATACAAAAATTCAATTCTAGCTAAACAATTAATAAATAAAATTGGTGAAGAGCGCTATGAAAAATTAATTTATACTAGCGGAGTGTATGCTTTTGATAAATCTGAATATACAAATTCTTCAAAAAAAGTTACTTCTTTGTTTAAATACGAAAGCGACACGTTTGAAATGCCTAATAAAATTAATGAAAAAATTTCAAATACAATGACAATTCAAACTAAAGAAGACTGAATTAAAAATGCTCAACCAAGTGAATTTATTAAATATTTAACAAATTTAGAAGCAACGGCCACTCATTTACATATGATTCAAAAAATGAAAAAAATGGGATTCGGTAATGGTCAGATAAATCAATTTATCAATTATTCAGTAGTTATAAATGGAAATATTGTTAGTGCATATATTGAAAAAATTGCAAATTCTTTTGCACAAAAGCAAATATTTTATTTCGAAGAAATTCAAAAAGAATTACAAGCTATTTCAGCTTATAAAGAAGCCCAAAAAAATAAACAAAATGATAAAGTTTACACAATGCAAAATGAAAGTTTCAATGAATTTTTAGAAAGATACGGTTTGGTAGGTTGAGATGAATAACAATAAACCACAATCAATCAACGAATTATTAAATTCCAATAACACAATTGAAAAATTGAAATTCAAAATTATCAATGAACCCCACGTTTGTCAATTAATAAAAAACTTGAATTTAAACGATCGTCAAATCGACAAAAATTTGAATATTTTGCATCAATATTATGCATATGTTATTGAAAACAATAAAGAACCTGACTGAAAAATATATCTTGATCAATATGGGTTTTTATCAATTGATCACTCAAATGAAAAATGATTTGAATTAGCGAAAAAAAGAAACAATATTTGAATGACCAACATAACACAAATTGACTATGATTTTCAACGTTTTTTCGCTGGTGAATATTCATACTCAATGGTTATGAATAAAATTTACAAATCCTTTGCTAACTCAATGGAGCAATACGCAGGTGTTCAAAACGATATTGCTAAAATACAGAAAAAAAACGATTGCATAAACTTATATTTAATTGATGCTTCAATGAATTACTCATACGTAGTTTTCAAATATTTAGCATTTACATTAATAAACAATAATAAGACAGTGGCAATATTAGATATTGATGACATATATAGAGAAGTATCCAGAAACTATGACTCCGGTTCTTCCATACTTAAGTTAATGGAGCAAGTTGATTACTTATTTATAATTAACATTGGTTTATCATCTAAACCCGAATGATTTATGCAACAATATTTAATAAAAATTTTAAACATAAGATATAGAAGAAATAAACCAACATTTTTATCTTCTACAGAAGATATAAGAACTGGCAAGCATGAACAATTAATTTCTTCTAAATACAACTTAACTAAAAAATTTTTAAAATCTGAAATTATATTAGTAAATTTCATTGAATCAAATTTTAAAATTTATTAAAACTGTTTGAAAGCAGTTTTTTATTTTCCGTATTTTAAATTGTATATACATTTATGTATTAAAATTTATATACACTATTAGTAGTAAATTAAGATTTTTTAAGGAGATAATATGACAAAAAAAAGAATAGCAATTAATGGATTTGGAAGAATTGGGAGACTTGTTTTTAGAGAAATATTTAATGATGAGTCATTAGAAGTTGTTGCAATTAACGATTTAACTGACGCCAAAGTTTTGGCTCACTTATTAAAATATGATACAGCTCATAAACAATTTAAACATAACATTGAATGTGAGGGTGAACATTTAATAGTTGACGGTAAATCAATTAAAATATTTGCAAAAAGAGATCCATTAGAATTACCTTGAAAAGATTTAAATATTGATATAGTTATTGAAGGTACGGGACACTTTGTTACTGAAGAAGGCGCTTCATTACATTTACAAGCAGGAGCTAAAAAGGTTTTAATCACAGCTCCAGCAAAAGGTAAAAATAATATAAAAACAGTAGTTTACTCAGTAAATGAAAACATTTTAACAGCTGAAGACAAAATTGTTTCAGCAGCTTCATGTACAACAAATTGTTTAGCTCCTGTTGCTAACGCAATAAACAAAGAATTCGGAATTAAAAAGGGTGTAATGACAACCGTGCATGCTTACACTGCTGACCAAAACATTCAAGATGCTCCGCATAGAGATTTAAGAAGAGCTCGTGCAGCGGGACAAAACATGGTACCAACCACAACTGGCGCAGCTAAAGCGATTGGTAAGGTTATTCCAGCATTAGCGGGGAAATTGGACGGAGTGGCATTGCGTGTGCCTGTCATTACTGGTTCAGTCGTTGATTTAACTATTGAATTAGAATCACAACCAAGTATCGATGAATTGAATAAAGCAGTTAAAAAATACGAATCAGATTCATTACTATTTTGTGAAGATCCAATAGTATCAAGTGATATCATTTCAGAAACACATGGTTCAATATTTGATTCATTATTAACAACATTTATTGAAGTTGAAGGTAAAAGATTATACAAAGTATATGCATGATATGATAACGAACAAAGTTTCGTATCACAATTTGTAAGAACTTTAAAACATATGTCAAATTTATAATTTAGTCGGTTTTACCGACTTTTATTTTTTTTTATATAAAATGAAATTATGAAAACCCTTCTAAGCAACAATATAAATGATTTAACACATCGAGAAAACTACGGTTTTTTTGCTTGATTTGGCGGCTACAGTTCTTTCGACGAGTCGCGCTGATTATTTATTACATTGTTTGTAGTATTTTTTTTACTATTATTTAGTTTTATTTTATTTAGAAAACCAATAGTTAAAAAGTATCAATTGTGTGAAAAAATTTTATATATGAATAAAGCGACTTTTTGAAAAGTTTCAGGATTTATCGCATTGATGTTTGTTTTATTTAGATGCTTGTTTCTATTTATGACGGATTGGCCAGCTAAATGGGAATCAATACCATTACATTTTTGCAGATTATGTATTATTGCAATTTCAGTATTAATGTTACTTAATAAGTTACATCTAATAAAATATGTATTTTTCTTTTGTTTATTAGGCGGCACATTAGCTGTTTTGTTCTGTGATTTAAACAACAATCCAATATTTCAAAATCAAAACCAAGGCTACCCTATACACTACGGTTGAGACTCATATATTTTTTGAGATTACGTTTTAGCGCATTTCTATGTTTTTGCAGGATCAATAATTCCTTTTATATTGACTCAAGAAAAAATATCAAAAAAAGATTTTTTGAAAATACAAGCGATATTTACGTCTATGATAATATTTTTCTTTATTTTAAATTATTTAACAACGTTTTTACCAAATAAAAAATGATGGGCAAACTGATTTTATTTAGGAATTTCAGAAGTTAACACGTTGCAAGACATATTCCCGCCGTTAACAAAATGGCCAATAACATTCATTACTGGTTCAGTAATATCACTTATAGGTTTTATTCCATTCATATTAATGTATTGATTAGTTTCAATGTTTGGCGTAGAAAAAAATGATAATAACAAATATGTGTTTAAAATTTACCGCGAAAATTCATTTACTTATTTTAAACAATCAAAATTTTTAAATTAGTCTAACTCTTTGAGTTAGCTTCTTTTTTTATTTAAGTTGTTGTGGTAAAATGTAATAAATTAGGAGAGTTATGTCGGAAAAATCATATAAAGCATTATATCGTCAATATCGCCCTTCGTTATTTAGTGAAGTGAAAGGCCAAGACCATATCATTAAAACTTTAGAAAATATTATTGTTAATCAAAAAATATCACATGCATATTTATTCAGCGGACCGAGAGGTACTGGTAAAACATCAGTAGCTAAAATTTTTGCTAACGTATTGAACTGTGAACACAAAATTGATTTTGATCCTTGTTTTGATTGCATTAATAAAGGAGAAAGAAATCTGGACATTTGGGAAATCGATGCAGCATCAAACACTGGAATTGATGATATAAGAAATTTAAAAGAAAATATCAAACACTTACCTACTGGGTCTAAGTATAAAATATACATAATTGATGAAGTTCATATGTTGTCCAAGGCAGCTTGAAATGCCTTGTTAAAAACAATTGAAGAGCCGCCTAAACACGTAATATTCATTTTAGCAACTACTGATCCACAAAAAATTCCCGTAACTGTCTTGAGTCGTGTTCAAAGATTCAATTTCAAAAGAATAACACCCAATATCATTCAACAGCAATTAGAGTATGTCTATAGTGAAGAGGGTATTGATTTTGAAACAAAAGCTTTGGAATTGATAGCTATTTTGAGTAACGGTGCAATGCGTGATGCTTTGAGTATGGCTGATCAAATATCTATATATGCAGCTAATAGAAAAGTTCAAAAAGTAGATGTTGAAAAAATGTTTGGATTAGTTTCTAACACATCTTTAATTAAATTAATCAATTTAGTCAAAGAAAAAGACATTAATGAAATTTTGAATAAAATTCATGAATTAATTGAAAATGGTGCAGATATAGAAAAAATGGTTTTATCATGTATTAATATATTAACCGATTATTTAGTTTATAAAAAAACTAAAAACACTGCACTTCTTAATAACACTGACATAGACGAATTAAGTAAACTAAAAGTTAATACCATAATTGCATACGAGTATTTAGATTTATTTATTTCGATTCTAAAAGATTTACGTTATTCAGATATACCACAACAAACATTGGAGTTGGGTTTATTAAAATTAGTTTCAACGAAAGATGATTCTGATATTGATGAAAATTGTAGTTTGGAAAACCAACAAGAGAGTGGACTAGTAAAAACTGTTACAGAACAACCTAAATCGGAATTACACATGGACGTTACTGAAACAAAAGATACTTCTTTATTTACTGGAGAATTTACAACGAATCAAAATACTGATGATGTTAATGAATTAATTAATCAAAGAACTGAAGCGGATAGAAATAAATTAAACGAAATGTTTGATGATGATGACATATTTAATACATACATCGGTAACGCAAATAAAGCAAATGAAAATATTATCGATACAAAGCCAAAATCTAATCATCCATTACTTGATGATATAAAAGTCAATGAATTAATTGAAAACACTAGGGAATTTTCAATACATCAAAATGATATCACTAGCGAATTCAGCGTAGTGGAAGGTGATATTTTAAATCAGGATGATCAATATGATCCATTCGCTATTGATGTACATCAAACTGAAATAACAGTGGCTGAAGATATATTCAGCGATGAACATATAGAAAAAATTAATGAAATTAAACAACAAAATTTAGAAATAAGCGATATATTGAATTTATTCTTAAATGCACTCAAATCTAAAAAAACAAATAATAAAAATTATCAAACTGAATATCAAGCAATTATCAGTGCAATAAAAGATAATATTACTGATAAACAAAATCAAAAATTTATTAAATTATTTCACAATATCAAAATGATAATAAATACTGAAAGTTTTATAGTGTTCTCCACATCATTTGAAGAGACGTTACAAATTTTTAACGAATTTAAACAAACAGCTGAATTCAGACAATTCATTAAAAAATACTTTGGTAGAGATATTTGTATATTTGTTATTCTTGCCGAAAAAATTAAAGCAGCTAGAGAATATTGAAAACAAAATGAAGCTGAAGTATCAAATATGAAAATTGTTCCCGTAACATGTAAATACACAACCACTGAAAAAGAAGAACAATTACACAAAGATAACTTGGAAATCTTTGGTGATTTATACAAAATAAATTAAATAAATTAGGAGAAAATCATGAATATAAACGAAATGTTAAAACAAGCTAAAAAAATGCAATCACAAATGGAATTAAAAGAAAAAGAATTACAAAAAAAGGAATTTGTAATTGAAAAATTAGGAATCACATTAACTCTTACAGGAGATAGAAAATTAAAATCAGTTAAAATAAATGAAAATTTAATTGATCCAGAAGATCCAGAAACATTGGAAGATTTAATTATTGTTGCGTTTAATGAAGCAATGGATAAAATTAATATGGAATTTGATGAATTAACAAATTCAATACCAACAGGTTCATTACCATTTTAATGAACTCGGATAAAAAATATGAAGAATTGCAAAGTAAACTAAGTGCAATTCCAGGCATATCAAAAAGAGGCGCTGAGAAAATTATTAATTATTTTGTTGAATACGGTAAGACATACACCGACAGTTTAATTAATTCAATAAATGATTTTCAAAACACTCACACAAAATGTATCCTTTGCAATAATCACGAACAAACATCGATTTGTTCAATTTGTGAAAAAAGAAAAAACTCAAAAAAATTAATGTTGGTTGTTGAAGCTTCTGACATTAAAAAATTTGAAACATTAGAAATTTATAATGGTAAATATTTTGTATTAGGTTATTTATTAGATGGAAACAAAAAAAATAAATATTCAGATGACTTAATACAAAAGCTAAAAACATCAATAAATCAAGTAAAAGAAATTACTATTGGTTGACCATTATCGATACAAGGACAATACACACTCAACTATATCAAATCATTGATAAGTGACAAAAATACTCAATTATTCCAATTGATGACTGGAGTACCTGTTAATGCCACTATAGATTATGTTGATCCAATAACATTAAAAGAATCATTAGAAAATAAAAAAGAAATCTAGGGGAATTATGACTAATTGTAACAAGGCTAAATTTATAACATTCGAAGGAATGGATGGTAGTGGAAAAACTACAATTGTAAAAATGTTGGAAGAATACATCGAGAAGAATATGGATAAATCTGCCTTTATGTTTACAAGAGAACCCGGGGGACGCAAAAGTAAAGAAGCTGAAAAAATAAGAGCAATAATTTTGGATTCTGAGAATAAACTAAGTTCAATGGTTGAGGCACTATTATTCGTTGCGAGTCGAAGAATAAATCTTGAAGAAAACATTTGACCAGCATTGAATGCAAATAAAATCGTTATTAGTGATCGTTATTACCATTCATCGCTTATTTATCAAGGAGTTTTAGGTGGCGTTGGTATTGGAAAAGTAAGAGATTTAAATATGATGGTAACCGAAAATACCAAACCTGATTTGGTAATATTTTTCGATCTAAAACCTGAGATATCATTAGAAAGAATTTCAAAAAATAGAGCGTCATTCGATCGTATGGAATCAACTGATATATCTTATTACCAAAAGTTACACAACGGTTACAATAACCTTATAAGTTATGAACCGGAAAAATTTGTCGTAGTTGATGCTTCCAAAACTATAAATGAAGTGTTCGAGGATGTGTTGACAATTTTCAAAAATAAGGTGTTTTAATGAATTATAAAAATATAAAAATATATACATTAATTGATAATGCAATAAAAAGTAAAAAATACTTACAAAGTGTTTTATTTATTGCTCACCCCAATGTTGAAATTGATAGTTATATTTTATACTTTGTTAACAAAACTCAATCAAGTAATTTTAATTCCATTGATGAATTAAAATTTCAATCAAATGTTATGATAATTGGAAATGAAACAACTATTCACAAAAACGATATTATAGAAGCAATAAATGAATCATTTAGTTCTATGAATCCCGATGAACGTAAATTTATAATAATAAAAAATATTGAGAATTCTAGTGCTCAATCGTTGAATGCATTACTGAAATTTACTGAAAATTTAAATAAAAATGTTTTTTTAGTTTTATCAACTAATAAACGACATAGCATTTTAAACACAATCAAATCACGATCAACGGTCATTGAAATAATGCAAAAAAACAATGAAAATTTGCCGAAAGAAAAACTGACAAAAAAAACAGAGTTTTTAGATTTTTACTCATTAATTACTGATGACATGAACGTTTTTAAAACTCTTTATTCAGCCAAAATTGAAGCTTTTTTTGTCGAATTAATGCATTATTTAAATAAATGTGAATTTGTTTCAATAATAAATTTAATATCCAAAGATTTAAAAGCTGACAATTTCAAAGTTATTATGTTGTTTTTAAATGTTTTATCTACTGAATTGATAAAAGAGCAAAACGATGTTATAAGTAAAATGTTTGAATTTAATAAAAATGTTTTTCAACAAAAGATTAATTACATGTTAATGAATGAAATTGTCAATAAATATTCAATAAACTTTGACAATAAATCTTTAAATTTTTCAATACAAAAAGCAGCATTCGTAATGGAACTCAAGGAGGTTTTAAATGGGTAAATTATATATTGTAGGTACTCCAATTGGCAATTTAAAGGATATCACATACAGAGCAGTGGAAACTCTGCAAAACGTAGATATAATTTTATGTGAAGATACAAGAACATCACAAAAATTATTGAATCATTATGACATTCATAAAATTACATATGCTTACCATAATTTCAACGAAAAACAATCTTCAAAAGAAATTGTAAGATTAATTGCAGAAGAAGATAAAAACATTGCGTTAATTTCAGACGCCGGCATGCCTGTTATTAGCGATCCTGGTTTTACTTTGATTAATGAATGTAATAATCATAACATTGATATCGACATAATAAGTGGCCCAACAGCCTTAATACATGCTGTAATCAAAGCCAATTTTGGGGCCACCTTTTCGTTTTTAGGATTTTTAAAAGATAAAAGTATTCAAAGACAAAACGAACTAAAAAAACTGGGATATGGTGTTTATGTGGCTTATGTTAGTCCTCATAAATTGATAAGTACATTAGAGGATTTTGGCACTGTATTCAATGACGATGTAGAGTTGTTTTTAATTAAAGAAATGACAAAAAAATTCGAAACCGAGTATCGCGGTTCGTACAAAAATATTATTGATCAACTAGATGGTAATGTTAAAGGAGAATTTGTTTTAGTGTTCAATATAAAAAAAATAAAAAAAGAAAAAATAAATAAATATAAATAACATTTGTGTGTTATAATGTATAACACTTATGGCGCGGATGGCGAAGTGGTTAACGCTCTGGGTTGTGGCTCCAGCATTCGCGGGTTCGATTCCCGTTCCGCGCCCCATTTTTTTTACTTTTTTTTACTCGTAGTGAAAAAGGCAAATAGTTTGTTTATTGATAAGGTCGCATTAAAAAAAGCGAGCTTTTTTTTCTTCGCTTTTTACCTTTTTTATTATTTATTTGCATTGTGACACTTACGGCATCTTGCTTCATAATTGTTTGTGTCATCTAAAACAAGTGTTTGATCTTCTTTTGATGTTCTATAAGTGCAGCTAGCAATATTTTTGCATTTAACGCAAACTGCCCATAATTTTGTAACGCGTTCGGCTATCGACATAATATCGGCCATTATTCTGAATGGTCTTCTTTTATAATCAGTATCAAGTCCGCTGACAATCACTAAAAATCCTTTATTTGCTAAATCATCAACAATATCAATAATCTTATCATTAAAAAAATGTGCCTCATCAATAATTATTGCATCAGTATCTTCGTTTATCAACGAGTAAATTGAATTAATATCATCAATAGCATGAGTATCATGTTCGGTACCTGCTCTCGAAACAATTTTTGTTTTACTAAATCTTGTATCAAAAGATGGTTTAATTACTATAATGTTGTAATTTGCATATTCGAGTGTTCTGATTCTTTTTAATAATTCTTCGCTTTTACCACTGAACATTGGCCCTGTGATAACTTCTATTATTCCCTCGCTATATTTTCGGTACACTGTTACTCCTTAAATTTTAATAAACTCAATTATAGGTTCCGTTATTAAATGTTTTAATATTTTATTCTCTATTAATAATATATATTTGAATTCGATTTTATTTACTTTTCATTCCTTGAAATTAATTGATTTTGATTTCAAGAATGTAGTTAATTGTTTGAAATATTCTTTATAATGAAATGTTTCAAATGACTGTATATATTGAAATTCTTCGATATTTCCATAAGTAGATGAAAAATTAAAATGATCTAATAATATATTAAAATCATCTATGTTTTTTATAACCGGTTGTTGATTAAAAAAATCAGTTAAATTAATGCTAAATTCAAAATTGTTTGTAACATTAGTGAATAAAGAGTTATTACTTTTAGTTAATTTATTCATGTATTCTCGGAACTTTTTGTTTAATTCTTCTGATTTAAATGTGTTATTTGTATCGCTAAAAGAATATTTTAAATAAGTCTGATTTTTGTCAGTATTTTTTTTAATAATTTTAGAATTTGTTGATAAATTGATTAAATCGATTTTTTGGTTTTTTACAATGATTTTTTGGTTTGACGTATCAATTTTTGAAAAATCATATTTTTGTTTTTTATTTGCATCAATAGTTTTTTGCGCAACAACATTACTGTGAACTCGTATCTCATTTGATGTTCCCAATGCAAATGGCACGATTGATATCATTAAAAAACACAAAATAAGACCACCTAACATTAATGATGATGAATTGATATATTTTTTTATATTCATGATTTTTTTTGATTTTTTTTCTGTATTTTCCATACGTGAATTATATAACATTTGTAATCTTTTAAGCTAAAGAGGCAAAAAAGAAAATGGTTAATGAAAACCATTAAATCTTTCTAATAATTCTTCAATTCTTTTAACGTTTAAACTAGATAAAAAGTCATCATCTAATTTGTTTCTGTTAATTAAATAAGCTATAAATTGAGCACATATTCTATACTTAATAAAGTTTTCAGGTTGTTCTTTACCATAGCATTTTCAAAAATATTTTTCTTGTGTTTCTGTAAACATCATATTTTCAAATAAAATTGCTATATCAAATAGAGGATCACTTTTACAGGCGAAATCTCATTGAATAAATTGAACGCTTTGGTTTTTTGTGAAGAAAATATTTTCCATTGATAAGTTGTTGTGACAGTTTGTATCATTATTGAAACTTGCTATTCATTTTTTAACATTGTTAACAAAAACAGAATCAAAATCATCTTTTATTTTTTCAATCCCAAGATTTATTAAAAGATTTGTCATTTTTTTATAAATATTTGATTTCGGAAAATCAAGAGTAGTGCTGTGCAATATTTTAATTGCTTTTGCAATTGATTTGATTTTTCGATCATTTGTGTATAAAAGTGTATTATTTGACATTCATTTTCAAATTATTATTTTACTGTCACAGTAAACATATGGCGGTACGAAATAATAATTTTTAATTTTTTCCATGTCTAATTGTTTCGCTCAAGTTTCAGTAATTCTTTCTGAAATAAATCTTGAATCATAATTATAAGCTCTATATTGATAAGGTCTTAAAGCTTGAGTAATTTTGGAAATGGGAGTATTAAAATTTTTGTAAAATTGTTTGAATATTGTTTTTCTACGTTGTTTAACTAAATATATGAAATCAATCAATTTTTCTTTATTCAATTCGAATTCACGACACAAATAATCAATATCAACCCCGAAAGCAATATGTAGGCTAGCCGGATCTGCATATTTGCTATTTAAAGCAGCGTATTGATAATCAATTAAACGAATGCTTCCGTGATTATTAACAAGTATATTAGATCTTGTTAAATTATTGTGAGATAAAACTAAATCTTCTTGTGGATATTTTTTTAAAATAGCTTCATAAGTATCATCTTCAAACTTATGGTTATATCAATCAAAAACACTCACGCGAATGTGTAAACCTTGTAATCTTTTTACTTCTTTAACAATATTAGAAATTATTTTTTTATTAATATGCACTCTTTCAAGGTTTTGACCATCAAATCATTTTTTAATCAAAAAACCTTCTTCATAAAACAAATAATCATTGAAATTTTCAATGACTTTTTGTTCATTTTCATACTCTATATGAGTGTGTTTGGGAATACGTATTTGTACTCATTCATCTCTATATTTAGCTTTAAATGTTTTATTTCTATATGATTCATATACGTAAGAAAAATCAGTCAAATTATTAGTTATTACTGAACCAAAAACATTTTTTAGTTTGTTTTTTAATGCTTTGGTATCGTTTGCATTTAATGAATTTATGAACATTTATAAATATCATTCTCCATGCTATTTAATTTAGAAAAATTAGTTTCAATGCGTTGAATGTACTCGGATTCATCAAAAGGTTTAACCGGGAATTTATTTACTCATAAAACAATTAAAGCATCAACCAATATACGGTGTATTTGCAATTTGTATGGGCTATAATCATCTCCGTAAGCATTTAATAAAACCTTTATTTGTTCATCACTTAAATTTTCTTGTTCAATGATGTAGGCTAAATCAAAGTGTACATCACCCATTGAAGCATATTCTCAATCAATAACGAATAACTTGTTAGTGTCTTTTTCTAAAATTAAGTTATTTTTTCAATAATCATTATGACAAGGAGCGGACTGATCAACATTTCTTAAAAATAAATTAATTTTTTTGTAATATTTATCAAGGACTGGAATACTTCGTTTTAAATCTGCGACTTTTTTACGATATATCTTAAATCTTCTAGAAAGTTGACAAGGTGGCAATTTTAACTTTGAATTATGCAATTGAATCAATGATTTTCCAATTTGAATTAATACATCATTGGTCATCTCAGGATTTACACCTTCAATAAATTCAGTAGTTAAATAATGTTCATCATTGCTGATGGTTTTAGGTGAAAAATCAAATCTATTTAATTGAAAATAGTCAACTTTATGATTGAATTCATCATATTGTTTTTCTTTAACAAAACGGTTGTTTTCAACGTCATGAAATGTTTTATTTGTGAATCCTTGGTTTTTAATTAATTTCATATTAAAAATCTATATTTGATGCGTATTTTGCATTTTCTTGAACAAATTCACGACGGGGTTCTACTTCGCCACCCATTAATGTTGTAAATATTGTGTCAGCTGCTGCTGCATCTTGTATTTGTACTTGTAACATTCTACGTTTGTCAGGATCCATTGTTGTTTCTCAAAGTTGTTCGGGGTCCATTTCCCCAAGTCCTTTGTAACGTTGTATTGAAACTTTTGTTCTGTCTATTTGCGCTAATATTTCATCTTTTTGCTCATCTTTGTATGCGTATTGAACATTTTTACCATATGAAATTTTGTATAAAGGCGGTTGAGCAAGGTAAACGAAACCGTATTCGATTAATGGTTTCATGTAACGATAGAAGAAAGTTAATAATAGTGTTGTAATGTGAGCACCATCAACATCAGCATCGGTCATGATGACAATTTTATGGTATCTTAATTTATTAATATTAAATTCTTCTCTAATTCCTGTACCTAAAGCATGAATTAGTGTCCCTATTTCTTTGTTTTCAAGTACTGATTGAATACTATTTTTTTCAGTATTTATAACTTTTCCACGTAATGGCAAAATAGCTTGAATATTTCTGTCACGACCCATTTTTGCCGAACCTCCAGCCGAATTCCCTTCGACGATGAATAATTCAGCTAACTCAGCATTTTTAACAGAACAATCAGCTAATTTCCCTGGTAAATTACCAAATTCATGGCCTTCTTTTTTTCTAGCCATTTCACTAGCAGCTTTTGCTACTAAACGAGCTTTTTGAGCATTTACACATTTTTCTACTATTGCTTTCGCTATTGATGGATTTTCCAACATGAATTTTTCAAGACTTTCACTCAATACTTTGTTTGTTGCAGAACGGGCGTCTTTGTTTTCTAATTTACCTTTAGTTTGTCCTTCGAAAATTGGGTTAGTATGTTTAACAGAAATAATTGCTATCAACCCTTCTCTAACGTCTTCTTTTGTTAATCTTTCTTTATCTTGTTTAATAACTTTGTTTTCTTGTCCTCAAGCGTTAAATATTCTAACTAATGCGTCATTGAATCCTAATTCGTGAGTTCCACCTTCATTTGTGGCAATGTTATTTGCATAAGATACAACGTTTGAAGAATAAGACTCTGAATATTGTAAAGCTACTTCTACTAAAACTTCTTGTGCATCTTCAATTCTACTATCAACAAATGAACCTTCAGCGTAGATAATATCGGGGTTAATTATTTTTTTACCTTTACTTAATTCGTTAACATAATCAATAATTCCACCTTCAAAGAAGAATTTTTTATGAACATCTTTAGCGATATCGTTTACATTGATTGTTAATCCTTTATTTAGATAAGCTGTTTGTTTAGCTCTATCTACTATTAACCCGAAATCAAAGTTGTTTTTTTCCATAATAGTGAAATCAGGATGGAATAGAACTCTTGTACCAGTTTTACCATCATCATATGTTCCGATTATTTTTAATTCATCCGTTGGTATTCCACCATTTTTGTATTGTTGATAATAAACATTCCCATGTTTACGTACTCATACTTCAAAATCGTCAGATAATCCGTTAACTACTGATGCCCCAACACCGTGTAATCCTCCTGAAACTTTATATGAACCTGAATCGAATTTTCCTCCGGCATGTAATACAGTAAATACTGTCTCCACTGTACTTTTTCCTGTGTGCTTATGAATATCTACTGGTATACCACGACCATTGTCTATTACTTCAATGACATTGTTAGGGTGTAAATTAATTGTTATCTCGTCACAGTAACCAGCCATAGCCTCATCAACCGAGTTGTCAACGATTTCTCAAATCATGTGATGAAGCCCTCTATAACCAATACTACCAATGTACATCCCAGGACGCATTCTAACAGCTTCTAATCCTTCTAAAACTTGAATACTGTCTGCTCCATACTCTTTATTACTTTCTTGAGTTTGCAATTCTTTTAAATCAATCTCGTTTTCCATTTTTCCCTCCTTGATATATATAAATTTTATCGCATATATACTTTTATTTTAATAAATATAATTTATTAAAAGGTTTTGTGATGTTTCCAAATGTTGTTGAACAGCAAAATTACGGTAAATAAATTAAAAAAATACTGATGTGCAGTATTTTTTTAATTTTTCTATAATCCTGATGTATCAACATCTTGACGTTCAGTTTGTGTCGCAGTAAAGAATGGTAAATTGTGTAATTTCATATGGTCAGCTTTCACAATTCTTGGAAATGTATAAATTAATTGGTTAAAATAGTTAACACCTTTGTTATATACACGTCTTGCTGCATATATTTCATCTTCTTGCAAAATACTTTCATTCATAAACTGTTTATATAAACTATCAGCTTTTAATTCTGGATATTTTTCAATTGTTAATGATAATCCTCTACTAATTTGATCTAGTGTGTTTTGAACGTTTTGAATTTGTGTGTTATCACTTAAATCATTTAACTTTGAACGATATTTAGTAATTTGTTCTAGTGTTTCTTTTTCGTGATTTTTGTAACCTTTAACTGCGTCAATCATTTTAATTAATGAAGCTCTTCTTTTAGCTTGCGCAGCTTGAATTAATGAGCTGGATTCTTGAGATTGAACTTGCAATTTGTTGAATTCATTGCCTCATTTTATTCTTCAAAATCCCGCAATACCTAGTGTGATAATCATAATAACTATTCACAATGTTTTTTGGAATGCTGTAGCTTTAGCAACTTGCACTGCTGTATCTACATTTATAGTAACGTCTTTTTGTTCATTTCTTGAATCAAATAACATAATTCCTCCTTATTAATTATTTAATTATAATTTATTTCAAATAAATTGCCATTTGTTTTTTAATTTCGTTTGGTATTTTATCGGCATGATCTATGAAAACATATGTCCCATACTTATCAATTTCTACGCTGTAATAATTTTTATATTTTTTAAATCTATCATTAAAATCTTTTACATAATCTACAGTACTGTCTAAATTTTGGTTTTTATCTTTTATTAAATAGTTAAAAAATATTCTATTAGCATTGATTAACATTTGAAGATTATCATCTTCATTGACCGGTTTACTAAACTCTGAATCTTGTTTTTTAACATTTGAATTCAGTAATTGACCATTTTGTAATTTAAATGTAGGTGAAAATATCACTTGTTTGGTTTCAGTGAATGGTATGTAATCATCGTACTCAACAGGGACTGAAACTCTACCTACATTAAAATCATAAACACTAATGTACTTAATTTTTTTAACAGTATAAAATGACGTTGCTTTAACATTGAATACCTTAGTTTTTTTATTTGCTATTTTGATTGAATTTTCAATTGAAAATACTGTTTTTTTACTTGCTCTATTTTTGTATAAATTCAAGTAATTGTATTTATATAGTTTTGTTAAAATGAAAAGACCATGTTCAGTATCAGCGGGTATATTTTGATATATTTGATCATCTTTGTATTCAAATTTGAATTGACTACCTAATTCACTATAAACTTCACTAGCTAAATATTTATTACAAAATGTTAAAGTCAGCGCTCCCAGTAAGTGTTCCATATGGTCATTAATAGATTCTTTAATTTTTTTATTTACGTCTTTAAAATTAATTAATTCATTTTTATTGATATAGTCAAGTAATATTCAATCAATCATTGGGTTGTCAATTGAACTGTCTTTTTTGTTTTTATGCACTATAAAGCCATAAGGAAGTTTTTCGAATGTTCCATTAAATTTATTTATTGAGCTTGAAAACTTGTGTCAATCAATAAATTTTTCTTGAGTTATTAATTGGAAAAAATTAACAAAGCTAACATTGTCGTTATACATAAAATTGTATTTTTCAAAGAATTCTTTATTTTCCAATGGCAGTGTATTGTGTTTTATTTGTTCTTTTAATTCTTTTTCAGATACCGGTGCAATAGAACGGAATACTAATCTAGGCAAGTAATTAGTAGGGTATAAATATTTTTGATATTCTTTTAAAAATGGTGTCATATGATCATAATTTGCGTGCACAACTTTAGTGTGTCATTTATCATCATTTCCCCGGTATGAAAATGTTTTTGAACCATAGTAAGTTATTGGTGCGTAAAACATTTTTAAATAAGCGATATCATAAAAGTAACTGTTTCGAACGTCATATTTTTCAATGTTTGTAAAAAATATTGTAGACTTTTCATCTGAATTTATATTCACTAATACATCGTTAAAGTTGTTAACTTCAACGTTGTTTAAACCCATTTTTTTAAGAACTTCATTTTTAATATCGTTCATTGTAAAACATGAATATATTGAATGTAGTATGTTTTTTTTCTTATTGAATAATTTTTGATACTCTTGTTCTTTTTCATTACAAAAGTTTTTGTATTCATTAATTACTTTATTATTTTTTTTGTAAATTCCCAAAAATAGTAAACCAATAATAAAGAAAAATAATATTTTAATAATTCCGTTAAAAAATTTTCTTAAATTAATGTTTAACATTTTTTTTCTTTTAACAACCTCGTCTTTGATTGCTAACATCTTTCTTAACGAAATTTCAACTTGAGTTTCGGCTTCAGGATTTATTTGTTGAATTCTTTCTTTAATAAATTCAATAATTTTTTCATCAATTTTAGGCACTGTCTTTTGATAAAAATTGTTTACAGGATCTATATATACGTTATCTCAATTTTGAGTTATATTGTTTTCTTTAATCATTATTTAAACCCCATATCGCTAGAATCTTCAATAATTGAAAATCTTTCTTGTTTTTTAGAGTTCTTATCCTGTTGTACTGAATCCTGTGGTACGAAAAAATCTTCCTGGCTTTCAATATTGTCGTCATATTTAAATTCTTCTTCCGGAGCTAGTTCAAGTGTATTGCCTGTTTCAATTAATTCTTTTGTTTCTGGTTTTGCGTTTTTTTCTGGTAACACATCATCAAATGACTCGGTTAAAGGTTCCAACTTATCCATTCATTCATCATTTAATTCTTCAACAACATGTACATTACTGTTTGTTTCATCATAATTAAAAACTGAATTATCAATATCGTCCGCTTCTTGTTTGTGCTCTTCAATTGATTTTGAGTCATTATTTTGAATTAAAGCCGTCGTTTCAAATTCTGTTGTGTCAAATACACTATCTAATGATTGAAGATCAGTAACTTCGATTTCTTCATTAATTTTTTGATGATTATCGTAATCAAAATTATTGCTGGTTTTTGTTGTGTTTTCTGATTTATTTACGTTATATAAAGGTTTATATTTGCGCACTGATCGTTTTTGTTTTTTTGTAATCTCTTCACGAGCTTTGATTCTTCTTGCTCTCGAGAATGAAAATAATTTAAATTTTGAATCAGATACAAAGAATGTTAAAACTGAAATAATTAACAATACTATCGAAAGAATGATTGCTAATATATCAGTACCTGCCGAAGCGAACGATGCATAATATAACGTTGGTAATATACCTGCTGTGTAAGCATAAGGTAAGGCAGCACTTTTAACATTAGTATATTGATTGAATCAATTATTAAATACTAAGCTAAAATGATTCCCAACAGTTTTTATAGATTCGTTTGTACAAACAATTTCAATAACACCCATGAATAACGAAAGTACAATAAATAAAATCATTAATCTTATAAAGTTAAAATGAAATATTTTGTACTTAAATTTTAATTTAAAAGAAAATATTTGCGACAACGAGTAAATAATTAATAATAAATAAAAGAATATTGAACTTATTCCTAAAAAAGCTCCAATAGTATATGAATGCACTGTAGTTCCAACAAGTAAATTTAAGTATGAAAATACTAAAAATATTATTGAAAAAACAAGCACATTAGAAAAAATCAATTTTCTATTTTTTAAAAATTTAAATATATTAATATTTTTGGTTTTTTTTGGTTTTTCTGTTTCGATATCAGTTGATTTATTTTTTTTAAATTTCATACAATGTCACCACCACTAAAGGTTCTTTATATAATTCTCTAAAAATTCTTTTTCTGAATACTCTTCTTAATCTTTCTTGAGTTTCACGTAAGTCTTTATAGCTTCCGCCATTTTCTTCAAGTTCTTTTTTAAAATATTTATTTATAATTCCATGAATTTGTTCTTTGTTTTCGCTTGAAATAACTCCGTAACCAACAATGCTTAGTTCGCTGATTGGTTTTTTAGTTTTATGATCAATTAAACAAGAAACCGCAATCATACCGTCTCGAGCTAATGTTTCTCTTTCTTTTATTACTTCGTGTGAAATATCACCAACTCCGAATCCGTCAATGATAACATCACCAATCCCACGAATTGTATGTTTTTGACTTGTTAATTCAAATTTAGTGAATTCAGCTACTTTTCCATTATTCAATATAATGCAATTGTTTTTATTTAAACTGGTAACGGCAGTAGCTTCTTGAGTTGCTAAAACGAAATAACGATATAAACCTTGAATCGGAATGAAATGTTTAGGTCTGAAAAATTTAATAACATCGATTAAATCTTGTTTAGCAGGATTACATGAATAATATTCACTTGATGTTAATTCAATTATATTAGGAGTATTTCTTGCAATTTCATCTAATGTGAGAGCGTAATTAACTTCTAATCCGTTAACTGGTGGAGCAATTATGATCACACAATCAGTATCTTTAATTTTTAAATAAACGTCATTCTGAGAAGCTATTCTTAGAAATCTTGCATAAAGTCTTTCAATAGCTCCTGTTACTAGGATAACAGCATTTTCTGCTGAATTGGATGTACGGTAATCAATAAATTCTGGTCATTGTAATTTTGGATTCATTTTTTTAACTAACTCAATTAATATTGAATAATTACGTCCATACGTTATAACTGGTCTATTATACTTTTTAGCTAATAACAATACTTCATGCGCAGTAATCATATCTTCATCATAAAGACCAACAATAATACGTTCATCTTTTTTTGCTTCTTTGAATTTGTATTCAATTTTTTGAGAAACTCAAAGTTTATCAATTGTTTTACCTGGTGAATTTGATTTACCAGAATCCATAATTAATATTTCAACTGGATCGTCACCTATTTTTTCTTTTATTCTTTTAAAATTAGTGTTCCCGTATGGACCTAAATTACCATTTACAAAATTTGTTAAAAATAAAATGTTTCCCTTTCTAACGTTAAAATTAAATCCTAATATCCCTGGTAAAGCTCCCGCTAAATTTAAGGGTGTGACTAAAACATTTCCGAATTTTTTAGGTTGATTTAATGTAATAACTTCGAAATCATTATGCTCAATGTTGTATTTTGAAATACGATCTAAAATAACAAATTTATTGAAACTTGAAGTATAAATTTTCAAACCCTTAATATTCATTAATAATCACGGCAATGCACTAAAACTTTCATTATGAACATCCGTTATAAAGACACCTTCAATGTTTTTTTGATGTTTTTCTAAATATTGGGTATCAGCAATCAATGTATCGATACCATTATGACTGTTTATCGGAACTTTTGTACCCGAGTTAATAACAAATAGCTTTGAATCTATTTCAAGAATATAACAGTTTTTCCCATTTTCATCTTGACCACCTAAAGCTAAAAAATTAATTTTCTCCATAATATTCTCCTTTATATTTATTATTTTGTGAAATTTAAGTATATTTAATATTTATATTATAAAGAATATCATAATATTTACTCACATTTATGACTAAAAAAATATTTATTATTTTTAGCATGGTTAATATTGAATTATTTTATTTGTTGAGTAATTGGTTTTTTTAAAACTAAATAAAAATTCAATAAAAAAGATCGCAAAACAAAATTATGAAGCACGCTCTTCAGTAAAAATATTTTTTTATGTTTATTTATTAAAATAATTAAATCTCTATAAAATTTTTATTACTGATTTATTGCAAAATAGAAAATAAAAAATATACGTAAAATTAAAAAAACGTCGTTAAAAAATATTGTTGCAGAGTTCTTTTTTAAAAAAATATCAATTAAAAAATTTCTTGCATTTTAGTACAAGAAATTTTCTGTTTTTTTAATTATACGTTTGCAGTTTTATTAATAATTTTATACACTTCATCGTCTATTCACAATACATCATTAGTTCTGATTGTTTTGTTTCTAGAAGTTGTCTTTTCGCCATTAACAATAACCTCGTGTTCTTCAAGGAAAAATTTAGCTCTCCCCCCTGTTTCAATTAAGCGCATTTTTTTTAATAATTGTGATAATTTAATAGTTTCGGTTGTTATTTCAATAAGCATTAGTAATACCCTTTCATAGGTGTAATTAGTTGAATTGTATTTGTGTTTTCAGGCGAAAGTATCAATACTCTTTGTTTATTATCTGAAAACATAATATATAACTCTCCCTCAAAAACTGAAAGCGCATCTAATACATTACGTGTAGCGAAAGAAATAATTAAGCCTTCGTCATTGTATTCAAAATCAGTTGTTTGAACAGTAGCTGAACCAACTTCATCTTTATTTCCTTTAATAGTTAATAGATTATTTTCAATTAAAATCATTATTTTAGAATTGCTATCAGTATTAACTATATTTACTTTAGATATCATGTCAGATAATACTTTTCTATTGATAATTAATTTTTGTTGGAAATCTTTCGGAATAACCCTTGTTGTATCAATGAAAGGAATGTTGATTAATTTGGCTTGAATTATAGTATTGTCATCATAAATTTGAATTTTTGATTCAGATATATATAAATCAACATCACCTTTTAAATCGAAGTTTAAAATATCTTTAATACTTTTGGCTAATATTGAAATATCAAAAGAAGTACCGTCTTCTATCTCATCTTTTTCAAGTGCTAATCTGAATTTATCAGTAGCTACCGCTTTTAAAGATCCATTGGCGTTTGAAATGTTAACACAATTCAGAATTAACTGACCTGGATCTTGAGAAGCTGCGAAAGCAACATTTTTTGAAATTTTTCTCAATATTTCAAACGGAACGGTTACTTTATCGCCTATTTTTGTAAAATCGATGTCTGGGTAATCTGAGGCGTCCAATATGTTCATTTCAAATTTATCTTGATTAGATTTTATTTCCAATATTGAACCTTTTGTTTCTATAGAAATAACTCCATCTAATTTCTTTATAATGTTTCTAAATAATGAAAATGGAATTAAAGCACTACCTGATTCGACTATTTCACATCCGGTACTGTTTAATGTTTCATTTGAATTACCTACAGTTAATACTTTGTGAAGTACTGAAATTTCATGATTAGAGGTTATAAATGTTATTTTAGTGTCCATGGCTTCAATCATGATTCCTTTTAATTGCGGTAAAAATGGATTACCATCTATAGCTTTTGAAGTTTTTTCAACCGCAAATTCTAATCTTTGTTTTGATATATTAAATTTCATATCTTTCTCCTAAATAATTTTCTTTAATTGATCTTTAATTTTGTTTAAAGCTACACTGACTGATGAATTAGATTTTAAATTTTTGTCAATGTATTCAACACTAACCATAACGCTTGAATGAGCTTGTCCGCCAAACATGTTTCCAATTTCTTTAAATGTTAAGCCTAGAATGTCTTTTATTAATCACATACAAATTCGACGCGCTAACACAACGGGAGCTGATCTGTTTTTACCAGTTAATTTCTTCTTATCTATTTTGTAATATTTAGCAACGATGTCAACGATTTTTTCTGGTGTTATTGAATCTTTGTCTTTTTCCCCGCCCTTAAATATGTTTTTTAGATAACTAACGTCATAACTAAATCTTTGATCCGAATTTTTAAATAACATTATTTTATTTACTGTTCCGTCAATTTCTCTAATTGAGTTATTGAAGTTTCTAGCCAAAAATTGGATCGCATCATTATTAAAGTTGTTTGGATTAATATTTTTTTGTTTAAATTTGAATTTAAATATTTCCGAAACATCTTCAACTGAAGGATCATGAATTTCAAATGTAACCCCGCCTTGAAAACGTGTTATAAATCTTTGTTCAAATCCCCCCAACTCTTCCGGTCTTTTATCAGCACAAATAATAATTTGTTTACTTGCATTTATATGATTGTTAATAATATTGAATAAAACATTTAATGTATGTTCACGATTACCAAATAACTGAACATCGTCAAACATTAAGCAATCATATTGTCCATAATATTCAACAATTTCGTTGATTTTATCATGGTCTTTCGCTTGTAATTGCTGAACAATATCGCGAGTAAAAAAATCTGGGTTTATATATTTACATGTTTTGTTTTTTGAAAGTAATTCGTTACCAATTGCATGTAATAAATGTGTTTTCCCTAAACCCGATGAGGAGAAAATAAATAAAGGAGATATAAAAACTTCATCTTGAGAAATTATTTGATCAGCCCCATTTAATGCAAATTTATTAAATTCACCTCTTGCATATGTTTCGAATGTTAATTTTTTATTGATATTTGAAACTACAGACGAACTCTGAGTCTTAACGGTGTTTTTGTTCATTTCGTTAATATCTGTTATATAAACAACTTCTCTATAACCCGCATATACTGTTCAAATTGCTCTTTTTATAAAATCATCATATTTATCGCTTATTATGGCTCTTATTTCGCTACTTAAAAGAAGAAATATTTTCGATTCTTGTTCTTCAACTATTTTTATATTTGAAAACAAACTATCGAAAATAAACGGGTCAGACGCATTCGCTTCTAACTCTTTTAGTAATAATTCGTTATTTACTTCTAAATTAGCAGTTTTTTGTATTTTTGTTGTAGTACTTGTCTTCATATATGAAATTATAATATTTTGTTAAAATATAAAATAAATGTTAATTTTATATGTTTGTTTTTGTCAATGTATAATACATTTTTTCTACATTGTTTTGAGTAAAAAAGTACTGTATACAAGTAATAAATTATAGTTTTCTACAATAATCAAATGTAGAAAATTTTACAAACATTAAAAAAAACTATTTTTTAAAAAAAATACTAAAAATGATTTGAATTTTTTTCAAAAAAAATAATTAACGCAGTTTTTAATTTAATTTATTAATTAAATAGCTGTTGCTTTTGGTAAAATATGTATACGTATTTTTGAAATCAGCTTGAAGATACAATAAATAAAGGAGTAAATTATGAAAAGAACATATCAACCAAAAAAACGTAAACACATTAAAGTTCACGGATTCTTTGCTCGTATGCAAACTAAAAACGGAAGAAAAGTTTTAAAAGCAAGAAGAGCAAAAGGTAGAAAACAACTAACAGTTTCAGATAAAAAACACTTATAAAAATGACTAAATTCAAAGTTGTTAGAAAAAATTGAGAATTCCAAGAAATTATTCAAGGTAGAAAACAATTCGTTTCAAAATATGCGATTATTTATTATTTACCAAACGATGAATTTAAAGTCGGTATCTCAATACCTAAGGCTTTTGCGAACGCCTGTTTAAGAAACAAATACAGAAATCAAATTAGACAAATTATTAGAAAGAATGATTTATCTGACATTAAAATGCAAAGCATAATAATTATTAGAAAAGATTTTTTCAATATTGATTTCATTCGCAAAGAAAAAGAAATTATCAAATTATATGAAAGGATTCGTAATGTCAAAAAGAACTAGATCTAAACATTACGACTTATTCAGCCCTAAAAATGGCTCGAATGATCCTAAAGATAAAAAAGAACAAAGATTAAAAACATTGAAGAAAATATGAAAATGATTCAAAATCTTAATTATTATCTTTATTATCGGTACTGGATTGGCTGGCTGCATCCAATCATTTGGATTGCGTTCACCTGTTAAGGTAGGATCAGGGTTTGAAACACATCTAAAATCCAAAGATGTTTCTCCTAATGTTGAATCTTTCACTTACAACAAAGAAAGCGGACTATACATAAGAAGCAATACAGATAAAATAACTGATGTTAACCCTTATCTTGCTGTTGACACACCAGAAGATCTTGAAAAGATTAAAAAACAAATCAAAGATAATGGCGGTGACTTCGAAACATATAAATCACGTACACTAGGAATTCAACTTAGAGACTCAGACAATAAATTACTAAATAATTCAAGTGTTTACAATAACAATGGAAATTATTTAGTATATGCTGCAGGTGATCAAGATGGAAATGGAGCTGTATCAAGTTATAAAAATGTTTTAACATGAACAAACTTATACAATTTCAATGCTGTATGAGAAAAAAATGAAGATCAAAAAAATAAAGATGCAAAAGAATCACAATCGGGACCAGTAAATCCTAAATTGCTAGACGTTTCATATACTGTTTTAAAAGATAGTATTAATAACGAGGCTGATTCTAAACAAAAATTCGCAAGAGATGTTTTCCAATTATTTGCATACGAAAGCGCAAATAAATTACAATCTGTAATTGGAAAAACAAAAATAAATGAAAACAGCAGTAAAACATATTGAGAATTCATTAAGGAAAACTCAACTGCTGCTGAAAACGCTAGTGCAATCGACACTTTAAATAGTTTCATATTAAACTTAGCAAACAATAAAAATAAAACATTCACCACAGATGAATACAATGCAATTATTAGAATTCAATCAATCGTTAATGCTTCATTTACAACATATGGTGGATTAACAAACTTTACACTAGTTTCTGATAAAAAAGATTCTAACAATGCAAACTTGATTCAATTAAGCAATGTATCAATAAAAGGTAATTATGTAGGTATTGAGGATTCATACTTATTCAAATTATTTGGTGAACCTCACAGACCAATTGCGACTTGAGGAGAATATTGATCATTTGGACCATTCTACGGTTTATTCGTTTATCCAATAAATCAAATGGTCGGTGGTTTAATTAATGCAATGTCATCACTAGGTGGATGATCAGTAATTATCGCATTAATTATTACAGTTATCGTTACTCGTTTATTAACAGTTTCAATAACATACAAAAGTATTTTCGCTTCTCAAAAGCAACAAGAGCTAAATGCTAAAAAAGCTAAAATAGAAGCAAAATATGTCCCATATAAAGGGGATAAACAAATGGAACAAAAAAAACGTAACGAAATAAATGAAATGTACAAGAAAAACAAAGCAAATCCTTATACAGCGCTTGTTTCTCAGTTAGTAACATTACCTATTTTATTAGTTATGTTTAGAATTGTTCAAGCCTCACCTGAAATTAAACACTCAGTGTGATACGGAATTCAAATGGCAGCAACATCATACAGAAACGTCGCTGATGGCCAATATCATTATTTACCAATCATCATCGTTTCAGTATTAACACAATTAGTTGCACAACTTTTACCGAGATTCTTAACGCGTAAAAATGATAAGCTAAGAACAAACGTATATGAACGTGAGGCTCTAAAAAAATCAAATAGAATGCAAAATATTATGACATTTGTTTTTGTAGCCTTTGGTATCGTTTTCCAAGCTGGTTTACAAATCTATTGAGTAATTACTGGATTGTGACAAATAATGCAAACATTGGTTGTTTACAAACTAGAAAGAACAGATTTTTACAAAAGGGTTATATTACCAAAACTATAATAAAGGCACAAATTTATCCTACTAAACAAAAAAATGTAGTATAAACTGCTATAAGTAGCGTAATGCTACTTTTTTATTTTGCAATAGTAACACATGTAAGCACATACATTATTTTAAAATACTGCTACTTTCTATGATTGAATTTTTTATAGCATTAAAATTAAAATGCTTTTTACTAACAAAAAATGGCACTTACCTTTTTGTTAAGTGCCATTTTTTGTTTACAAAGTTTACTTCAAAAATATTTATTAATGTTTTTTATACAAATTTATTTACACTAAACATTTCAATAAAACTTCTATATGTCAATCTAATAGATGTTCAATTATATTTTGTGTTATTATTATGATCTGGATCGACATGTGTTATTAAAGGTATTTGACCATGAAACTCTTTTCCGACTGTCCCATCAGGTGTACCATCAACAAATTCTTTTTTAAAATTGATCAAGTTCAATTTTAAGTTGTTCTTTTGTAAGGTTTTGAGGACTACCGTATCAATCTTGATAAATTTTTGCCATTTTTTTGAATGCTGGTAAAACATATTTTTTAGAGTTGTCAGTGTTTCATCTTTTAAATGAGTTTAATTGTGTTTCAAAGTTTTTGTTTACTGTTGTTACGTTGTTTTGGAATAATTCTTCAATGTGTTTTATTGTTTGAATAAATACTGGAATCAATTCAAGGGCTTGTTCTTTATTTCCATTTCAATGATAGTTGAATAATTTTAACATTTTGTGAAATGGTTCAGGTTTGAATGCTGTATCTTTTCCTACTGTTGTTCGTCCTTCTATTTGGACAATAAATTTTAAAAAATCATACTTTTTATCCAATTCACTACTTGTTGTTAAGTATGTGTTTCTATATTCTTCGTTAAAAAGATTTTCAAGCGCTTCAGCATATAAATTTTTCTTGTTTTCTATTGTTTCAAGATTATCACTTTCGATTGCATTTTTATACTCGTTTAATAAATTTTCTACAACATTTATTTTTTCACCAAAAAAGTTTGATGATATTTCTTTAGTAAATTCTTGTGATTCGTTAGTTAATCCTTCTTTAGTTAAGGTATACGTTAATAATATTTTTGTATCTTTTTTTTCGATATTTTTTACATTAACGTTAAAGCCTTTTAACGAAACAATGAAATTATCTTTTTCGATAGAAACATCAGCAAATTTAACCTGTGTTTCAGTAGCTCCATCTTTAGAATAATTTACTAAAAGGTTTGATTGATCCAAATTTTTATAATCGAAGTTATATTCTACTGATATTGTTGTAGCTTGGGATACAACGACTGTATATTTACCGTTTTCAGCATTTAAAATGGTTTCCCCATTTTTAACAATAGCTTTAAATCCATCTTTTGCTTTTACAGTAAATTTAATTTTAGTGTTTTCAACGACATTGTTTAAATCCAGTGAGATGTTGTCCAGAATTATCGAACCTTCTTCAGGTTGATTTAATGTAACTTTAAATTTATCCTCGTTTTCTTTTTCTTTATTTGAAATTATTACAGGTACAGTAATAATTGGAATTGATATTAAACCTACGGTTAATAGTGTATTGTTTTTTAGACATATTTTCTCCATTTTATATATATTCATTCATGTGCTCTAAATTATATATCTTTTGTATTTAGTTTAAGAATTAAGTAAGGGTTTTATATCAATTTTGAAACAAAAAAACGTTTTTTATTAAATTAAAAAAACAAGACCAAATCATCATCAAAACTAATAACGCTTCACAATTTTTTAAATGTTGTTAGTTATTGTGTATAAAAAATAGGTTCTGACGGTTATTAAAATTAAGAAAAAATTATTTTAAATAGGTATCTTGTAAAATGTTTTTTCGATGGGCTAGATGTAGAAGAATTTTATAACGGTTTTATCTTTTTGTTTTGGTAAAAATATTTGTATTGTCTACATAGCCGATAAAAAAAGATACTGCGCAAGTATCTTTTTTTTAATTGTTTAACTTTTGTTAAGCAATATAAAAAGAGGCTAACCTCTTCTTAATTATTCTTTTGTATTATTTTGTGATTCTTTAGTAGTTGATTCAATTAAATCATCAAAATTAATATTTTCTTTTTCAAAGTTTTGTTGATCTTCGATAACTGCTTCAGGTAATTTCATATGTTTAGCTATATATTCAATTTCTTCTGCAACTATTGTTTCTTTAACTATTAAAGCTTCTTTGATTAATTCTAATAATTGTTTGTTTTCAACTAATATTTCTTGAGCTTTTTGTTCGGCTTCTACAATGATTTTTCTAACCGCTAAATCAATCTCTTGAGCGACCTTACTACTAAATGATGCTGTTTTAGCATAATCCCTACCTAAGAATGGATTTGAAGAATCTTCTTCATATTTGATAGGACCAAGATCACTCATACCTCATTCAGTAACCATGCGACGTGCAATGCTTGTTGCTTTTGCTATATCGTCACTAGCTCCTGTTGAAACATTTTCATCACCATAGATAAGTCTTTCTGCAGCACGCCCACCCATGAATGATGTGATAATTGCGATTAAGTCTTTTTTAGTTTTATTGTATTTTTCTTCCTCTGGCATCATTAAGTTATAACCACCCGCATCTCCACGAGGAATAATAGTAATTTTTTGAACCTTGTTTCCTCCGGGCATTTTTATACCAACTACCGCATGTCCTGCTTCATGGTATGCCACTGCAATATTTTCTTTTTCTGAAATGGTTCTAGATTTTTTAGCTGGTCCCGCCATAACACGGTCAATAGCTTCATCTATTTGTTTCAATGTAATAGCATTTGTTTTTTCACGCACACTTAATAATGATGCTTCATTGACAACGTTTTCTAATTGAGCTCCACTAAATCCGGGAGTACGTTTTGCAACGTTTGAGAATTCAACGGATTTATCTATTCTTTTACCTCTTGCGTGTAATTTTAAAATAGCTTCACGTTCTTTAATGTCAGGTAAGCCAACAGTTATTGTTCTATCGAATCTACCAGGTCTTAATAAAGCGGGATCTAAAACATCTGTTCTATTTGTTGCTGCCATTATTAAAATCCCACCGTTTTCAGTAATACCATCCATTTCGACTAATAACTGGTTAAGTGTTTGTTCACGTTCATCGTTACCACCACCTACTCCAGCACCTCTCGAACGTCCTACAGCATCTAATTCGTCTATAAATATAATTGCAGGCGCTTCTTTTCTTGCTGCTGCAAACATTTCACGAACACGTTTGGCTCCCATACCTACATATAATTCAACAAAGTTTGATGCAGATATAAAGAAAAAGGGAACATTAGCCTCACCGGCTGTCGCTTTTGCAATTAATGTTTTACCAGTCCCGGGAGGACCTCCTAATAAGATTCCTTTTGGAATTCTTGCTCCTGCAGCTGAGTATTTTTTAGGATTTTTTAAATAGTCAACCAGTTCCATCACTTCTTCTTTAACTTCTTCATTTCCAGCTATGTCTGAAAATCTGGTTTTTGATTCAATTTTAATAGCTTTTGAATTTCCATCTCCTGAAAATCCTGTTAGCTTGTTGTATTGTTTTTTACTGTAAATCATTGAAAATAATATTATTCCAACTAATAACAGTGTAGGAATGAAGGATAATACAACTCCTCACATGCTTTTTTTAGTACCTTCAATAACACTGATTGCGTTAGTTGGATTTTTAGTAGCCAACAATAAATCATTGTAATTGGTTGTATATCAATGTTCTCTTTGTATAGCAGAAGCATAGTAATATGCTGTTTCTGTATGTTTGCCGTTAACATATTCCACAATAAATCTGCTTGAATGTTGATCATCTAAAAATGAAGAAATATATATAGCATCATTTGGATCTGCTTTTGATGCTTTTACAAGTTTATTTAAGGCTAATAAACCTTTATTAACTGTATTATCTCTAGTGGTCAATCATATTGTTAAAACAATGGCAACAATAACTAAAATAATTATCATTAAAATAATATATTTGGTTGCTTTTGAATTTCAAAACGATTGTTTTTTATTATTTTTATCTTTATTATTTTTCGACATTTCGCCTCCTTATGAGATATTAATAAATCTAATTATAAATTATTGCGTTTTTTTTGTTTGTAATATAAAGTTTATTTTTTGTTTTTATTAAATAAACATTGTTTTTTAACAAGAACTTACTTGTTCGGTTTTTACTTTCGATAAAAATTACGATATTTTCTATTTTTTTACTACTTAGTTTTAAATTTTCAAAATGTTCAGTCAGAAATTTAAAAACTACTCGATTTTTTATTGTTGAATCAATATTTTTCAATACATCACAATCGTAACCGTTGGATTGTCAGTTCCTGTATGTATTATTTATTTCTTCATTGATAAAAGTAAGTTTTTGATTGGTTTTTAAAAATTTTTCAAATATTTTTTGTTTTTGCGTTGTAGTTATCTTTTTATTATTTAAACGAACTTTGTTTCGCGAATAGTAAGGCTTATCATTACTTTCGTCAATAGCGAATTCAATATTTTCTTTATTAAGAAAATCAATAATTTCATCTTTTCAAAAATCGTATAAAAACGGTCTGTAAATATTCATATCCTTATAATTTGAATACTGAGCAATTCCATAGAAATTTGGTTTTCTTTTTGAATTTTCTTGCATTTGTGCCGTTTCTATAAAATCATCTTTGTGATGCGCAACCAATAATTGGGTGCATTTTTCTTTATCATAAACATTTTTAAAAAAGTCATATCTTTGTTCTCTTGCTATTGTTTGAAAATTTCCCTTGTATTCAAAATTAGGATCAATTTCTAATAAATACAATGTTATATCGTATTTTTTACAAAAGTCTTTAACAATATTGACATCAATAAATGATGTGGATCTTTTGTTGTAATTCACGCAGGCCACAACAATGTTTTCATTTTTGTATTTATTTAATAAAAACATTGAATCAGGACCGCCTGAAACTGCTAATAAATATTTATTCATTATTTGTTCTCTGTATTGAATTGTGTAATTGCAAAACGAATATCATTGAATAAAAATGATTTAAGAAATTCGACACTTCTTTTTATCGTTTGTTCAATCACTGGTTTTTCTATACTATTGAATGTACCTAAAACGAATTTCTTAGCATCTTGTTTTGGTCTACCGATTCCAATTTTTAATCTTCTAATTTCTTTTGTACCCATTTTTTGAATTATGTCGCCCATCCCATTATGACCACCTGCTGAACCAGTGGATTTTACAACTGCCGAACCAACATTATGATCCATGTCATCATAAACAACAATAATATCTGCAACATTAATTTTGTAAAACTGTGTAATTGATTGAACAAAATCACCGCTTAAATTCATGTATGTTAATGGTTTCGCTATTATAAAATCATCGTTTTTAATAAATAAACCTTTGAATTTTTCTTTATATTGTGAACTCAGACCAAGATCATCAACTAATTGATCAACAACTGAAAATCCCACATTGTGTCTTGTGTTTACATATTCGCTACCTGGATTACCTAACCCAATTATTAGTTTCATTTTTCTCCTTTATCCATACTGTCTCATAGATATTTGATAGATGTTGAACGTTTGGAATCGTCATCATTGTTTATACCTGTTCATAAAACGTTTTCATCACCGTATATTATTGACAATTTTTTAGCCCTTGTAATTGCTGTGTAAATTAATTTTTTTGATAATAGCTGCTTTGCTTCTGAAAACAACACAGTCAATACAATATCCGATTCTGAGCCCTGATATTTGTGTACTGACGTACAATAAGCTAACATCGTTTTTCTTGTAAATTCCGATAACGTGTAATTAACTGTTTTTTCCCCATCATATAAAACAGTGATTGAATTAATTTTTCCAGATGTACCATTTTCTAAACCAATTCTTTGCACATATCCTATTTCACCGTTGAATATATCTTTTTTAACGTCGTTTTCAGTATGCATAACTTTATCATTTATATAAACTTTACGTTCTTCATTAATTTCATAACCAATAGAGTTTTCGCGACTTACTCATTCATTCTGCAATAAGACATTTAAATTGTTAATTCCTGTCGGATAATGATACATTGGTGATAAAACTGCAATTTGTTCTTTGGTGTAACCTGAATCAGCTAATTCTTTAACTTTATTTAAAATATCAATTGCAAATTCTTCTTTTGACTCAGGAACATTTTTGAATTGTGATGACTCATGTGTAAATTCAGGCATTTGCATTTCATTAATCATACGAGCATCATCAATTATTCCCTGACTTTCGTTTTGACGATAATTTTTTTCTAAAAATATTGTTTTAAAAATATTGTTTTCGATAAAGTCATTCAATAAATATCCTGGCCCAATAGCTGGTAATTGATCTTTGTCCCCTACTAAAATAATTTTTTGTAAGGTGGATGAACTAATTCTTGATAATAATGTCGCAAATAATGGAGTGGGTACCATAGAAAACTCATCAATTATCAATACTTTAACTTTCAATGATTCTTCTTTGATTCCTATCTCACCAGTCTCAGTATCATATCTTAATAACGAGTGAATAGTTGACGCATTAACTAATGAGTTTTTATTTAAATTAATTGTTGCTCTTCCCGTGGGTGTAACAACAACAATATCATCTTCGTAATAATCTTTTCTTAACAATTTAATAATTTCATTTGTTACTAAGGTTTTACCTGTACCAGGGGCTCCTGTAATTATAGTCAATGGTTTAGATAATGACTGTTCCACTGCGTATTTTTGCACTGGATCCAATAAATCATTTTTAACAATACGTGGTGTTGTTATTTTTTTATTTTCAACAGTTTTTATTTTTGACATTATCAATATTTCGTAATTGAACATTTTAGTCGTTGTGATTAAAGCGGGCTTTTGAATTTTAATAATTTTTAATTCATTCATGTTTCTTAAACAAGTTTTGAAATATAAATCACCATCTTTAAACATATTAGGTTTTTTAGCCATTAACACGGTTTTTAATGTATTGATTAAACATCTTGTGTTACCACTACTGTTTAAGTGCTCGTCCAGTATTGAATAAATAAGTGCTTGGTCCGCTTCTTGAGTATTTACTTTATCGACGGCTTTATGTGAAGCAATTTTTAATATATCTGTATATGTGATGTTTTCCAATACATAAAACAGTGATCAAGGTTCATGCATATATTTTTCAAAAAATGTTTCAGCGCTACAAAATGAAATAACTTTTTTAAAAAAATATTCACTTAAATTACATTCAAATAAGAACAATTTTAACCTTTGTTTTTCTTGATCTTCAATTAAATCAAGTAATAATAAATTATAAACATCTTCCTTTATATTCAAATCTTCATTGGTAATTTGTTTTGATTTTATCTTTTCTAAGATATCTGCACCATGTTGATCCAATAACTTTTGAACTGTTTTTTCACCCAATCCCTTGTATCTGGTTGATGATAAAAATTTAATAATGTGCGAATAATCAATGTCGTTTGATTCTTCCATCGATTTTATGATATATGTTGATTTGTATTTTGAATTTTTAATAGGTAGTAATTCCAATACATACATTTGAGTAAAATCAAAGTTAATATATTCAGTTCTTAGTGTAATTGTTTTATATCTCGACATTTCAAAATCATCATCTTTTTCCTTTACTTCCACCACCCTGAATGAGTTTAAACGAAAGCTACCGTCATTAGAGACAAATATCTGTTTATCGAATTTTCCTTTTACTATGTTTGCCATACTTACAATTGTAACGCAAAACTTTAATTTAAAAACCGATCTATCAAATTGTTAACAAGGCTAAAAAATAATTTTTAATGTAATTAAATTTTTTTTACTTATATATATCAAAGACAAAAAAATAATATTAAATCGTTTTGATTAATTTAGAAATTTAAGAGTCAATAATATTATAATAATGTACAGCAAACTAAAAAAGATGAAGGAGTATATATGCTAGATTTAAAATGATTGATAGAAAACGAAAAAATAGCGATTAAAGGTTTACAAAAACGTAAATTTAACACAAAAAAAGTAACAGAATTAGTTAAACTAGTTAAAACAAGAAATGAATTCAATCATTCAGTAGAACAATTGCAATTCAAAAGAAATGAATTGAGTCAACAAATCGGAATTCACAAGAGAAACAAGAATGAGGAACTGGCTGCCAAATGTATGAATGAAGTAGCAAATGTAAAAGAAGAAATTGAATCGAAAATTATTTTATTAAACGATTTAAATAAGAAAGTTGATACATTAGCATTGCAAATTCCCAACATTCCAGATGCATCAGTGCCAGTAGGTAAAGATGAGGATGATAATGTCGTTATTAATGAGTATCCAAATTTAGGACGTGGGCTTGTTAAAGGTGTTAAAGCACATTACGATATTGCTAAAGATTTAGACATTATTGATTTTGAAAGATCAGTGAAATTAGCTGAATCACGTTTTGTTTTATATAAAAAAGATGGAGCAAAATTAGTAAGAGCTTTAGCATCATTTATGTTGGACGTGCATACACAAAATGGATATGAAGAATTTATGCCAGCGCACTTAGTGAATTCAAAAATGTTATATGGTACAGGTCAATTACCTAAATTTAAAAAAGATTTATATAAATTGCAAGGTGAAGACCTTTGATTGATTCCTACTGCGGAAGTACCAGTAACAAACATTTACAACAATGAAATTATCGATTTAAAAGAAACTAAAAAATTTGTGGCATACACAAAATGTTTTCGTTCAGAAGCCGGTAGTGGTGGTAAAGACACCCGTGGTTTAATTCGCCAACATGAATTCCATAAAGTTGAGTTAGTGAAATTATCAAATCACAAAAATGTACAACAAGATTTCATTGATACTGTTGAAGATGCTAAAAGTATTTTAAAATTATTGGAAATCCCATTTAGAGAATTATTACTATGTTCAGGAGATATAGGGTTCAGTAGTGCTAAAACTATTGATTTAGAATTATGAGTACCAAGCGAGCAAAAATATCGTGAAGTATCATCCATCTCAATTTTTAATGACTTCCAAGCTAGAAGAGCTATGATTCGTTATCGTGATGAAGACGGTAAAAGCCGTTATGCAAACACTATTAACGGTAGTGGAGTCGCTATTGATCGTATAGTAGCTGCAATATTAGAAAATTACCAAAATCCAGATGGAAGTATTTCAATACCATCGAGACTAATACCTTATTTCGGAAAAGACATTATTAAATAATGCAAATAGCCATTTTATCAATATTGATAATCATTTTACTTACTCAAAGCATTGTTTGCTTAGTTTTATTTAAAATTCTTAAGAAAAATAATCAACACAATTACAATACTGATTTGACTGAAATTAACAATAAAATTAACGAAACATTCAGTCAAAATAAAATTCAACAAGAGACAATTGATAAGTTGATTCAAGCAAATTCAAGTAGAAATGATGCACTGCGAGAAGAAATTGAAAAAAAATTCAAAAATGAGTCAATATATTTGAATAACAATGTCCAAGAGTTAAAAAACAGTATCAATGTCTTTAATAAAACACAAAACGAAACTCAAATTAAAACATATAACGATCTAAATATGAATTTAAATAAAAAATGAGTAGAGCAAATTTCATTACTAAGTGAAGCCAACAATAAAAATAATGAAAATTTAAATGCTTTATCTAAAATGATTCAAAAAGAACTTAATGAATCTATTGATAAGATTCACAATAAAGTACAACAAAAAATGGAAGAAATTAACCAAAAATTCAGTGAAAAATTGGACAAGGATTTAAACGATCGCTTGAATCATCATTTCGATAGATTAAATAAAGATATGAGTAATTTATCTGATGGCATGATTAAATTTCAAACCATTCAAAAATCAGTTACAGAGTTAAATACATTATTCAGCAACTCAAAAAATTATGGTACTTTTGGTGAAACACATTTAAAAAATATTATCACAGATATAATGCCGATTGATTTATTTAAAGAACAATGCAAACTTGATCCAAACAAAGATTATATTGTTGATTTTGCTGTAAAATATCCAACTAAAAATGGTTCAACAATATGACTACCTATCGATTCAAAATTTAGTGCCGCCAAATACAAAACTTTTTTAGAAGATAAAAATGCATTTAACAAAAAAGAATTATTAAATGCAATTGAAAAACAAGCGAAAGAAATTAGTGAAAAATATATTATTGCCGATGTAACCACTGATTATGCGCTTATGTATATTCCAAGTGAATCACTACATGCTTTAATTCGTGATGAACCTGAATTTGTGTCTAAATTATGAAATAAATTCAAAGTTATACCAGCAGGGCCTTCAATCATTTATGTAATGTTAAAAAATACAGCTTTCATGATGCAACAAGTTGACATGAATAAAAATGTAAAAAATGTTATTGAATCATTACACGGTATTCAAAAAACTTATGGATACTTAATGACTAATATTGAAAACGCTGCAAAATCGGCAGAAAAAGCAAGTGAAAGTATTCAAAAAGCTAAAAAAAATGCTTCGACTGTTTCAAACAAATTGCAATCTTTTAGCAAAACAAACAAACTAGAAAACAATGACGAAACACCGAACGAACTAATAATGGAATAAAAAAACAGGTAACCCTGTTTTTTTACATGTTTTTTAAAATTGGCGCGAATATGTTTGAATATTCAGGATGAGCGATGGTATATGCTTTAATTAAATTCAATACAAGACAAACTACAGTCATGGGCCCAACACCACCTGGAACAGGAGTTATAGCTAAACACTTGTCTTTAATGTCATCAAAATCACAATCACCAGTAATTTTATTATTTTTATCCCGGTGAATGCCCACGTCGATCACTATTGCATCCTGTTTCACATCTTTGTTTTTAATTAAATGTTTGACTCCGGTAGCTACAATTAAAATATCGTGTTGAGCTAAATTTGACGTATCTGAATGTTTATTATATGAAATAACATTTTTATTTAATCTAATCAACTCGTTTTTAATAGGAGCTCCAACGACGTTTGACTCTCCTACAATGCCGATATTAGTATTAATTAAATCTGCTCCAAAATGTTTTAGCATAAAAATTACAGCTAAAGCAGTTGCCGGCAGATAAAGAGATGTGCCTTCTTTACATTTATTCACGTTTTCAGTATTTAAGCCATCAATATCTTTATTTGTTTCAATAGTGTCTAAAATTTTTTGAGTATTGAAGCCTATTGGCAAAGGCAATTGAATAATAAGACCATCATATTGGTCTTGAACTTTTTTAATTTGATCTATTACATATTTTTCTGAATCAAATTCTGAAAAACGTATACATTCAGCTTCAAAACCTAAATCGTGAGCCAATTTTAGTTTATGCTTAATGTATATATTTGATTCTTCATTATTACCCACTTGCACAATACCTAATCTAGGCAATGAAATTAATTCGTTATCATTGATTATTTGTTGAATATTTTTTTTAATTTCATTACTTATTATTTTACCGTCAAGTAATTTATACATATTAATGTTTTCTAAAAGATCCGTCTTTAGACTGTAATAAAATTGATTCACAATTTTTTATATTTTTAGCATATTCTAAAGCTTCTTTTTGAGTTCTTGTGTGTTTTAGGATTTTACCACCTTTAACTTTAACACCTCAACCCGGGTTACCTAAAACGTCTTTGTGGTTAACTACATAATATGTTGTAGATACTTTTTTTTCTTCAGCCATTTCAAACTCCTTAATTTATTAACTATTTATACATTATACTAAAAGTAACTAAAATTACTAAAAGAAGTTTTTTTAAAAATGAAAAACAAGATAAAAATAAAACAATTTAAAAAAATGTTTGCATATGAGTAAAAAATTAAATTTTATAAATACCCATAGATAATTTATTTCAGTAGATTTGTTTTTTTAATTTTCGTAATTAGTTTTTGTTCATAGTCATTATTGTGTTTTATTATATGAATGTTATGTTTGTTTTTATTTATTCAATCAAAAGGATTTTTACGAAGTTTGAATAAATGTTTTTCAAAACTATTATAGCTATTGAATCCGTGCAATTTTAAATATTCACATACAGTAATTAATTTTTCATGTTCTATGCTTAGCGATTTTATTTTAAAATTTTGAGGATTGTTCAATAATTGAATAAGTTCTATATCATAGTTTAAAACATCTGAAAAAATTCATAAAAATGTATGTTGACGATATTCAAAAATACAAACAATGCCCGCGATTTTATTTAATGAATTTAATGATATTTCACATTGATCAATTGACTTTATAGCAATATTTGCTATATTTTGAATCAAATTTGAGAATCATGTTTGATCAGTATTTATAAACTTTTGTTTGTTAGTTGTATTTAAATTGAACGATAATATAAATTCGCATAAGTTATTGTAATTTAAGGTTTTTATATATTTATGAAATTGAATTACTTCTTTAACAGCTTGCTGATTATTTTTGGATATATTTACATTAGAATTTTTATAAACTTTTCCAATATTTTTTCGTTGATAAACGAAAGCATTGACTGTTTTATTTCTTTTTGTTAGTACTTTCACTTTTATTTTTTTTATACAAAGGAGTCGATTCTCATAAATCAGCAAAAAACAATTGTTTTTTTGTTAATTTCAATAAATACCCTTCTATCAATCCATTTTTATCTTCAATAATGTTTAAATAATTCAAATCATCATTAATAATAGAATATCCTTGCAACGTTGCTTTTTGAGTATTGATTTTTTTATTAAAAATGTGTTTTTGAAAAAACTCGTCTTTAAGAGTTCCGTAAACAAATAAATTTTTTTTAAAGTTCATAAATAATATTATATTTAATATTCAGATAACGGATAATAAATAATTATTATTATTTACCAGTATAATATTAATATTTTAAAAGGAGTAAAATGAAAACAATAAGTCCATCAATATTAGATGTTAATAATACAAAATACACTGAATATGTTAATCAATTAATTGAATGAGGAGTAACAAATGTTCATTATGATGTAATGGATGGTAAATTCGTCCCAAATACAGCTTTGAGTTTCGACACAATTAAATCAATATACGAAAACACAAAATCTCACACCATGGATATTCATTTAATGGTTGAAAATGTTGAAGAAAATATAAATAAATTTAGCGCTTTTTCAGATATTATTACATTCCATTTTGAAGCAGTGAATAAAAAAGAATTAGAAAATATTATTCAAAATTATTCAAAAGATGTAAAACTTGGCATAGCCATAAATCCGGATACTGATATTAACAATATATTGCAATATATTAAACATTTTGAACTAGTTTTAGTTATGAGTGTTTTCCCAGGTAAGGGTGGGCAAAGTTTTATTGAAAATACTCTAAACAAAACTAAGGAAATACAACAATACATTATTGAAAATAACTTAAACACAATAATTCAAATGGATGGTGGAATTAATGATAAAACTATTCAAAAAACATTTGAAAATGGTACAAACTTAGCAGTAGTGGGTTCTTATTTGGTTAAAAATTTTTCAAAAAATACAATAGAGGATTTATTGAAAAATGCGTAAATTATTTACAATAAACAAAAAAGAAGAATTAAGTATTATTGCTAAATATTTATTGTCATTTGAAAATATCGAAGCAATTTTATTGAATGGGGAAATGGGCAGCGGTAAAACAACTTTGACGACATATTTAGCAAAAGAAATGGGAATTCAGCAAACCATTATCAGCCCAACATTTAATGGTATGTTAATATATCCGAATTTAGTACACATAGATGCATACAAATTACGCGGGGACTTGGAAGCTTTTGAAGATTATTTTGAAGATTCAATCGTTGTGATTGAATGACCTGAAAAAATTAATCATTCTTTTAAACATTACATAAATGTGAATATAGTTATGAAAGACAACAATAGAATATTTGAAATAGAGGTTATTTAATGAAATTATTTTTTGATACATGTCTAGAAGATTTAGTCATAGCTTTATTAGGAAAGGATTCAAAATTGGTTTCAATGGTTAAACTTGAATCACTGAAGAAAAAAGTAGATATATTACCACGTATTGTTAATCAAATTTTAAATGAAAACAACATTAATATTAATGATATTACTGACATGTATTTTAATATTGGACCAGGTAGTTTTACAGGTTCAAGAATTGCTTTAGTATACTGTCGCACAATCGCTCTTTTTAAACCAATTAAATTGCACACATATCAAACTCACGAGTTAATTAATAAACAAACAAATAAAAAAGTTATTCACATTAAAGCAAGTAAATATAGTGCTTATCAAATTATTTTTAATAAAGATGATAGTATTGAAAGTAATAAAATTAGTACCGAATTGTTTGATTCAGTAGATTACGATGAATTGTTAAATAATTTCAATAAATATCAATCAATTTTTAAAGAAGTTACTGATATTGATTCATTGGAAACTACATACTTTCACGAAGCTAAAATAGGAGGTGAATAATGACTATATTAGCTATAGAAACAAGTCATGATGACACATCCGTTGCAATCATGAAAAATGAAAAAGTTATTCATATGATAACGATAAGTCAAATTGAAGATCATAAACCTTATGGGGGAACTGTACCTGAAATCGCTTCTAGATTACATGTCCAAAACATCCATAAAGCAATTAAATCATTAACAAAAGAATTTGATTTTACTGAAATTGATTTAATTGCTTACACAGCTAATCCTGGTTTAATTGGTGCTTTACAAATTGGATATCTAGCGGCTAATGCTTTAGCTATTGCATTAAACAAGCCTATTGTACCTATAAATCATTTAGAAGGGCACTTCTTTTCTGCTGCAATAACTCAAGATATTACATACCCATCTGTATGTTTATTGATATCGGGTGGCCACACTCAGCTACTGTATGCTCATAGTCCTTTTGTTATTGAAATCATTGGTCAAACACTTGATGATGCAGTTGGAGAATGTTATGATAAAGTAGGGCGTAAATTAAATCTTGAGCATCCTGCCGGACCATTAATTGATAAAATTGCATCAGCTAACAAAGATAAATTTAATTGTTCTAAATATTCATTTCCGGTAACTGAAAACAAATATGACTTTTCATTAAGTGGTATTAAAACTCAATTTATAAATTTAATCAATAATTATGTAAATAGAAATGAAGAAATACCAGTGAAAAAAATAGCCACTGACTTTCAAAATTTAATAGTTAATTATTTAAAGGAAAAAATGGTTAACGTTATTGAAGAATACCAACCAAAAAGCATAGTGCTAGCAGGTGGTGTAAGTGCTAACTCCGGTATTAGAGAAATGTTTTTAACATTGCATGAAAATTCTTTAATTCCTGAAAAATGTTATTCCACTGATAATGCAGCAATGATAGCAAAAGTAGCGCACGTTCTATATAATGAAAGTTTCAAAAAATAACTATTCATTATTTTTTAATCACTCTTCAAATTGAGCTAAAGCAATTGCTCGGTGTGAACAGTGATTTTTTTGTTGTTTACTCATTTGAGCATATGTTATCTCAGAACCGTTTGGAACAAAAATTGGATCATAACCAAATGTATCTTCGTACTCACAAAATCGCGAAGCCAACTTGCCCTCAATCACTGCAGTAAATATATGATCAATGCCATTTGCATCTATGTAAGCAATGGCACAGTGAAATGATAGTTCATTATAATTATTCATTTTACACAAATCATATATTTCTTTTAATTTGTATTCTGTATTTAATACTCGCGCAGATTTCAGTCCTGGTCAGTGATTTAAAGCTTTTATTTCAATACCTGAATCATCAGCAAAAACCGGTTGTTTAAATCTTTTATAAGCTTCTTTAGCTTTAATTAATGCATTTTCTGCATATGTTGTTCCATTTTCTTCAACATCATATTTTTGACTCAAAGCAATTGCTTTACAATGCTTAAGAATTTGATTCACTTCTTCTAATTTATGATTATTTGTTGTTGCAAAAATTATTGTTTTCAATTTAACCTCTTTTTTTATTTTATTAAAAAAATTAGCATCAGTGATGCTAATTTTAAATATTATTTTTCCAATTTGTGAACAGCTTGTCTTGCGGCTTCTCAAACGATTTCATTAAATGTAGGATGTGGATGAATTGAATTTGCTAAATCAAACACATTTAAATCATTATCCATTGCAAGAGCAATTTCGGTAATCATATCTGTAGCATTTGCTCCGATGATTTGAGCTCCTAAAATTTTCCCATTATTTTTATCCACAACTAATTTGCAAAATCCGTAATCACGATGAGCTGCAATAGCTTTACCAACATATGCGAAACTTCATTTAGTTGCAATATATTCTTTTTCTTGTGCTTTTGCTGCATTTTCGGTTAAACCAATTGATGCGATTTCTGGATCTGTGTAAATACATCCTGCAACTGTTAGAGGGTTGTATTTAATTTCAGTATTGCATTTTCCTTCCCTATTTAAAATGTCATATACTGCAATCGCTGCATGTTTATAAGCTACGTGCGCTAACATGTTTTGCCCTGTAATATCCCCAATTGCATAAACATTTTCCACATTGGTTTTACATTTTTCATCAATAACAATTTCTCCACGTTGTCCAATTTTTACATCTGTTTTAGATAAAAATCCAGTGTTTGGTATACGTCCAATTGAACTTAAAACAATATCTGATTTTATTTTAAATTCTTCTCCATCTTTTTCGTAAACAACATGATCATCTTCGTATGATTTAATAGTTGTATTGAATATGATTTCAACACCTTTTTTCTTCAAATGTTTTTGAACTTCGTCTGTAACATCTTTGTCTAAGTTTGCAAGAACACGATCAAGGTTTTGTAAAATAGTAACTTTTGTTCCCGCAGTGGCAAACACTTGTCCAAACTCAACTCCAATAACTCCACCACCAATAATTGTTAGTGAAGATGGTTGACTTTCAATATTGATTAACCCGGTTGATGTAACAACTTTTTTATCCATATATGCTTGTTCAAAGCCTGGTAAGTTTAATCTTCTTGAGTGTGAACCCATGGCATAAATCATATATTTACCTTTAACAACTTTGTCTCCAGCTTTTAATACGTTGTTATCTAGAAACTCAGCTGTATCTTCGATGATTTCAACTTTGTTTCCTTTCATAAGCATTTTAACACCACCAGTTAATTTAGTAACTGTTTTTGCTTTTTGTGCTTGCAATGCATTTCAATCTAATTGAACTGAATCCGCATCAAACGTAAATCCTAATTTACTCAATTCACCTGTTTTTGCTTTATGAAATTCTTCTGTAGCATGTAACAGTGCTTTAGTTGGAATGCAACCAACATTTAGACACACTCCACCTCAGTAACATTTTTCCACAATTAGTGTTTTTAATCCATGTTTAGCACCTTCTTCGGCTGCTAAATATCCACCAGGACCAGCACCAATTACTATTAAATCATATTCAGCATCAATATTACCTGTATATTTACTCATTTTTGCTCCTTTATATTTTATATATGTAAATTATAATTTTTTTATAAAAGTTCAAGATCAAAAAAACAAAATTCACATATTTGAATCAATTTTTCGCGTTTTTTAATAGTTTTATGATTACATTTAAAAAATCAATAACATGTATCGACGACTTAAAATTGTAATATATTAAAAAATAATTACTTTATTTAAGAAAAAAACAGTAAAAAATTAGCTTTAATAAAGTATTCAATTCAATGACAAAACAAAAGCTACAGCAGTTGTATTTTATATATCGGCTTTTATGAGTGCTCATATTAAATAAACAATTAGTAACAATGTTAATAATTTAAATTATTTCTTTATTTATTTTTTTAAAGAGTTAGTTATAGAAAAAAAAACTCGTTTTAAACGAGTAAATTTTATTGTTGTTCTACCAATTCTTTTGCCTTGCTTAATTCAACTGAGAAAAATGTTGTAACACCTCTATTTTGCATTGTTGCCCCGTATAAGTGGTCTACTCTTTCCATTGTTCCTTGACGGTGGGTAATAACAATAAACTGAGTATCAACTTTCAATTTATGCAAGAATTCAGCAAAACGAATAACATTAGCTTCATCTAATGCGGCTTCAACTTCGTCTAAAATACATAAAGGTAAAGGTTTTGCTTTAATAATAGAGAATAATAATGAAATAGCAATAAGTGCTTTTTCTCCTCCAGAAAATAGTTTTAAGTTTTTGATTGCTTTACCAGGAGGCTGAGCAATAATATCAAGTCCTGTTTCTAATAAGTCATCTGGATTTGTATAACGAATTTCAGCCATTCCACCACCAAACATTTTATTGAATACATATTTGAATTCTGTGTTGACAAGATTTACGGTAGTTCTTATTCTTTCGATAATAATTTTGTCCATTTCAGCAATAGCTTGTTCAATTGTATCTTTAGCGTTTTTTAATTCACTTTGGTTTGCTATAATGTCATCATAACGTGATTGAACATCTTTTAATTGTTCAATACTTTCAATATTAATGTGTCCTAGTGATTTAATTTCTGCTCTTAATTCATCAACAACTAATTTAGCCCCAGCATAATCGATGTCTGGGTTGTAATATAATTCTTTAGCTGTTTCAAACATTAGTTCATATTCTTTACTTAGACGTTCTTTGGCATTTGCGATTGTGTTTTCAGCATTGTACTGAGTTTTCATATATTGCTCACGAGCGGCATACACACGTTTAAATTCAAATTCAATCTCTTCTTTTTCTTTAATGTGCGTGTTTAAATCTGCTTGTACATCTTGACGTTCTTTAATTTTTATAGTTAACAACTGTTCAACTTGTTCACGTTTGGCACTTATTGAAGTAATAGTTTCAGTAAAATCAATGTTTTCTTCAAGAGTTATTTTTTCATTTGTTATTGATTCAATTTCATCTCTTAATGAATCGAATTTTCTTGTTTCATCTTGAATTTGTTGACCAAGTTTTGCGCTTTGCACACTTAATTCTATTCGTGTTTGACTGATATTTTCTGATTTAAGTGAATATTCTTCATATATAGAAGTTAATTCATTTATTTTTTGTTCAATTGCAGGCAATGAAGATTCAATAGCTTTTATTTTTTCGTCCAGTGCAAATGTATTAGTTGCTTCTTGAACTTGTCCACCACTAATAATTCCACCCACACGAATTAAGTCACCATCTAACGTAACAACCATGTAACGTTTTTCTAATAATTTAGATAATTTATTAGCTTCGTCAATGTTTTGTGCTAGTAAAATGTTCCCTAATAAGAATTTTTTAAGTGTATCGAACTCACGACCAACTTTAATTAAATCTGATAATATTCCTAAAAAGCCCTCTTGAGTTTGCGCGACGATTAAATGATCTTCCCGCATAAATCTTGGTTTTATTGAACTTAATGGGATAAATGTTGCACGCCCTGCATGGTTCTTTTTCAGGAATTCAACAGCATGAACAGCCACTTCGGGAGTATCTACTACAATGTTTTGCAGTGCTGCGGTCAATACTGTTTCAACTGCTTTTACATATTGTTCAGGTACATTCAATAATTCGCTAACTGTACCACGGTATCCTTTGAATAAGTGTTTATTTTCAACAATGCTTTTTGTACCTTTTGTTAAATTAGTACGTTTGTCTCTTGTTTCAATTAAATTTTGTAAATTGTATGATAAACGCATTTTTTGGTCGTTGTGATGATCCAATTTACTTTTTGCTTCAGAAAGTTTTAGTCTAATTTCAGTATATTTTTCACCAAGTTCATCATTGTGTTTTTCAATAGCGACTTTATTCGATTTCAATTGACCAATTGTTTGGTTCAATTCGTTTAATTCAGCTTTGTTTTCAGCTATTTTTTCTTCAGAAGTTACATTTAACTTACCTTGTTTAATTAATTCACGACGTTGATTTGCTGCTTCATTACGCACTTTTAAGTCGCTCATCTCGTCAGTTATTCTTTTTATTTCTTTTTCATATTCATTAATTTGAGTATCTAGCTGAACACGGTGTAAGGATACGGCTTCTACTTTAGCTTGTTTTTGTTGTTTTCTTTGATCTAAATCTTTAATAATTTCGTCTGAGTTACCGTGTGTTTCAAAAATATCTTTCAATGTATTTTTTGCCTCAGTCATTTCGTGTACTAGTAATGCTATTTCAACTTCTTTTAATTGACTAGCCTTATCTAAATACACTGTAGCTTTTTCTGCTTGTCTTTGTAAAGGTTTTAATTGCGTTTCCATTTCGTTAGCAATAGAGTTAATATGCACTAAAGCTTCTTCTGTTTTTACCAATTTTCTTTGCGCGTCTGCTTTTCTTGTTTTGTACATACTTGTACCAGCTGCTTCTTCAAAGAATTCACGACGTCTTTCTGGTGTAGCTTCAGCAACATCACTGATTGTACCTTGCGAAATTATTGCAAGTGAAGATTTACTAATTCCACTTTGCATCGCTATTTCTTTAATGTCTTTCATCAATGCTTCTTTACCATTGATGAAATAGCTTGAACCTTTTCCTCTTGTTAATACACGTGATATTGTGAAAATATCATGAGGTATATTTACCGATCTATCACTGTTATCAAAAGTCAATGTAACTTCGGCAGTATCCATTGCTTTTTCAGTTTCTGAACCAGCAAAAATTACATCTTCCATGTTATCCCCACGCAATGCTTTGTATGAACTCTCACCAAGTACTCATTTTATTGCATCGTTAATGTTACTTTTTCCTGAACCATTAGGCCCAACTATAGCTACTACTCCCCCATCAAATTTCAGTGTAACTTTATCTGCGAATGATTTAAAACCATGTGCTTGAACTTCTATTAATTTCATATTCCTCTTCCCTTTTTAAACTTGCATTGAATCTAAAGCGGCTTTAGCAGCATTTTCTTCAGCTTCTTTTTTGTTGTTACCAAACCCTGTTCCGTATTTAGTACCGTTAAAACTTACGATTGACACAAAACCTTCCATATGTTTCGATGTTTCATATTCAACACTAATATTGTTTGCTTGTACCAATTCTTGAAACAATGTTTTGGAATCCTTATTCTCTTTATTTACCATTTTATCAATTTCTGGGTAAAGTGTTTTGAATAATATTTTTTCTACCTTTTCAATACCATATGTTATGTATACGGCAGCCACAAATGACTCAAATAAATCAGCATGAACTTTTTTAGATTTATACAAATTCGTTGCTCCTTTTGATGCTTGCAAGTATTTAAATAAATCTAAATCAGTACTAAATTTTTTCAATGTTTCAGTTTTTACTATTGTCGCTCTTAATGTAGTGGCTTTACCTTCGTCTAAATATTTATAGTTTTCAAATACATACTTACTTACTAAAAATTGAATAATTGAATCGCCCAAAAACTCGTGTAATTCATATGAATTAAATTCTCTTTTTTCATTAGCAAACGTCGAATGAGTGAATGCTTGTTTAAGATCTTGTGACAGTACACAATCTTTTTTATCAATTTCTAAACACTCTAATAATTCGCCAAGATAATCATAATTATACATTTGCTTCCTCGCTTAATTCTTGTTTCATTTTTTCAATAACATTTGATTCAATCGCAATTTTAATTTGATTCAAAGCTCCTAAAAATGCTTTTTTGTCGCTGCCACCGTGAGCTTTCAATACGATTTTTTCTAAACCAATTACATAAGCAGCCCCAACGTTACGATAATCAAATTTCTTACCAAGTTTTTTTATTGATTTCTTTATTAATAAACCGCCTATTTTTGAAACAAAAGTTGAAAGAATTGCCTCTTTAATCAGTCTCCCCATTGTTAAAAATGAAGTTTCCATAGTTTTTAAAATCATATTACCAGCGTAACCATCGCAAACAACTACATCAATATTTTTTTGTTTATCAAAAATATCCTTAGGTTCAATAAACCCTAAATAATTAATATTTTTATTTTGTTTTAATATAAGATTGGCTTCTTTGTGTGATTCAAGTCCTTTGTAATCTTCAGTACCGATGTTCATCAGTGCCACACTCGGTTTTTGAGTGTTATTCATAGTAGAATAAAACAACGAACCAAGTTTCGCTCATTCTGTTAAATAATTTGCTTTAACTTCTAAATTCGCACCAACATCCAATAACAAGAATGAACCATCTTTTCTTTTTGGAATTAACGGCATAAATGCTGGCCTAGATATGTTGTTTAATCTTTTTATTTTCAATGTAGCCATAGTTAAATATGAGCCAGAATCACCGCTACTCAAAATTGCAACATGGTCTGGTTCACTTAATGCTTTAATTGCATCTAGCATTGAACTGTTTGTTCGTAAAACATCTCTTAAATTTTCAGTTTTTTTCAATAAATTTGGACTATGTACAAATTCAATATTGTCAGGAAGTTGAACATCCTTTATTTGAGTACTATCTCCGAATAGTTTTAATTTATAATTATTATTTTCTTTTGCAAATTGAACTGCAGCTGCAAGCGCTTGTGATGAACCATTATCATTATTCAAAATATCAAATACTATTGTTTTCATTATTCAACACTAATAAAATATGGATATAATGCTTGTTCACCGTTGTATATTTCAACTTCAACATCATAAGTTGATTCAATATAATTTTTTAATTCGTTTGCATCTGATTCAGAGGCATCTTGACCATAGTAAATTGTCACCATTTCAGAATTTTCATCGATTAGTTCATCAAATAAAGCAATGGCTGCTTCATTAGCATCCCGGTGTGTGGATAATACTTTATGATCTGTGATTGCTAAGAATTGACCTTTTTTGATTTTCATTCCATCGATTTTAGTGTTTTTTACTGCATAAGTAACTTCTGCTGATTTGGTTGACTTAATTGCATCTAACATATTTTCTTCATTGTCTAAAGCTAAATTTTCTTCATTAAAGTTCATTACAGCATTAATCCCTTCAACTTGAGTTTTGGTTGGAATAATAACTACATTTTTTTCGTTTTCAACAATTTGTGCAGCTTGTTGTGCGGATAAAATTATGTTTGAGTTATTAGGTAAAATAAAGATGGTTTCAGCTTCAATTTTATTAATAGCTTCAATAATATCTTTTGTTGATGGATTATTTGTTTGACCACCTTCAATAATTCAGTGAGCACCAAATTCTTTTGCTATGTTTGACATCCCTCTACCTGAATGGCATGAAATCAGTCCACTTTTAGCTGAAATGATTTCATTCATATCAATTTCTTGAGTAACACCTGTAGATTTTTTAGATCTTTCTTTTTCAACATGTTTTTTCGAATTGTTGGCTTGTTGTGTCATATTTTCTATTTTGATTTTGATAAATTCACCAAGCGATTGAACTGAGTTTAAAACATTCCCTGGTTTTAAAGCATGAATATGAACTTTTAAGTAGCTTTCGTCGTTAACAACAACTAAAGAATTTCCAATTTTTTCTAATTTCTTAATTAAATATTCTTTATTAAATTTATTTGGCTTATCTAAATTGATTATAAATTCAGTACAATAACCGAACTCACCTTCGAATATTTCTGTTTCACTAATCAGAGCATTAATGTCGCTTTCTTCACCTTGATCTGAAAGCTCTACAGGTTTATTTTGGAAAAACAAACTTAAACCTTCAATGATTTTAACTAAACCATATCCACCAGAATCAACGACACCCACTTCTTTTAACACTGGTAATAAATTGGGTGTATTATTGCAACTTTTCAACGCCTCTTCATAAGCTAAAGCGAATAATTCTGGGATGCTTGTTTTTTCATCTAATTGACTTAAATATTCACTTGTTTCTCTAATTACAGTTAATAATGTTCCTTCAACTGGCTTAAGTACCGCTTTATACGCTGTTTCTTTCGCACTTTTAAAAGCTTTTATAATATCTTTTGTTTCAATAGTTTTTTTGTCTGCCAATGATAAAGAGAAGCCACGGAATATTTGCGATAGAATAACACCAGAGTTTCCTCTTGCACCTAATAGCATTTGCTGAGCAATTGAAGATGTTAATTTACCAATATGAACACATTGAGATTCGTCTAAATTTGTCAAATATTCCTTAGCTGCATTGATTGTGGCATGCATATTTGTTCCCGTATCGCCATCTGGAACTGGGAATACATTTAATCTATCAACTGTGTTCTTAAAATTACCTAAATTATTCGATGCGGAAATCATCGCATATTTTCATTCAATACCGTTCATATTATTCAACCTTTCTAACGAACGCGTCTAGCGTTTTTAAATGATATTTTTCTGATTTCAATGTATATGTTATTACTTGTTCGAGTTCTTCCATAACTTTTTTAACGCTTACATTTGAAAGTAAAATAAGTGCTAGTTTGATACTTACATATTTGTTGTTAGTTACTTCAATTTGAATGCATTCATCAAGATCGTCATCTAATGCAATTGGTTCTTTGTCAAAATCTAAATATGTTAAACCAATAATGCCCACCACTTTGCTAATTGTGTTTATGAATTTTTGTTTTAATTCGTGTTGTTTTTGATCAGACATGTTTCACAACTCCTTTATAAATTAATACATATATTAATATATGTTATTAAACAAGTATACTAATTTTACCAAAAAGACTGAATTACACGGAAATAATGTCCAAAGTAGTTAATTTAGTTGACAAGAATGTCAATTCTCGATATATTTAAAACATAGAAAAAACGAAAGGAACATATGAAAATATCTAAAAAAATATTAGCACTTACAAGTGCATCTATAGCAATCGCTACACCTTTTATTGCAATTTCATGTACAACATTAAATTCAAAACAAAGTAAAGTTAAAGAATTGACAAATGAAATCAAAAGCTTAAAAGATGGTAAAAAAGATTTTAGTGAAATGATTGCAAATAACAAAATAACAAAATACTTTGACAATGACGATTCAAAATTTGCAAAAATGACTGATGAGGAATGCGATTTAGCAATTCCAGTACTTGAAAAAACACTTGCAGCACTTAAAAAAATAAATAAAATTAAAGATGCAATAAATAGCTAAAAAACAGTTTACGCTGTTTTTTTTGTTATTAAAATTAAAAAAAAAACTGCTTATGCAGTTGGTCAATAAGTTGACATGGTGCGCGAGGAGGGACTTGAACCCTCACGCCGTGAAGCACTAGTGCCTAAAACTAGCGTGTCTGCCATTTCACCACTCGCGCATAATGGTGCCACCTATAGGATTCGAACCTACGACCTATCGCTTACAAGGCGATTGCTCTGCCAGCTGAGCTAAGGAGGCGCTTACAATGCTTTATTATTATAAATAAAAAAAAACTTTTTTTACAAAAAATTTTGTTTTTTTTATTTCACAAAAAAAGCATCATAATAATTGCTTTTTAAAAAATTATTTTTGTACTATAACCAAGGCTGGTTTAATCACACGGTCATGAAGTTTATAACCAATGCTTTTTACCTTTAAAATGCTGTCTTTTTGTTTATCCGCATCTTGTAATTCAAATATTTGATGCACATTAGCATCAAATATTTCGCCAACTAAAGGTGTAATTTTTGTGACGTTATAATTTGATAAAATTAATTCAATTTTATTTAAAAGCATCGCAAATCCCTTGGTGTATGCTTGCACTTCCGAGTTGGTTGAATTTAAACCAGAATTTGCCGCAACTTCTAAATTGTTTAATACTAATAAGAATTCTTCAAAGAAATCTTGTAATGCATATTTTTTGATATGCGCAATTTCTTCTTGAGTGTGTTGGTATGTTTGTTCTTTTAATTTGTTTAATTCTGTTTGAGCTTTTTGTTGAAACACTTGAGCACTTTGTTTATATTGTTCATCTAGCTTTTCAATTTGTTGTTTTAATTCATTAATTTTTAATAAATATTTGGTGATTTCATCCATATATTTCATTTCATTCATTTTCATTTGAACTAAAGCTTGTCTATCCATTCTGTGAGCTTTTGAAATTTTTTTATGTTTTAATATTTTTAATATATAGTTAAAGGTTTTGTCTTTGTTGTGAAATTTATATTCTTTGTCCAATATTAAATTGGATTGATTAATAATAAAATCTTCTACAAATCTATCAATTTGATTGAATCCGATAATAATTTCTTTTTTTGTTAATACTACATCATTGACATTTACATCTTTGCTTTTTATTTTTAAATCAATAGTTAGATTATCAAATAATTCAATTTTTAATTCTTTATTCATTTTTACTCCTTAGCCGTTTCTTTTAATAATTTTTCCATTGTTGTTAATGCTTCGAACGCTTTATCATAATCCATTCTATTTGAACCAACAACTGTTACTTCTTTTATGTTTTTAGAGTTTCTAAAATCAATTTTTTTTGAAATTAAACTTATATTAGGTCTGTTTAAATCAAATTTAATTGAACATTCATCGTCTAAATCGTGTTCTAATGCTGCTCATACAGATTGATTTTCGATGAAATCCAATACGTCAGTAATTCCTTCCCGAGTGATATCTCTTGATAAAATAATTTGATTTTTATTATAAACGTGTGAAACATGCTCTTCTTCAAAGATGAATACTGAACGAATAAATTCTTGAATAAGTAATTCATAGTTTTTTACTTGAGTAGCAAATATGGGATTCAAAGCCATTGCTTTCATTCTTAAATCTACTAATGGTGTGTCAATTAATCTGTCTTTGAATAAACGCACTGCAATTCTTACATCATCAATAGCGATTTTACTGCTATCAAATGTAAACATTTTTGATTCAACTCTACCGCTTGAAGACACTAATACAATTATTGCAGATGTTTCAGATAAAACAGTTAATGAAATAGATTTCAATACTTCATCACTGTTATCACTAGTTGTAACAAGAGTTAACCCAGCTACTTCAGAAATTACTGAAGCAGCTTGCTCTATAGTCGTGTCAATTGAAAGTCTTCTTCTTGCTAAAGCATCTTCTAATTTTTCCTGCAAATATTTTTTGGGATTGTATACTAGTTTTTTCGTATAGTATTCCAGACCATTTATTGAAGGTATTCTACCACTACTCGTGTGATTCTTTTCTATATATCCAGCCTCTTCTAACAATACCATTCTGCTTCTTATTGTTGCTGGTGAACATTTCATACTGTATCTTTGACATAAATACTTAGAACCGACTGGTTGTCCTGTTTCTATGTATGTTTCTACAATCTTTTTCAACAAGTCTTCATCTTTTATTTTTAGTTCTTTCATTTTTCCCCTTTAATAAAAATATTATACTAAATTTAGCACTGATTTAGCACTTTTTATAAAAGAGTGCTAAAAACTATGATTTATTTTTTTTCCAGTTATCATTTATATATGGAAAATATTAATAACGAAAATCAACACGTAAATAAAAGATTAATGATTTACATGGATAAAACATGTAATAAATTAGCCAAAAAAATAAAAATTGAAACGCTATTACAGAGAATTATCAGTATTTCAGTAATTCTGCTTAATTTAACAATTATTGGATTGAGTTCATATGCAATTCATTTAGGCGTTAAATATATTAAAAAATATCCGGAAAGTACTGAAAATAACATGTATTTAACAATATCAGTTGCGGTATGTACTATATTTTTATTTGTCATGGCAATAGTGATGGCAATAATAAAAGCAACCTCAAGAACTTTATCATATAAACGCGTTTATCGGCTATTGGATTATTTACATACTTTATATATAAACGACGAATCAATGACTGATGAAATATTCGAATATAACATACAACAAATAATAAAAATAGCTTCACCAAAAGCTAAAGCCAATTTAAAAAATGTTATGTTTAATGTATTGTCAGGAAAAGAGGATGAATAATGCACGACGATTTACTATTATGAGTTAAAAAAATGGAAAAAAAACTAAAATTTAGAGTTAATTTATTTTCATTTTGATTTTATATTTTAAATATAGCTATTATGGTTGTTTCTCTCATTATTTCAATATTCGGTACATTACAGCTTTATTACAAATTTAATTGAAGTTTATTCAATGGTTTCAGTAGTTATTTATTAATAACGACTGGAATAGCAGCATTAACAACTTTCTTAACAAGTTTAATAGGTTTTTTTGTGATTAGTAAAAAAATATCTTTATACAAATCAAGATTAGAAAAAATTCAACTAGAAAAATTATTATGAGAAGAAAAAATTGGTGAATATTTTTCTAAAAATAGAAATTTAAATTACTATATCAATGTTTCAAATATATGTGGAATATCATGAGAGGTTATGGAAAATGACAAACAAGACACTAAATAATGATTTATTAAATAACGTTGAATCAGAATTTAAAAAGTATCGCCGTAAATTTTGAAAATCACATTTGATTTATTTGATTATTGCATTAGTGATTATGGTTGTTTCTTCATTGCAAGTTTTATTAAACTTATTCGCTATTCGTTTTAATGAATATTTACCATTAAGACAAATATTTATGGTTATTGCAATAATTTCTTCGGTTATCGTTTTCTTACAATCTGTATTATTGTTTTTCGATTTTAAAAGAGCTAAAGAAGAAAATTCGGTAAAATTAAATAATTTGTTAAAACTTAAAAAAACATATTTAGAAAATCCTGAATTTGTTAAAACAGCTAAACTTGCTAATCAAATTTATGATATTAATAAAGAAAAATAAAAAAACCAGAAACACTGGTTTTTTTTGGTCAATTTAATGATATGGCGCGCCCGGCAGGAGTTGAACCCACAACCTCTTGGGCCGTAACCAAGCACTCTGTCCAATTGAGCTACGGGCGCATATTTGGAGCCACCAACCGGATTCGAACCGGTAATCGAGGTGTTGCAGACCTTTGCCTTGGCCGTTTGGCTATGGTGGCAACACATAGCTATTAATTTGTGCATTAGTATTATAAACAAAAAAAAGCAAAATTAACATTTTTTTGTAATTATTTTGTTTTTTCCTAAATTATAAAAAAAACACAACATATTACATTTGATAAAAGCCTATAATAATAGATTTTTTTATCAATAAAATGTGTGTTTTATTCACTAGTGTTAAACGTTTGCTATTTTTCTCAATATTTTAGCAAGTCCAGCTTTTTTAAAATATTCACCTTGTTCTGAAGCGATTTTTTTTAAATCAGCTGAAGAATTTTGCATAGCTATTAAACAACCCATATATTGAGCTGTTGTTGAATCGTTCATACTGTCTCCAATATGAACTGTTTTTAATGGATCGATGTTGTTTAACGAACAAATGAAACTATTAGCCTTACCTTTAGAAGCATTAATGTCATTTATTTCAATTGCGTGGTTGGAAGCTAACAATACATTTAAATCTCTGAATTCTTTTGAAAATGATTTTTGAATTTTTCTGGCTTTTTTAGCACTTGAAAAAAGTAATAGTATTTTTGTTATATCTGTTAAGTTTTGAGCGTTTTTTGTTTTTTCAATTTTGTACTCTTTTTTAAATAAAGGTATCAATTTTGAACTTAATGAATTCGAATAAATGATTTTGGATGAATTAGCTATAAAAGGAATTTTAAATTTTGTTATTTTTTTAAATAATTGTTCGTATGTAGAATCTTTTATAGTAAATTTTCTAATTATTTTCCCAGAGCGATCATAAATGATTGCTCCGTTTTGAGCAACACCATAATCTAACCCTAATTCTTGAGTAGTATTAATTAATTCTTCACTTAACCCTCTACCCGTAGAAATAAAACAAGGTATTGTTTGGTTAACTTTTATAACTTCGTTTTTATTTTCTTCACTTATTTGTTTTTTTCTAGCATCAACCAATGTACCATCTAAATCAATAAAGATTGCTTGCGGTTTAAATTGCATTAAATTAACCCAAAAGTAGTTTTTCTAATTGAGGTAATGGGTTAAAACCAACACCTGAATTTACAACTTTGTTATCTTCAAATACGTAATAACTTGGTATTGAATTTACACCATATTGTCTTGTTAATTCAGGAAAATCATCAACTTCAACAGTAATAACTGTAAGTTCTGGGTGTTTATCTGCTAAATCGGCAACAACAGGTTTAATCATTGTACAACTTGAGCATCATGGAGCACTAAAAATTAAAAATGTTTTTCCTTTTAATGTTTCTAATTCTTTTGCGTCTGTTAATTTTTTGATCATAATTTCTCCTTAATATATATAAAAATTATAAATAATTTATGTGATTTATTATTTTTTAGTATGCTTTAGCAAAGATTACATTACGTTTTGTTTTTTTACCATTTAATACACATGATGTTGATTCAATATGAATTGGATCTTTAAAGGGAATACAACGAGCTGTGGCTCCAGTTGTTTCTTGAATAAATGCTTCGGCGTCTTCATCACCGCAGAATGACATAAGTACTCATTTACCTTCATCGATTTTTTGTTTAAAATCTTCCATATTATCACAAGTAACTATGTTATTTAACATACGATCGTATGCAGCATTATATAAATTATTGTGAATATCAGTGAATATCTTTCTGATTACTGATTTCAAATCTTTGGTAAAGGGAACTGTGACTTTTTCAAGGGTATCTCTTCTTACGATTGTTACCGAATTATTCATGGCTTCATTTGAACCAATTTCAATTCTAATTGGTGTACCGTGAATTTCACTGTTTGCCGCTTTAAATCCAGGACCTTTTGAGCTATCATCTAATTTAACTCTAAAGAATTTTGATAAGTCTTTTTTAACTTGTTTAGCTAAATTTTTTACAGCTGGATCTTTATGTCCGAATATTTCAAGAATATCTATTTGTACAGGAGCTACTTTTGGAGGTATTATTAACCCTCTATCATCTCCGTGAGCCATTATTAATGCTCCTATCAAACGAGTTGTTACTCCTCAAGATGTACCGTATGCAAACTCTCTTTTGTTTTCAGCGTTTTTGAATGTTATGTCAAAGGCTTTAGTGAAATTTTGTGCAAGATAGTGACTTGTACCAGCTTGTAATGCACGACCATTTTTCATCATTGCTTCAATTGTGTATGTTGAACAAGCACCACTAAATTTTTCTCTCGGTGTTTTTTTACCTTGAATTACTGGAATTGCTAAGTAATTTTTTAAAAATTTTGCATATGTTTTCAACATTGTTCTTGTTAATTTTCTAGCTTCAACAGCATCAGCATGTACTGTGTGTCCTTCTTGTCATAAAAACTCAGTTGTTCTTAAAAAAGGATTGGTTGTTTTTTCTCAGCGCATTACGTTTGCTCATTGATTGTATACTAATGGTAAATCATTGTAACTTTCCACTTCGTTTTTAAAAAAGTCATTGAATAATACTTCACTGGTTGGTCTTATGTAATATTTTTCACTCAATGGTTTCCCGCCAACTTCAGTAACGGTTGCAAGTTCCGGATTAAATCCATTAACATGATCTTTTTCTTTATTTATTAATGATTCAGGAATTAATAAAGGAAAGTATACGTTTTGTACACCTAATTTCTTAAATTCTGCATCAAGATTTTTTTGGATATTTTCTCATATACCAAATGATAATGGTTTGAATACAATAGTACCCCTAGTTTTACCATAACTTATTAAATCACCATTTTTAACAACATCAAGATATCAACGTGAAAAATCTTCTGCTAATGGTGTTATTTTTTCTATTTTTTTACTCATTTTAACTCCAAATATTTAATACTAAAGTATTAACATTATAACCTTTACTGCAAAAAAATCAAGTTTTTGAACTAATATAAAAAAAATGTTAAAAATTTATTTTTTTATGTATAATTATTTTTGCATGTTCTACAAGCAACATACGGGAGGGTAGCGAAGTGGCCAAACGCGGGTGGCTGTAACCCACTTCCTCACGGTTCGGGGGTTCGAATCCCTCCCCTCCCACCATATATTGCCCTTTAGCCAAGCGGTAAGGCATCGGTTTTTGGTACCGACACGCGTTAGTTCGAATCTAACAAGGGCAGCCAAATGTTAAATCACCAATAAAAAAAGAGAGCGCTTGCTCTTTTTTTTATTTTATATATTCTTCAATAATAACTTGTACTGTTTGAATAACAGTATTTAATGCTGGGCCCCCGCTAAATGCACAAGCCACTAATGCAGATTCAATTATTTCTTCTTTTGTAGCACCAGCAATAATAGCTTTTTTGATGTGTGATATTAAACATGGTTCACATCTTTGGCTAGTTGCTATCGCGACAGCTGTAAGTTCTTTGTGTTTTGTTGATACAGCACCTTCTTTATAAACAACCTTGTTTAAATTTTGAAATGCATCAAGATATTCATTGTAAGTTTCCATGTCTTTAAATCTTTTATAATTTTTAGATATTGTATTAATTTTTTCCTTTATTTCCATAATCACCTCTTAATAATTTTATAACTTTTATTAGCAATAAATTTTATTAAAACAAACACTATGCCAAGTGTTTGTTTGTTATGATAATCTGTTTGTTAATACCTTGGCAGCAATGGTTCCGTCCGCTGTGGCTGTTGTGATTTGTCTAATGGTTTTAGCTCTAACGTCACCGATTGCGAAAATGTTTGGAATGCTGGTTTCCATATTTTCATCTGTGATAACAAAATTATTTTTATCTAAAATGTTCAAATTTTGAGCAAATTCAATGCTTGGTAAAAATCCTATATAAGGAAATAAAGCATTAATTTCAAACTCTTTTGTTTCATCATTTACTTTTACTATTGCTTTTTGTAATGTGTTATCGCCTTGTAGTTCTACAATTGAAGAGTTTTTAATAATTTCCACATTGTCTTTAGATTTTAATTCATCAACCAAGGCTTTTTCAGCAATTATATCATCACGTACAAACACATATACTTTTGGCGAAATGCTTGCTACGTATGAAGCTTCCTCAATAGCTGAGTTACCACCGCCAATAATAGCCATCGGTTGACCCTTGAATAAGGGACCGTCACAAATAGCGCAATATGATACTCCTTTGTGATTAAATTTATCAATATTAATTATATCTGTGGGTATGCGGTTAACCATACCAGAAGCGATTATTACTGATTTAGTGGTATACACGGTACCATCTGCCAGTACTAATTCTTTGTATGTATCTTCAATGTTTCTAATTTCAATAACATCACCATATAAATATTCTCCACCATATTCTCTGGCATGTTCAAACAAACGCAATGCCAACTCATCGCCACGAATAAGTTTATCTCCGGGATAATTTTCTATTTTTGATTGACTTAATAACTTACCTCCGGGAACAGCTTTTTCAATAAAAGCTGTTTTTAAATTGGCTCTTGTTGTGTATATTGTTGCAGTTAAGGCCGCAGGACCAGCACCAATGATTAGTACGTCGTATTGAGTATTTTTCATATGTTTATCTACTTCTTTCTAATAGTGCTTTTCTTTGTGCTTCTTTTGCTTTGCGTAATATGTATTGTTCTGAATCTTCTCAAACATAGAAATAATTAATTTTGTTTACTCATGGTTTTTTAGATGGTAATACTTTGTAAAGTGTATAACGTTTGTTTGGTGATAATTCAAAATATAATAAAGCAAGTGTTCCTAATACAATATAAATTATCGAAAGAACTACATAAAATTTATAATGTTCGTAACGTAAATTTTCCATTGAAACACGAGTGATTCCGTAGAAAATTCAGTACATTGCTCCAGTAGAACCTGGTTTTAATCAGTTGTATTTGTTTAATATTCAACATAAAACAATGTATCCAAACAGGTTAGCTACTGATTCATAGAAGAATAAAGGTACTCTTACGCTTGATACCCCATCAACTTGAATATACATTTGTTTTATAATGAATGATGGCAAGAAACTTATGCTTGCATCATCTGCACTGATTGCAGCTCCAAATAACTCATGGTTAGCAAAGTTCCCTCAACGTCCAATTGCTTGACCAATTAATATGGTAGGTATAACTATTGAAAATGCTTTTCTTAAATCAATAGTTTTTCTGTGGAATCATAAGAATATAGTATCCACTATCGTGGTTACAATAACACCTCCTTGAATTGACAGTCCCCCATGTCATACTTTATATCAATTAGCTTTTAAGTACTCATTGTTTCCGACTTCTAATTGTTCAAATATGAAAAATAAACGTGCTCCTATTATTGCTGTTGGTAATGTAATAATAACTAATGTTGCGAATAATTCAAATGAATATTTTTCTCTTTTTCAAAATCATAATGAAGTTAGTATCGCACATATCATACCCAACATAATTAATAATGAATAGACTCTGATTGGTCCTAACGCAAAAGCAGTGTTAGGATCACCTGGTATATAAGCTTTTCATGTTTCTTGTGAAATAGCTGGCATTAACTCCTCCTTGGTTTTTAATTATTAATTATAATTATATAATTATATATTTACAAAACTATAAAAAAAGACGCAATAGCGTCTCTTTGGTGTATTTAAACAAATGGTGGACGATGAGGGGCTCGAACCCACGACCCTCGCCTTGTAAGGGCGATGCTCTCCCAACTGAGCTAATCGTCCGATGGTGACCCTAGCGGGACTCGAACCCGCGAATGCATGGATGAAAACCATGTGTGTTAACCGCTTCACCATAGGGCCATGGCGCCGATAACAAGGATTGAACTTGTGACCAACTGGTTAACAGCCAGCTGCTCTACCGCTGAGCTATATCGGCAATCTCTAGCGTTAAATTGCTTATATATTATAACCTAAAAAAAATGATTTGTTTAATTTTTTTTTATTTTTTTTATTTTTTTATAAGCTGGTGCCGATTATAGGGTTCGAACCTACGACCTCCTGATTACGAATCAGTTGCTCTACCAACTGAGCTAAATCGGCATAGTTGTTATTATACATTATTTTAAATAATAGAAAGCTAAATTTGTTTAAAAAAAATATCAAATAAAATTGATACTTTTATCAAATTGTTTGGTTGGGATCAATGAAATCCGCTTTTTTTTCTTTAACTATTAATAATAAGAACTCACAAGCCATAATCATTGCAATAACATCATTATGGCAATATTCTTTTAATAACTGTTCTTTAATGGTTCATTCTTTATCCCCGATTGTTCCACAATAACGTGATATTGTTGTCTCCATAGCCATCATTCCATTTTTAATTTCTAATGTTTTATAAGGCTTTATATAATGATCTAAATTAATATTCTTTTTATTAAGGGATACAATTTTTTCAACTAATTTAATTGAAAATTTGCCTTTAAGTTCATAAAGTGAAAAATATTTTTGCGTACTGTTTTGAAAGGGAATCATAATATCGATTAATTTTTCTTTGAATATCTCATTATACATTTGCGTTGCTAGGTCGATTTTATCTTTATCCATATTAGCTTTTTGCATATACTTAAGCATTTCGTTAGATCTTACGGATTCATAGCCTTTATTTCAAACTACATAAGCGTCAGCCGATTCTAAATATATATTACTTAAAATTTCAAAAAAATCTTCTGTAGATATTTTTAACGGATCTAACACAATGTCTTTTGTATGATCTTTTAATATTTTGAATTCAAAATTATCTTTTGAATGTTGAATGGTTTGAGTCACCACGATGCTTACTTGTGAAACGATTTGATTATATGGTTTTACATTATCGATTGGAGGGTATGGCAGTGAGTATCCTTCATAATCAAATCACACGGTTATTGCATTATCTTTTAAAATTCTATTTAAAAAATGATAGATATTAATGTCTCAATCATTATTAAAAACATTGAATTTATTAACAATATATCCTATATTTTTTGGATAATCGATTTCATTTGGATGAACACCGGCGTAAAACTGTTTTTTAATGTTTAATAATTTGATTCCATTGATATTCGCAAATCTTTTGCATAAAGTATTAAAGACTAATTTATCATCTTTATCTTGGGAAGTAAATTGATTTGGAAATACTTCTCATAATACGTTGTATTCATCATTATTTGCATAATCTGAGTCATAGACTTCGCAAAGTTGTTCAATACTTTTATATATTAATTTGTCTTCTGTTAGATCTTGTCATGGATATAACTGGGTGGGTTGATATGTTTTAACCAATTGTATAAAATCTTTAAAATACATTTGTTTTTCTTTTAAGACTTCAACAAATGTTTTATTTTTGGTTTCACTAATCGGGCTTTTTGATGTATTGAATCAGTCAAATTTGTAAAGATTTATTTGTTCTTTTTTTATTTTTGTTTGACACTCCGGGTATGTATGTGAATCAACAAGCAAAAACCAATAATCCTCAATTTCTATATCTAATTTGTTTGCGATTGAAATATCAAAAAATACTCGTAATGAGTCAATTTTTTTAACATTAGTTGATGCGCTCTTATAAACAAAAGTCTTTTTATCTTTTAAATAAGCGCTTGGTGCGCTTAAAACTTTGATTGTATTTTTGTTCGTTTGGTATTCAGCAATGAACACTGGATTTATTACCAATCGAATCTTAGGATCATTTATTGCTTGTTGTGTTAAAACAAATTTTTCTTCGCTTTTTTTATTCAAAGGTACTGTGAAAATTTCTTCCACATGATAGTTTTGTTTAATTCATTTTTCTTGAGCAATACTGATACGATGAAAAGTTTTAAAACCGCTAACATTATTTAATGACTTTAAATAATTTTCATCATCAATATCTATATTTTCTTTCAATTCTTCAAACTCATTTAGTAAGTTAAATCACACATCGTTTTCTTCAGTTTCTTCAAAATATTCGCCAGTGTTATATTTAAGTTTAAAATCCTCCACACTGTGTTTTAATCAGTATGGATTTTTAGTATGAAATTTTTTAAAATGTTTGTATTTCAAAAAAATGTTGTTATTCATTTTCAACTATTTTACCTTCAGATCTTCATTTCAAATATAAGTTAAATCATTCATCATAATTTTTGCAACTTAAATACTCAATTAAGTCTTTATTAGGAGCAACTTCATAGCGAGGGGAAATACCTTTTTTAGAATATAATTCAAATCAATCAACAACTTTTTTAATATCATCTTCAGCCACGGTTTTGTCTAAAGGAAATATTTTTAATAGTGTATTTCTTTGGGAAACATCAACATTATTAGGTTCTTTATAATCTTCTTCCTTTAAAAAGACTGCCGCAATTGCATAATGATTAGCACCCATTAAATGTGAATATAATTGTGCTTGTTTTAAGTATGAAGACGGTATCCCATATTGTTCTCATTGGGCTTGTTTGGCCTCACCGGCTGTTTTGATTTCAATAACAATTTTTTGAGATTCAATATACCCGTCAGGTATTCCTCCGAGAATATCGTGTTTATGTTTAAAATAATCATAATTGTATTCTTGCGCAGGAAATGTTTTAACAATACGTTGTGTTCTTTTTTCTAATAAATCAATCATTTTAGGTTCAATTGCAACACCGGCATTTACATATTTAGGATCTAGTACTGGCATTGACAATCTCGCGATGTGACAAAAAGCTAAAAATTCGTTATTAAATTGATTCAAGTTTAATGCATTCCCAATTGAAGAACCACCTATTTTCTTGAATCCTTTAAAAGAACCTACTGGGTTTTTTAATAAATCTCTATGAAAGTTTTCTTCAAGTTTAATAACTTGATTTTCTTCATCTAAAAAATAGTGTTGCCCATTGTAATATTTTCTAGAACTCAAAATTTTACTCATTTATAACTTCTTTCTCTTGTTCTGGATCGAATATTACATTTGGGTATTTTGCATAAATACGATCTCATAAAATTGAAACATCCGCACCTGGATTACGTTTTGTTTGTATTTGAATGTTTTTAATAACTTCAATTGCATCATAAATTGCTAAATAATTATTTTTGTTTGATGTTTTCATTCATTTATTATGTTCATGAACGACATAAGCATCAATTTCATCTTCAGTTTTTTTAGGAAAATAACAATGGGCGATTTCATGTAATAAAGTAAAGAATATACGACTTTCAAGTTTTGACATGTCACTTAAAAATATGAATCTTTTAGCGCCTTTTTTAAGGGTGATACCATTAATCATTGACCCTTCAATGTAAGATTTTGTAACTAAAACTATGCCTTTTGATAAAAGGAATTTTTTTAATTTTTGAATTTTTTCAATAAAAGGAATATTCATTTCCATAATATTTAATGATTTTTTAAATGTTGTTTGATGTTGGTTTGAACGGAATGTACCAACACTTTGTTGATGATCAATACCCAATTCACAAAAACGTATTCAAACGTAGGTATTTGGTTTTTCGCGATATTTTTTCAACTCAGCTAATATGTGATTATCAAGATATGTTTTATAATCTTCTAAATTTGACACACCATAAAAACGTTTTAAACACATTAATTTTTCATAATTAGTCATATCTTCTCGTATATAAATATCAAATGGGTAACTTAGCTGTGGATTATTAATCAAGAAATTAACACCATACTCTTTTAAATATAGATTGACGTTTTCACCCAATTCTCTAGTTTTCATTAAATCTGTATATGAATAATATGTCTCAGATAAAGCACCTGCTTTTAAATGAAAGGCGTCTTCAATGCCTCTCAATACTTTAACAGTAATCTCTTTTATATCATTGTTCAACACAGAATTCATGTGCTTTAATGATAATCCTAATCGTAAGGCTAATTCTTTTTGGCTCATTTCATGAACTGCTAATAATTCTTTTAGTTCATCGCTAAAATTTTCATATTTTATTTTCATATATCTCTCCTTATATATACTTTAATTTTAAACTTAAAGTTCAAATTTATTTACTTTTTAGCATTTTTGTCTGTTTATAAGTGTAATCAAAGTGCAAAAAAACATAGAAAAAGCAGCAATTTAGTACTAGAAAACAACAAAAAAACCAGCCTTCGCTGGTTTATGATGTTTAAACAATGGTTAATACATCTTCTTTAGATTTATGTTTTCCTTTCACATGATCACGTTCAACATGAATTATTTGAATTTTTTCATTTTTGAATGTGTGTTCGTTGTATTTTTGTTTTCTTCTAAAACTTAATATTTGGTGTTTTAATTGTTCTAATGTGTTTGCACTTGCAATAACATTTTGATTCACTAATAATTTAGCTTTATATTTGTACATAAATCTCCTTAGTAGGATCTTATCCTACACTTTAATTATATCAAGAGATGTACATAGATAACAATTAGCGCACTAAGTTAACTATAATTTAAGAAATTATTTTGTGATAACAAAGTCTACTCATATTGGAGCATGATCACTGATTTTCGTTCTAATTAATTTAAAATCACCAGGATAATTTGTGTTTTGTGATGAATTTTGTTGTCAAAGTTTTTTATATTTTTCACGGTCTCAAAGTCCGTTGTTAAATCCGTTTGCAATGTCTGCTTTAAATGAAACAGATGAATATTTTTTTTCATTATCGCTAATTATTGAGTTGATTTTTTCTTCTTCGTCAATTATGTCTATATTTGGTTTTTCTAAAAATAACAATTTATCATAAGCATTAGCATAACCTTTTTTAGTTCCTAATGAAGTTTCGTAATATTCATATTGTTCTCAAGATTTAGCGGCTTGTTTTTTATATATATTCATATTTCCGTAATAGTTTTTGATATTGTTATCCTTAAACTCTGGTAAATTGAATAAATTGTTGTTATGGGTTTTAATATTTGTGTCTCCACCGAAAATTATTGATGTGTTTTCAGGTGAGTTTTGTTCATAAAATTTAAATGCTTTAGCAATTTGTTTTGCTTCCGCAATTTCTTGAGTTCCTTGATCTTTATACTGTGATTTTTGTTCTTTTGGGTGTTTATCACTTTTTTTAGCTTTAACATCCGGGCTATCCAAGTGACCAAAAAAAGCTACAAAACAATTTTTTGTATCAATGGTTTCAAATAACGAACCGTATAATGGACGTTTCATTGATACTTCTTCATTTTTTTCGTTTTTAAATTTTTGAGTATCACCATAACTTAAACCTTTTTTGCTATTGTTGAATGGCAATAAGTTAACTTTATTTTTATTGTAAATGATTGCAATTTGTTCTCTGGTTCCTTTGTTTGATCATTCATTGGAATCATCAGTTGATTGAACTATCAAATTGTAAGAGTTATTGTTATTAATACTATTTAACACATCTAAAATTCTTTGTACTTTATCACCATCACCATAGTTAATTTCTGTTAGTCCAATAACATCTTGTTTTGTTTTGTATATAGCTTCAGCAATTGCTTGAACTTTAACATTATTTTTATTACTTGATTTACCACCGAAGTTTAAAATATTTCAATGTCCTACACGATAATATTTATCTGGTTTATAAAACATTTTTTCCACATCTTTGGTGGAAACAATTGCGACTTGCCCCTTTTCGTTTTGATGTTCGTTAATCTCTTTTTTAGTTTGTACATTTTTGTAATGCATATAAGCTTGATACGCACCAAAAGCAAAAAATGCAGCAAATACAATAAACACTACTACGCTGATAATTTTTCTTTTGTTTGATTTTTTCACAAATATCCTCCTTATGATTATTGTTTTTTTATTATACTTTAATGATCATTAATATACTGAATAAAAATAAGAAAAAACGCAAATTATAAGTTGCGTTTTTTAATTATATTAATCTTCATCAACGATTACTTTTCCACCACGTTTTTTAATAATTTCCTCTGATAAGTTACGAGGCATTTTTTCGTAGTGATCAAATCACATTTGGTAGTTTCCACGTCCAGCTGTCATTGAACGTAAATCTGTTGCATAACCAAACATTTCACTTAAAGGAATGTATGATTTAATGATATGTACACCATCGTTACGTGTTTCATCTCCACGAACTTGTCCACGACGACGTGAAATATCACCCATAATATCTCCGAAGTAATCTTCAGGAACTGTAACTGCAACATCCATAATTGGTTCTAATAGAACTGTACCAAGTTGTTCTTTACCTTTTGTAAGTGATTTAGAAGCAGCGATTTTATATGCTAATTCTGATGAATCGACATCATGGTATGATCCATCGAATAATGTAGCTTTAATATCGATCATTGGATATCCAGCAAGGATACCGATATCCATTTTTTCTTGTAATCCTTTTTGAATTGATTTGATGTATTCTTTAGGAATTTTTCCACCAACAATTTTATCAACGAATTCAAATCCACCATCTGGGTTTGGTTCGTATTTAATTCAAACGTGTCCGTATTGTCCTTTTCCTCCAGATTGTTTTTTATGAATTCCTTCAACATCTGCAGATTTAGTAATAGTTTCACGATAACTAACTTGTGGTGCTCCAACGTTTACTTCAACACCGAATTCTCTTTTTAAACGGTCAACAATAATGTCTAAGTGCAATTCACCCATTCCGGCAATAATTGTTTGTCCTGTTTCTTCATCTGTGTATGTTCTAAATGTAGGGTCCTCAGCTGAAAGTCTTTGTAATGCAAGAGAAAGTTTTTCTGTTGCCGCTTTTGTAGCTGGTTCTAAAGCTTGAGAAATAACTGGTTCTGGGAATTCCATTTTTTCCAAGATAATTTCTGGAGATTTTTCAGCGATTAATGTATCACCAGTTGTTGTTCCTTTTAGACCAACAGCTGCCGCAATATCTCCTGTACGCACTTCATCAATGTCGTTACGGTTGTTAGCGTGCATTTGTAAAATACGGCTAATTCTTTCTTTTGAGTCTTTTGTTGAGTTTTTAACGTAGCTTCCTTTTTCTAAAACTCCGGCATAAACACGGAAGAATGTTAAGTTTCCTACGTATGGGTCATTCATAACTTTGAATGCTAATGCCGCAAATGGTTCATCATCGCTTGCAGTAACGTTAACTTCACTATCTCCTAAGTGTCCTTTAATTGCAGGTACTTCTAGAGGTGAAGGTAAATAATCAACAGCGGCATCAATCATTAGTTTAACACCTTTATTTTTGAATGCAGTTCCACAAACTGCTGGGAAGAATTCTGATGTTAAAGTAGCTGTACGAATAGCTTTTTTCAATCTTGCAGGTTCAACTTCTTCACCTTCAAGTACTAACATCATTAATTCTTCATCAAAATCAGCAACAGCTTCTACTAGTTCGTGACGTAGTAATTCAGCTTCTTCTTTTAAGTGTGCTGGAATTTCGATATTTTTCATATCTTCATTTGGTTGTCCATCAAATTCGTATGCTTTCATTTCAACTAAATCAATAACACCATTGAATTGTGATTCTTCACCGATGTTTAATTGAATAGCGTGACAATTTCCGTTTAAACGAGTACGAACTGATTCAACTGAAGCTTTGAAGTTAGCTCCTAGTTTATCCATTTTGTTAACGAATACAATTCTAGGAACTTTGTATGTTGTAGCTTGTCTTCAAACTGTTTCTGTTTGAGGTTCTACTCCTGATTGAGCATCTAGCACTGCTACTGCCCCATCAAGTACACGTAGTGAACGTTCAACTTCAACTGTAAAGTCAACGTGCCCTGGTGTATCGATAATGTTGATTCTTTTACCTTTTCAAAAAGCTGTTGTAGCAGCTGAGGTAATAGTAATTCCACGTTCTTGTTCTTGAGCCATTCAGTCCATTTGTGAAGCACCTTCGTGTGTTTCACCGATTTTGTGAATTTTTCCTGTGTGGAATAAAATACGTTCTGTTGTTGTTGTTTTTCCGGCGTCAATGTGAGCCATGATTCCAATATTACGATAATCTTCTAATTTATAATCTCTTGCCATATTATGTATTTATTTCTTTCAAATATTAGCTTAAAACTATCATCTAAAGTGAGCAAACGCTTTGTTTGACTCAGCCATTTTATGGGTATCTTCACGTTTTTTAATTGAAGCTCCAGTTTTGTTTGAAGCATCAATAATTTCATTTGCTAAACGTAAGTCCATAGTTTTTTCACTTCTTAAACGTGAATATTGGATTAATCAACGTAGTGCTAATGTTTGTTTTCTTTTTGCAGAAACTTCCACTGGCACTTGGTAGTTAGATCCACCGATACGACGTGATCTAATTTCTAGTTGTGGTGTAATGTTTTCAATTGCTGTATTGAAAACTTCCATTGGGTCTTTTTGTGTTTTTTCTTTAACAATTTCAAATGCAGAGTATAAGATTTTTTCAGCGATTGATTTTTTACCGTCTAACATAATTCCGTTAATTAATTTTGTAACAATTTTAGAGTTAAAAATTGGATCTGCTAAAACGTCACGTACTGGTGCTGCATGTTTTCTTGACATAATTTTCTCCTTTTAATTAACTAACTAAATTAGTTAGAAGCCGCTTTCGGTCTTTTTGCTCCGTATCTTGAACGAGCTTGTTTACGGTTATTTACTCCTGCTGTATCTTGTGTTCCTCTGACGATTGTATAACGTACCCCTGGTAAGTCTTTAACTTTCCCCCCTCTGATTAAAACTACAGAGTGTTCTTGTAAGTTGTGTCCCTCTCCTGGGATGTATGCTGTAACTTCCATTCCATTTGAAAGTCTTACCCGTGCATATTTACGTGTAGCTGAGTTAGGTTTTTTGGGTGTCATTGTACCTACCCGTGTACACACACCACGTTTAAATGTGATGGCATAGGCATATCTTTTTTTAATAATGAGTTATGTGAGAACAATAAAGCAGGTGCTTTTGGTTTAACTGTTTTATTTTTACGCCCATTATTAATAAGTTGGCTTATTGTTGGCATTTTTTTCCTTTCTTTTTATGCTTTTTTTATATATGAATTTGTTTTGGTGAATAAATTCTTACTTATTATACAACAACACATCCAGTGTTTTAAAAAAAAGTCAATTTTATTTTAAATACATAAATATAAAAAACAGCAGACGATGTCTACTGTTTTGTTAATTATATTAATAATTATCTTGTTGTAGGTGTTTCAGTTCCTTCTTTTGGAGCTGGTTGTTCTTGGTTGTCAACTGGTTTTTCTGTGTTTTCAGCTGGTTTTTCTGTGTTTTCAGCTGGTTTTTCTGTGTTTTCAGCTGGTTTTTCTGTGTTTTCAGCTGTTGTTTTCAGCTGGTTTTTCTGTGTTTTCAGCTGGTTTTCTGTGTTTTCAGCTGGTTTTTCTGTGTTTTCAGCTGGTTTTTCTGTGTTTTCAGCTGGTTTTTTCTGTGTTTTCAGCTGGTTTTTCTGTGTTTTCAGCTGGTTTTTCTGTGTTTTCAGCTGGTTTTTCTGTGTTTTCAGCTGGTTTTCTGTGTTTTCACTGGTTTTTCTGTGTTTTCAGCTGGTTTTTCTGTGTTTTCAGCTGGTTTTTCTGTGTTTTCAGCTGGTTTTTCTGTGTTTTCAGCTGGTTTTTCTGTGTTTTCAGCTGGTTTTTCTGTGTTTTCAGCTGGTTGTTCTTGGTTGTCAACTGGTTTTTCTGTGTTTTCAGCTGGTTTTTCTGTGTTTTCAGCTGGTTTTTCTGTGTTTTCAGCTGGTTTTTCTGTGTTTTCAGCTGGTTTTTCTGTGTTTTCAGCTGGTTTTTCTGTGTTTTCAGCTGGTTGTTCTTGGTTGTCAACTGGTTTTTCTGTGTTTTCAGCTGGTTTTTCTGTGTTTTCAGCTGGTTTTTCTGTGTTTTCAGCTGGTTTTTCTGTGTTTTCAGCTGGTTTTTCTGTGTTTTCAGCTGG